>CAXUCZ010000129.1:0-7674 GCA_964249675.1 uncultured Acetobacteraceae bacterium | reverse complement strand
GAAGAAGAAGCGCTCGCTGACCTCGTGCAGGTGCTTGCTCTGGGCGATGAAGGCCTCGTAGCCGCCCTGATTGCCCGGGGCGTACTGCTCCAGCCGGGCCGCCATCGCGGGCACGTCCTCGGTGAGGTCGAGGGTGCTGCCGTCCTCGAAGAAGCAGCGCCATTGCGGGTCGAGCCGCCTGAGGTCGAGCCGGTCGTTCATGTCGATGCCGGCCTCGCCGAAGATGCGGGCGAGGACGGATGGCACGGTGAGGATGGTCGGGCCCATGTCGAAGCGGAAGCCGTCCTGCTCCAGCGGCGCCGCCTTGCCGCCGAGCCACGGGTTCTTGTCGAACAGCACCACCTTGTGGCCGCGCGCCGCGAGCGTGCAGGCGGCGGCGAGGCCGCCGAGCCCGGCGCCGACGACGGCGACAGGCAAGGTGGAGACGGGCAAGGTGGAGGCGGGCAAGGTGGAGACGGGCAGGGTCGAGAACGCGGTCATGATGCTTCCGCCAGGGCTGGGACGTAATCGGGTTCGGACATCGTCGAGCCGCCCTGCCAGTGCGGCGAGATGCCGAGGTCGTCGACGACCAGGCGCGAGGTGATGCGCGCGGACTCGAAGATCACCGGCAGGCCGCTGCCCGGATGGGTGCCGCCGCCGACGAGATAGACGCCGTCGAGGTCCTCGAAGCGGTTGCGCGGCCGGTTATGCAGCATCTGGCCGAGATTATGGGCGAGGTTGAAGGTGGCGCCGCGATGCACGCCGTGCTCGCCTTCCCAGTCGAGCGGGGTGCGGATCACCTCGGTGCGGATGCGCTGCTCGACGTCGCGAAAGCCGAGCCGGCTCAGACGGTCGATCGCCAGACGCCGGTAGCGCGGCCGCTCGGTAGCCCAGTCCAGGCCATCGCCGTGGCGGTTGCCGACCGGGACCAGCATGTAGAGCGTCGAATGGCCGGGCGGGGCGAGGCTGTCGTCGGTGACCGAGGCGTTTTGGACGTAGAAGGACGGGTCGGACGGCGCCTGACCGGCCTCGATCTCGTCGATGTTGCGGCGATAATCCTCGGACAGGTAGATGCTGTGGTGCGGCACGTCTTGGTCGAGGCCTTCGAGGCCGAGATAGAGCATGAAGGTCGAGCAGGAGAACTTCTTGGCGCTGATCTTGCGGTCGGTCCAGCGTCGACGCAGCGCGTCCGGCACCAGGGTGCGCATCGCCTCGGCGAAGTCGGCGTTGATCACCAGCGCGTCATGCTTGACGAGGCCGGAGCGGGTGCGCACCCCGGTGGCGCGGCGACCGGCGAACTCCACCGCCTCGACCGGCTCGCCGAGCCGGATGTCGACGCCGAGGTCGCGCGCCCGGTCCGCCATCATCGCCATCAGCGCGCCGCAGCCGCCGCGCGGGTGGTAGACGCCGTACTCGTATTCCATGAAGGCGAGGATGGTGAACAGGCTCGGGCAGCGGAACGGCGACATGCCGAGGTATTTCGACTGGAACGAGAAGGCGAGGCGGACGCGCGGGTCCTTGAAGTAGGAGCCGAGGTCCTGGTCGACGGTGCGGTGCGGACGGAGCAGCGGCAGGCTGCGGATCATCGGCCCGGTCATCAGGCTGCGCACGCCGTGCATGGCTGATTCGAGCACCGGGCGGAAGGCGGCGAGCTTGGCGCGGTTGTCGGCCATAAAACGCGGCAGGGCGGCGGCGTCGGCGGGCGAGAAGCGGGCGACCTCGGCGGCCAGGCGCCCGACGTCGCTCCAGGCGGTGATCGAGCCGTCCGGCTCGCCCTCCGGCGTCTCGAAGGTGAGCTTGTACTGCGGGTCGAGCCGGGTCATCTCGATCTCGCGGTCGAGCGCCAAGCCGCAGGCGGCGAAGATGTCGGTGAGCACCCGCGGGTAGAGGAAAAAGGTCGGGCCGCTGTCGAAATGGAAGGTTCCGACGGCGCTGCCGGCCGCCAGCGCGGCGGAGCGGCCGCCGACCTGGACCTGCCGCTCATACAGGGTGACCCTGGCGCCGGCCTGGGCGAGCAGCATCGCGCTCGCCAATCCGCCCGGCCCGGCGCCAATGATGCCGATGCTCTTGCTCATCCAGCCAACACCAACATGACGGTAGGGCCACTCCGATCGGCCGGGCGATGGGGTCGCCCCGGGCGAGTGACTATGTGGGCGGCGCGCGCGCGTTGCCAGGGGGCCTCGCCTCCGAGCGGGCGATGCCGCGTGCGTGGCGGCCGCCTGCCGACCGCCGGGCGGACGAACCGCGCCGCCCGGGGCGGCGTTCGCGCAGAGTCGTTGGCGATACGGATGCGTCAGTGCTTGGCTGTGGCGAGGGAGAACCAGATGGCGGGCAGACTTGAGGGACGTTCGGCCGTGGTGACCGGGGCGGCGCGCGGCATCGGGCGGGCGGTGGCGCTCGCTTTGGCGCGCGAGGGCGCGACGGTTCTCGGCATCGACGCCGCCGGGCAGGTCAGCACGGTGCAGCACTACAAGATCCCGCTCGCCGCCGACCTTGAGGAGACCGGACGGCTGGTGCAGGCCGCGGGCGCCGGCTGGCGCGCTGAGACCGCCGATATCCGCGACCTGGCGGCGCTGCGGCAGATCGCCGCGAGCCTGTCCGGCGGGCTCGACATCCTGGTCGCGGTGGCCGGCATCCAGTCGTTCTGCGGCCTGCTCGACATGACCGACGCGGACTGGTCGGACCAGATCGACGTTAATCTAACCGGCACCGCCAACACGCTGCGCGCCTTCGTCCCCGAGATGCGCACCCATGCGCATGGCCGGGTGATCATCACCGGCTCGACGCAGGGCCAGCACGGAATGCGCAACGGCAGCGCCTACTCGGCGAGCAAGTGGGGGCTGCTGGGGCTGATGAAGTCGGCGGCGCTGGAATTCGGCACGTTCGGCATCACCGTCAACGCGGTGATCCCGGGCCTGATCGACACCGAGCTCACCCGCAACGACAGCCGCTATCGCCAGGCGCTGCTGGAGGGGAAGGGCAAGGTTCCCGAGGGCGAGCTGGAGCCGCAGGTGATCGAGGCGATGACGACGAAGACGCCGCTCGGGGTCGCCTTCGTCCCGCCCGACGACGTCGCCAACGCCTATGTGTTCCTGGCCTCCGACGACGCCAGGATGGTGACCGGCGCCACCATCGACGTGACCGGCGGCGACAGCGCGCACAACGTCACTTGAGGCGCATCGGTTCAGGGCGCCCGCGGCGGCAGCTTGTTGCACCGCCTCCGCACGAGTGCATGATCCGGCATTGTGCCTGCCAAGCGATTCGGAGCTGACCCTGTACGACCGTGACCTGGACTGCTTCTCGGACGATCCGGATCCTCGGACCGTCCACGCAGTCCGCCCGGATGGCCTGGAGCGGCTGCTCGCCCGGCTGATCCCGGCTCAGGCGGCCTTTCTGCGGGTCGGCGGCTTTGCCGGCGCCGCCGGCGATCTGCGGCTGCTGCCTGGGCCCGACGGCGTCGCCGGCGCGGTGCTCGGGCTTGGCGCGGAGGGCGGACCGTTCGCCTTCGGCGTGTTGCCGGCCGGTCTACCCGCCTCGCTGGCCTGGCGGATCGAGCCGGGCGACTTTGAGCCGGGCGACGGCGTGCTCGGCTTCTGCCTCGGCAGCTATCGTTACGCCGCGTTGCCGGCGGCGGACGGCGAGCCGCGCCCGCTGGCTAGCCTGGTGCTGGCCGATGCCGACGCGCCGGCGGTGCGCCAAGCCCTGTCGGCCGCGCGTGCCGCATGGCTGGTTCGCGATCTGATCAACACGCCCGCCAACCTGCTTGGCCCGGGCGAGCTTGCCGACGCAGTCATGCTGGTCGGCCGGCGGTTCGACGCCGACGTCGAGCGGATCGAGGGGGCCGCCCTGGCGGCGGCTTACCCGGCGATCGAGGCCGTCGGGCGCGGCTCGGCGCGCTCTGCCGTGGTGGCGGTGCTGCGCTGGCGCGGCAGCGGCGCCGAGGCCGACGCGCCGCTGATCAGCCTGTGCGGCAAGGGCGTCGTGTTCGACACCGGCGGCTACGACATCAAGCCGTCGAGCGGCATGCTGCGGATGAAGAAGGACATGGGCGGCGGGGCGATCCTGCTCGGCCTGGCGCGGATGATCATGCAGGCCGACTTGCCGGTGCGCCTGGCGCTGCGCGTCGGCTGCGTCGAGAACAGCATCTCGGGCGAGGCGATGCGTCCGTCGGACGTGCTGCGCACCCGGCGCGGGCTCAGCGTCGAGGTCGGCAACACCGACGCCGAGGGTCGCCTGGTGCTGGCCGATCTGCTCGCCGAGGCCTCCGACGAGCAGCCGGCGCTGCTGGTCGACGTCGCGACGCTCACGGGCGCGGCGCGGGTAGCGCTGGGGCCCGACCTGCCGGCGCTGTTCAGCAACGACGACGAGGTCGCCGCGACGCTGCTGGCGGCGGGCGAGGCGGCGAGCGACCCGCTCTGGCGGCTGCCGCTCGCGTCGGCTTACGCCGGATGGCTGGCAAGCCCGGTCGCCGATCTGTGCAACATCGCCAGCAAGCCGATGGCGGGCGCGATCACCGCCGCTTTGTTTCTTCAGCGGTTCATTGCCGAAGGCGTGCGATGGATCCATATCGACGTCTACGCCTGGAACGACGGCAACCGTCCTGGTCGGCCGGAGGGCGGCGAGGCGCAAACGATGCGGGCCCTGTTCGATACATTACCAATCGTTTCATTGGTTGAAGATCCCGTGTGAACGAATGATTTATTGCGCTCGCGCCATCAAGTGTTCAAACCGTCAGCGCTCGTTGCGTTACACCTCTAAATCGATTGCGACACCATACCGATGAAAACTCCGCAGAAGCCCACCGCCGCCAAGGCGCGCGCCACCGCTCTCCGGCCGTTGACCAGGCACAAAGCCTCCGGCGCGGCGGCAAGCGCGGCCGCCAAATCGTCCGTGGCAGCCAAAGGAAAGAAGATGCCTGCGTCTCCCGCCTCCGACCACATGGTCGACGTCCTGCGCGACACCATCGTCTCGCTGGTGCGCCGCGACGGCGCCGACCTCTCGGCGCGTCAGCTCGGCGTGTTCCTGACCTGCTACCTGCAGGATGGTTCGCACACCGTGCGCGGTCTGGCGGCCGACCTCAACGTCAGCAAGCCCGCCATCACCCGCGCGCTGGACCGGCTTGGCGAGCTTGACCTGGCCCGCCGCAAGGTCGACCCGCAGGATCGCCGCAGCGTGCTGGTGCAGCGCACCATCAAGGGTGCCGCCTTCTTGCGCGATCTGCGATCGATCATGAACGAGGCGTCGGGCGCCGGCCGCGCCGGCAAGTCCGACCGCGGCGATGCCCGTCGCGCGGCCGGCTGAGTGCGCCGACTGTCCTAGGCCCTCCGTCTTAGGCCGCGCGTCCGCGCAACGCGGCGGCCGATCCTGCGTTCAGCAGGATATTGCAGGCTACAACAAGGACATACGATGCGCGTTTCGAGTTTACCCGGACTACTGCTTGCCGGCAGCCTCGGCGTGGCCGCGGCATGGCCGGCTGGTGCGCGTGCTGCCGACCCGCTCAAGCCCGGGCATGTCGATGGCACGGTGGTGCTGACGTCCCACGCGATCGCCGTCGGTATCGGCTATGAGTGGGGCCGGGGCGTTCTGCGCTTCCATGGTCATCGATACCCGTTCAACGTGAAGGGCTTGTCGATCGCCGATGTCGGACTCGCCAAGGTCCAGGCGCGTGGCCGCGTTTACGGCCTGCACAACCTGGCCGATTTCAGCGGCACCTACGCGGCGGTGACCGGCGAGGCGACGGTGGGGCAGGGCGAGGGCGGCCAGTTTCTGAAGAACGGCAACGGCGTCGAGTTGAGGCTCGACCAGTCGACCAAGGGCGCCCGCCTGACGGGCTCCGGCGGCGGCGTCGACATTACGCTGCGGCAGTAGCGGCTCCGGGCTGCGCGGCCATTGCCGCGCAGCCTGTGCCTACCATCGCGGCAACGCCGCCTTGCGGGCCCGATCATAGACGAAGACCAGCCAGGCGATCTGCGGCAGGCCAAGCATGGCGGCGGCGACGGCAAGGCGCGGCCGCTGAAGCATGAGCGCCGCTTCGGCGCCTGCTGCGACGAAGCACCAGGCGACCAGCGTGATCAGCCAAGCCGGCAGCCCGGCGCGGTGCGCCACCTGATACAGGTGGCTGCGATGAGCCTCCGTTAGCCTCAGGCCCGCTTGCGCGCGACGGGCCAGGGTGAAGACGACGTCGAACAGCAGCCCGAACAGCAGCATCGGCACGAGCAGGATCGGGATGGCGGGCGCCGCGCGGCTGGCCGCAAGCCCGAGCCCGGCCAGCATGAAGCCGCAGAACTGGCTGCCCACGTCGCCCATGAAGATGCGCGCGCGAGGGTAGTTGAAGGGCAGGAAGCCGACGATGCCGGCTGTCAGCGCGAGGCACACCGGGCCGGTCTGCCCGGCTCCATGATCGGCGGCGTAGAGGCCCAGCACGACGGCGCTCAGCCCGACGACGCCGGCGGCCAGGCCGTTCAGCCCGTCCATGAAGTTCACCGCATTGGTGGCGCCGACCAGCCACAGCACCGTCAACGGCCAGCCGAGCCAGCCCAGCGGCACGACGCCGAAGACCGGCAGCGCCGGCGCGCTGACGAGCAGCCCGCCGGCCGCGGCCAGCAGTGCCGCGGCAAATTGGGCGGCGAGCTTCACCAGGAACGGGAAGTCGCGCAGGTCGTCGAGCCAGGAGACGGCGGCGATGCCGAGCCCAGCCAGGCCAAGCGGCAGCAGGTCGCGGCCGCCGACCATGAGCAGCATCGCCAGCGTCGCCGCGACGATGCCCACGCCGCCGCCCTTGGGCGTGGCGCGTGCATGCGACGAGCGTGCGCCCGGATGATCCAGCACGCCGACGCGGATCATCCGCAGGACGATCAGGGCGGACAGCAGGCTCAGCGACGGCAGGACAAGCAGCATGGATCGAGGGTTCGCCTTTGATCGGGCAAGGGGCGACGCCCCCGGCCTTTCTCGCTATACCTGCCGCCGATGCCCTCGCAACGCCCGCTCACCCGCATCGGGGTCAACATCGCCCTTGACGGCGCGCTGGCCGCCGCCGCGGCGCCGCTCGCCCGCTGGATCGCCGACCCGGCCGGCGGCCTGCTGCATCCGCTCTGGTTCCTCGCCGGCGGCGGCATCACCCTGATCCTGGCCGGCGCGCCGTTCCGCCTGCCGCAGCAATACTGGCGCTTCGCCGGCATGTCCGACCTGCTCGGCGTCGTCGGCGGCAGCATCGCCAGCGCAGCGCTGTTCGCGCTGCTGCTGATCGCCACCGGCTTCAGCCTGCCCAGCCCGACCTTCCCGATCATCCACGCGCTGGTGCTGATGGTGCTGCTGGCGACGCCGCGGGTGGTCTACCGGCAGTATCAGAAGCGTCAGCCGCTGCGACGCGGCGGAGCCGGCGAGCGGGTGCTGCTGGTCGGCTCGGTGGACAGCGCCGACGCCTTTCTGCGCGTGCTCGGCGCCGACCCGACCTCGGGCCTGTCGGTTGTCGGGCTGGTCTCGCGCGCGGTCTATCAGACCGGCCGGCGGATCCAGGGGCGACCGATCCTCGGCACGGTGGAAACGCTGCCCGAGCTGCTGGCGCGGCTGGAGCGCGACGGCCGCGGCATCGAGGCGCTGGTGCTCACCGAGCCCGAGTTCGCCGGCGCCGCGCTTGCCCAGGTGATCGAGCAGGCCGCCGCCGCCGGGCTTGCGGTTCGCCGGGCGCCGCGGCCG
>CAXUCZ010000128.1:0-7817 GCA_964249675.1 uncultured Acetobacteraceae bacterium | reverse complement strand
ATGTAGGCGAGGTCGGGGGCGGAGAAATTGAAATGCGCGGAGGCGATGTCCTTGCCGATCGCTCGCGACAGGGCGACGTTGCCATAGAGCGAGAGCGGGCCGCGATCGTAGCTGCTCGTCAGCTCGTAGCCATGCACCTCGCCTTTGGCGTAGTTGAAGGCCGTCAGGATGATCGGCGCGCCGAACTGGCCCTCATCAATCAGGTTGGTCGCGTCCTTGTAATAGGCGTCCTCGCCGATACGCCAGCCGGGCAGCACGATCTGCTCGGCGCCGAGGTCGTAATAGTTGTCGCGTTCGGGCTCGACCTTGTTGTTAAGCGTCACCTGCGAGGCGGCGGAGGTGCCGTTGAACTGGTCCAGCGAGCTCGACGACACGAGCTCGAATGGCGGCGGAGTGAAGTAGCGCGAGTAGCCGCCATGCAGCGTCGCCCATGTGATAGGGCGCCAGACGACGTTGATGCGTGGCCCGATTTGCGAGTCCGAGGTGAACTCGCTGACACCGTCGAAGCGGACGCCATAATTGATGGTGACGCGCGGCAGGACGCGCCACTCGTCCTGAAGATACAGGCCGTAGACGGTGCCGGTCTTGCTCTGGCCTTGGTCGATGCTGAACGGCCCGCTGCCGGTCGCAGCCCCGCCGCCGTCAGGCGTGATGCTTGAGGCGAGCCCGCCGCCCATGTCGTTCGTCGCTGCCGGACCGACGGCGGGCAGGACGACGGAGCTGGTGCTGTTGACGTTGCGCTCGACGAAAATCTGGTAGCCGGCGCGCAGCGTGTGATCGCCGCTCGCCCGCCAGCTTGCGTCCGACTGCGAGCCGCTCGACCACACCGAGCGTGCCGCCGTCTGCGAGATGCCGTCGAACAGCAGGTCGCCGAGCGGATCGGGCGTGTAGTACAGGCTGCTGTAACGGCTGAACACTGAGCTCTGCACGTCGACCGTGCTGAATTGCTTCTGCACGCTGAGGATGGCGAAATCGGTGATCTCGCGCTGGTTCTGGTTGAGCTGAGCGCTGTTAAACGGCGTCTGGCTGTTCGAGCTCGGCGAGAAGGACGGGCTCTGGCCGGGATTGTCGGGGATCTGGAAGAAGTCGTTCGAGACGTCAGCGAGCAGGCTGACGCGCGTCGTCGGGTCGATGACGACCGAGATGTGGGCGAGGCCGTGGGTCTGGTTCGATAGGTCATGCATGGCGTCAAAACTGCCTGTCGGGTTTTCGATGCCGACGCGCGTGTGCAGGAAGTCGCCGGTGAAGAAGTAGTCGAAGGCGCCCGTCCGTCCGCCATAGGAGACGCTCGGCTGGATGTAGTCGCGCGCGCCGCCATAGATCGAGATCTCGCCACCAGGGTCGGTGGTGCCGGATTTGGTGGTGATATCAATGACCGCCGCGGTGTCGAAACCGTACTCGGCAGGCAAAGCGCCGGTAACCAGCGCGATCGAATGCGCGAAGCGGGTCTCCAGCGCCTGGCCAAAGACTGACAGGCCCTCGGGCAGCTGCACGCCGTCGAGCCGGAACTGGATCTCATTGTGGTCGCCGCGGACGTGGATCTGGCCGAACGAGTCGAGAGCGACGCCAGGCGCCTGCACCAGCACCTGGTCGAGCGGAGTGTTGTCGCCCTGCGGCAGGGTGGCGAGGGCGCCGGCGCTGAAGTCGTACTTGGTGGCGCCGGTATCCGGCTCGATCTCGGCGCGTGCCGTGTCCAGGCGCTGGATGACGGCGGGGATGTCGAGCAGCAGCGCGGTGCCGGGGAGCGGAGGGCCGCTGTTCAGGTTGACTGCTGGCGGCGCTGTCGCGCCGGCGTTCGGAGTCGATGGAGCGCCGCCGGTTTGAGCGAGGGCGGGGCAGCTGGCCAGCAGGGCCAGTGCCGCGCCTGCGGCATGGGGTAAGGCGCACATCCCGGTCAGTGCTCCCTACGTTATAACATAACGTTTCTTATTGCGTGTCGCAACGATATGCAATTGGCAGGAGGCGCGGGGGCGACGCGCCCCCGGGAGGCTCTGCGGGCTACTCCTGCTCGCCGCCAGAGGCTCAGCCTTTAACGGGGTCGAGGAGCACAGCGCCTCGCCTTGCTCAGCTGGAAGCGCTGCCGGTCTCGTCGAACAGGAGCAGACGGCCAGCGTTGGCTAGTCCCAGGAAGGTGGCCAGGTTGTGCAGCAGGGCGGCGAGCACCGCGCCTTCGGCGCCGAGGGAGCCGGTGGCGGCGGCGGCGATCAGCAGGACAGTCCAGCCGAGGCCCATGGCGACGTTGACGGTGATGGTGCGGCGGCAGCGGCGGCTGAGGCGGATCATCGTGCCGAGGCGGCGCAGGTCGGAGGATAGCAGGACGAGGTCGGCGGATGCTAAAGCAACGTCGGTGCCGCCGGCGCCCATGGCGACGCCGACGGCGCCAGCCCGCAGGGCGAGGGAGTCGTTGATGCCGTCGCCGACGACCATCGGCCGCCAGCCGGCGTCGACCTCGCTCAAGACCCGGTTCATCTTGTCTTCGGGCAGTGCGCCGGCCTGCACCGTGCTGATGCCCATGGCGGCGGCGATCCGGGCAGCGACGGGCAAGCGATCGCCGGTGAGCAGCATCTGGCGGCTGAGGCCAAGCTTGCGCAGGCCGACCAGCGCCTCGGCGGCCTCGCGCCGCGGCTGGTCGGCGAAAAGCAGCCAGCCGAGGAAGCGCCCGGTCCCGTCCGCCACCTCGCCGAGACCGGCGATCGGACCCTCGTGTTCCGGTAGCGGCGGCAGCTCGATGTCGAGGCGCGTCAGCAGGTCGGCGCGGCCAAAGGCGATCAGGTGGCCGCCGTGCAGGCCGGTGACGCCGAAGCCGCCGGCCTCGCGTTGCTGGTCGATAAATGGAAGCGGGGCCTTGCCGGCCTTGACTGCGGCGCGGCTGACGGGATGGCTGCTGGCGCGGCCCAGCGCGGCGGCGAGCTGGAGCACCGTTTCGCGGGCTACGCCGTCGGCCGGCTCGACGCCGGTCAGGGTCAGCTCGCCGGTGGTCAGCGTGCCAGTCTTGTCGAACACGACCGAGGTCACGTCGGCGAGGTTCTCCAGGAAGGCGGTGCCCTTAATCAGGATGCCGTGACGGCCGGCGACCGCTATGGCGGCGATGGCGGTGGCGGGGGCGGCCAGCACCAGGGCGCAGGGGCAGGCGGCGACCAGCACCGCCAGCGTCGCCATCGTGTCGCCCGAGGCGAACCAGGTGCCGCCGGCGATCATCAGCACCAGCACCATGTATTGGCCGGCATACTTCTCCAGCAGCCGGGTGACCGGCGGCTTGGCCTGCTCGGCGGTGCGCATCAGGGCGATGATCCGGCCGAGCGTCGTGCCTTCGCCGGTGCGCGTCACTTCGACCATCAGGCGCCCGTCGGTGTCGATCGAGCCGGCGGCGACCGCGCTGCCCGGCCCGACATCGACCGGCACGCTCTCGCCGGTGAGCGAGGCCATGTCGAGGCTCGCTTCGCCCTCCAGCACGGTGCCGTCGACGGGGAGGCGGTCGCCGGCGCGCAGCTCGATACGCTGGCCCGGGCGCAGCGAGCCGACGGCAACGACGGTGACGGCGCCGTCCGGTCCGACCAGCCGCGCCTCGGTCTGGGCCAGCTTGGAGAGCGCGCCGATGGCCTCGCGCGAGCCGATCAGGGAACGCTCCTCCAGCACGTGGCCAAGGATCATCACGATTGGCAGCACGGAGGCGGTCATCAGGTCGCCGCTCGCCCAGGCGCCGACCAGAGCGAGCGCGATCAGCCGGTCGGTGACGCCGTGCAGGCTCGGGTGGCGCAGCGAGTGCCAGGCGGAGGCGATCACCGGCGCGCTGACCAGGGCGGCGGCCACGCCCGCGACGAGGCTGGCGAGGGCGGTGTCCGCCGGGAAGGCCCAGCGCCAACCGAGCGCGATCACCAGTAGGCCGGCGGCGAGCATCGCCAGGGTGAGCCGCACCGCCAGCAGCAGCCGCTCGGCCCGGGCGAGCAGGCCGACCCGGCCGGGTGCGGCGGCGAACCCGTCGGCGGTGGTGGCGCTCATGGTTGGGCTCCCGACAGGATCACGCGCTCGCCGTCGAGCGGCACGGTGCTGACCCGGCCGGCGGCGCGCAGCACGCCGGCGATGCGGTCGCGGTAGAGCTGGTCGAGCAGGGCCGGGCGGCTTTGGGCATCCATCTTGGCTTCCAAGGCAAGGATCGTCGCGGTGCGGCTGCGCGCCGCCTCGACGCGCTCGGCCGCCGCGGCATGCGCGTCGTCGAGCGTGCGGTCGCGGGTGCGGTCGGCTTGCTGCTGGGTGCGCGCCGCGTCCGTCCTGGCGGCGGCGAGTCCTTCGTCGGCGCGCTGGGCGGCTTCCAGCACGCTGTCGAACGAGGCTTTGGCGACCGGCGGCAGCAGCGCGGTGACGTCGACGCGGGTGACCGAGACGCCGAGCCCGGCTCCGGCGTGGGCGATGACGGCGAGGCTGCGGTTCATCCGGTCGGCCAGCGCGCCGCGCAGGGCGGCGCGGGAGGCCTCGAGGGCCAAGTCGCCCTCATCTTCCGGGCGCACGGCGAGGAAGTCGTCCAGCCGCCGTCCGGCCGTCTCGGTGGTGGCGGCGTCGAGGAACACTCGGCGTAGGCCGGGCAGCACATGCGCCGAGGCCAGGTAATAGGCCTCCGGATCGCTGATCCGCCAGGTCACGGCGGCCTCGATCAGCACCACGCCGCCGTCGCCGGTGAGATAGGCCGCGGCGTCGGCCGGCGCGGCGTCACCCTCCAGCGGGCTGGTGAGGAACGCCTGGTTTGACACGTCGGCGCTGGCGGAGGGCGCGACGCTGGGCACGATCGGCAGCTGCATTTGGCGCTCGCCGGAGGGCAGCCGCACGACCTGCTCGATCGGCCGCGGCCAGGCGAGCACCAGCCCGGACGCCTGGGCGCGGACGATGCGGCCGAAGCGCAGCACCACGGCCTGAGTGCCGGGCTGGAGCTCGCGCATGTTGCCCGTCGCCCAGGCCAGGAACAGCAGCAGCGTGCCGAGCTGCAGCACCCGGAAGCCGACCCTGAGCGACTGCACGACCGGGCCGTTCGGAACACCGGCCAAGGGACGCTCGCCGACATGCGGCGCTGTCTCGTGCGTCTCGGCTTCCGGGGCCGGAAGTGAAAGGCTCATCAGAACTTCTCTTTTGAAAAAGAGAAGCAGAAAACTTTTGTCCGCGTTGCCGCAGTCTGAAAGCGCAAAAGATTTTTGGTTCTTCTTTTCAAAAAAGAACCGTTTGCTTTCTGCCTCACTTTGGCGCCTGCGGCAGCAGTTTCGGCGCTTCGATCAGCGCGTTGAATGGGGCGGCGTCAGTGCGCAGGACCAGCCTGGCGTTCGGGCCGATCACGGCGGACAGGGTTTCTAGGCTGCGCAACTCCATGTAGAGCTGCGGGTCGCCGTCATAGGCGCGCGCCTGGATTGCCGCTGCGTCGCGGCGGGACGCGGCCTCGATGTTGGCGGCCTGGGTCTGCGCTTGGGCGACTTCGATGCGGCTGTCGCGGGCGGCGTCGGAGCGGATCTTGGCGGCGGCGCGCAGGCCTTCGGCGGTGCGCTCGGCAGCGACCGTCTCGCGCTCGGTGCGCATGCGCGAGACGGTGGCGGCGAGCGTCGCTTCCGGCAGGCTGAGCTGCTCGAGGCCGGCGGCGCGGACGGCGATGCCGTAGTCGCGCTTCATCTGCGGCGCCAGGGCGTCGAGCAGGCCGGCGCGAAAGGCGTCGAGCCGGACATGCGCCGGGTCGGTGTTGACGAGGTCGGCGAGGTCGAAATTGCTGGCGGTGACCTGCAGGGCGGAGCCGATGAAGGAGCGGAGCTGGCGGGCCGCCTCGTCCGGGTCGTTGCGCACGGCGCGGACGAATTGACGGATGTCGGCCGGGTCGTCGGCGACCTGCCAGGCGACGTAGGCCTGCACCAGGATGCGCAAACCATCGCGGGTGCCGACGTCCTGCAGGCCGGAGCCGGTGGTGCGTAGGCGGAGGTCGACCGGGATCACGGTCTCGACCGGCGGCGGCAGCTTCCAGGCGAGGCCGGGCTGGGTCAGCACCCGGACCGGGTCGCCGAGGCGGGTGACCACGACCGCTTGACCGGCGCTCACCATCACCGCCGAGGCGGCGAGGCCGGCGGCGGCGACGATGAGCAAAGCTAGGATGAGGCGTATGGCGCTGCGCCAGCCGCGCTCGGGCGGGCCACCGCCATGGTCATGATGGTGATGGGGGCCGCCGAGCAGGCCATGGCCATGGCCATGGTCGCCATGGTCGTCATGATCGCGATGCGCATCCATGGCGTCACTCCGTGTCGGTGGCGGCAGCCGCGGCGGCGCCGCCGAGCTGACGCAGGTCGAGCACCGGGCCGCCAGGGCCGGCGAGGCGGCTGTCAATCACCGTGATCGGCGTGCGGGCAAGCGCCGTGGTCAGGGCGGCGAAGTAGCGTTCGGCGAGAAAGGCGGGGCCACCGACGGCAGCGGCCTGGCGGTCGGCGGTGAAGCGGGTGAGCGCGGCGTCGGCGCCGCCGACCAGCTCGGCGCGGGCAGCCTCGGCGTTGGCCTGCTGACCCTCGGCGTATTGGCGCGACTGGGCGCGCACGGCCAACGCCCGGCCCTGCTCGGCGAAGATCGAGGCGTTGGCGGAGATCTCGGCCGCGCGCACGGCGTGATAGGCGTCCGCCGCGCCGGCAGGGGGATGGATGGCCTCGACCACCATCGCCAGCACTTGCAGGCCGCTGCCGGCGCGGTCGAGCCCCGCCTGCACGGTACGGCGCAGCGCCTCGGCCAAAGCGTCGCGGTTGGCGCCGAGCACGTCTGGCAGGGTGCGGGCGGCGAAGTAGGCGGAGGCGGCGGCGCCCGCCTCGGCGCGGACGAGGCGCGCCGGGTCGACGGTGGAGAACGCGCTCTGCACCGCGGCACGGTCGCTTAGGCCCACCCGGTAGAGTACCCGCAGGTCGGCGGCGACGCTCTGGAAGCCTTGGCGGCCGCCGGTTTCGGTGGCGATCAGCAGCACCAGCTCGCCCGGATGCGGCTGCTCCCACAGGCGGTCAGCCGAGGCGGGGGCAGGGTCTTCGGCGCCGACGGAGGCGCTTGCCGGCTCCGGCTCGCTGCCGAGCGGGACCTCGTGGGTCTGGCCGAACTCGACCGTGCGGGCGGCGCCGAACGGCCAGGGCAGGATGGCGTGCAGCCCGGGATGCAGCACTGCCACCGGCGCGCCGAAGCGCTCGTAGACGGCGCGCTGATCGACGTCGACCACCACCAGGCCGCTGATCCCCCAGGCCATCGAGACGAGCGCCAGCAGCATCGGCAGCGCTGCGCGCCGCACGTAGAGCAGCGCCCAGGAGCGCGAGAAGTCGATGCCGAGTTGGCGGCGTATCGGGACGGCGATGCCGCCACGACCGCCGGAGGCCAGGCTCGCCGCCAGCAGCGACTGCACCGCCGCCTCGGCTGTCGCCGGCGCCGGCGGCGGCAGGAACAGCCGGCCGAGCGCCCGAAGCGCCAGCTCGAGGCCGACGAGGGCGGTGACGGCGAGGCCGAGCCGCGTCGCCGGCACCATGAACGGCGCACCGAGCCCGGCCGCGATCTCGATCAGCCCCGCAACGAACGCCGCCAGCACGCCGATAAAGGCCAGCGCTCGCAGCCCCGTCGCCTCGGGTAGACGCCGCGGCTCAACCGTCGCCAGCGACCGCTCGACGATCAGCAGCGCGAACGCGACGGCGAGTGCTGCTCCGCCCAGCACTACGGTCGGCGCCAGCGGGGCGGCGGTGCGGGGCGCCAGCCACCAGGCCGTCGCCAACGCCGCCAGCCCGGCCGGGGCGAGCAGCGCCGCCTGCGGCAGCCGCGCCGCCCGCCCGATGATTGCCGGC
>CAXUCZ010000127.1:0-7851 GCA_964249675.1 uncultured Acetobacteraceae bacterium | reverse complement strand
CCTTTCCTACGACGACCTCGGCGATTGCGACCTCGTGATCGAGGCGGTGTTCGAGGAAATGTCCGTCAAGAAAGACGTATTCGGCCGCCTCGACGGCATCGTGAAACAGGGCGCGATCCTGGCCAGCAACACCTCCTACCTCAACATCGACGAGATCGCCGCCACCACCAACCGGCCCGAGCACGTCATCGGCCTGCACTTCTTCTCCCCCGCCAACGTCATGCGCCTGCTGGAGATCGTGCGCGGCGCCAAGACCGACCCCTCGGTCGTCGCAACCTCGATGCAGCTCGCCAAAACCATCGGCAAGGTTGCCGTCCTCGTGCGCGTCTGCCACGGCTTCGTCGGCAACCGCATGCTCTCGGCCCGCCAGGAGCAGGCCAACACCCTGATCCTCGACGGCGCGATGCCATGGGACGTCGACCGGGTGCTGACCGGCTTCGGCATGCCGATGGGCCCGTTCCAGATGGCCGACCTCGCCGGCCTCGACCTCGGCTGGACGCGCGAGCGCTCCACCGGCCAGACCGTGCGCGAAGTGCTCTGCGAAGCCGGCCGCTTCGGCCAGAAAACCGGCGGCGGTTTCTACGACTACGACGAAGCCCGCAACCGCACCCCCTCGCCGATCGCCGAACGCGCCATCCTCGACATCTCCGCTCACGAAGGCCGCACCCGGCGCACGGTCACCGACCAGGAAATCCTGGAACGTTGCCTCTACCCGATGATCAACGAGGGCGCGAAAATCCTCGACGAAGGCATCGCCTCGCGCGCCTCCGACATCGACGTCGTCTGGATCAACGGCTACGGCTGGCCGATCTACCGCGGCGGCCCGATGTTCTACGCCGACACCGTCGGCGCCGGCACCATCGTCGAGCGCCTGCGCGCCTACGAGCTTCCGACCTCGCCCCTGCTGGAGCGGATGGCGCAGGAAGGCGGCCGGTTCAGCAAGTAAGGCAAGGGGCTTTGCCCCTTGACCCCAGTAAAGGCGGAGCCTTTACAATCCGTCACTTTGGCCCCGTGCACATCAGGCGAGCCCGGTGAACTCCGAACTAAATAAATGGATTTTAAAGGCTCCGCCTTTAATGGGGTGCAGGGGCAAAGCCCCTGGTCTTTAACCTCGAAGACCGCACCGCTCTGATCACCGGCGCAGCCGGCGGCATCGGTCGCGCAATCGCCGAGGCGCTGGCCAGGCGCCGCTGCAACCTGGCTCTGGCGGACATCAACCCTGAACTCCTGGCCGACACTGCGGCGGCGCTGAGCGCGACCGGCGTGCGCGTCAGCACGCACGTGCTGGACGTTGCCGACGCCGCGGCCGTCGCCGCGCTCCCCGCCGCTGTGCTCGCCGCGCACCCCGGCCTCGACCTGCTGGTCAACAACGCCGGCGTCGCCCTGGGCGGCACCTTCGAGGAGGTCGCCGAGCACGACTTCGAGTGGCTGTTCGGCATCAACTTCTGGGCCGTCGTGCGGATGACGCGCGCTTTCCTGCCGTTGCTGCGGACCGCCGAGGAGGCTCGCCTGGTCAACATCTCGAGCGTGTTCGGCCTGATCGCGCCGCCCGGCCAGACCGCCTACGTCGCCAGCAAGTTCGCCGTCCGCGGCTTCTCGGAATCGCTGCGCCATGAGTTGAAAGGCACCGCCGTCGGCGTCACCGTGGTGCATCCCGGCGGCGTCAACACCGCCATCGCCCGCAATGCGCGGGCGCCCGCAGCCACGTCGGCGATCGACGCCGCGCGTGCGCGGACCTCGTTCCAGGCGGGGCTCACCCTGCCGCCGGCGGTCGCCGGTGAAGCCATCGTTCGCGCCGTCGAGCGTCGCCGGCCGCGCGTGATCGTCGGCCGCGACGCCCGGCTCGCCGCGGCGGTCGAACGCCTCGCCCCGGTCTCGTACTGGGCGCTGCTGCAGCGCCTGGCGAGGCCTCGCTAGGCCGCCAGGTTGGTCGCCGCTGCGGCGCCTGCTTGCACCTGGACCTCGGCGGCGAGCTTGGTTACAGGTCGAGCATCATGGACACCCTCCTTCCGGTCCAAACCGCGCGCTATGAGCGCAAGCGCGAGGCGATCCTCGACGCCGCGGCCACGCTGTTCAACCGCCACGGCCTGGCCGGCATCACGCTCGCCGACGTGGCGCAGAGCGTCGGGCTGATCATGACGAGCGTCACCTACTACTACCGCAAGAAGGAAGACCTCGCCGCCGCCTGCCTGATGCGTTCGGTCGCCACGCTGAACGCGATGCTCGACAAGGCCATGGCCGAGCCGGCCGAGCCGGCGGCCAGGCTGACCCGCCTGCTCGAGCTGCACTTCGCACACCGCGCCGACATCGATCAGGGCCGGGTCTCCGCCGACGTGAACTTTTGGGATATGCGGGCGCTGACCGGGCCGGCGGCCGAGCCGCCCAAGGCCGGCTTTGTCGCGCTGTTCCGCCGCATCCGCGCGCTGCTGGGCGAAGGTGCGCCGGCCGAGCTGTCGCGCCCGGAGTATAATGCGCGCGCCCACCTCGTGCTGACCGCGATGATCCACAGCAAGTCCTGGGTGCGGCGCTACGAGGCGGCCGATTACCCGCGCGCTGCCGAGCGCATGGCGGACATCCTGATCCACGGCCTGGCCGCTCCCGGCAGGCGCTGGTCGCCGACCCGGCTGCCGCTGGCGCAGCCGCGGAGCGAGAGCGGCGAAGTCTCGCGCTCGAGCTTCCTGCGCGCCGCGACGGAGCTGCTCAACGACAACGGCTATCACGGCACCTCGGTCGACCGCATCTCGGCCCGGCTGAACGTGACCAAGGGTTCGTTCTATCATCACAACGATACCAAGGACGACCTGGTGGCGGCGTGCTTCGAGACCTTCACCGTGATCCGGCAGGCGCATGTCGCGGGCATGGCGCTCGAGGCCGACGGCTGGAGCCGGTTGTGCTCGATCGTCGCCGCCCTGCTGCGCCATCAGTTTTCGCCGGACGGGCCGCTGCTGCGCCTGTCGGCGCTGTCGGCGACGACGGAGAACCTGCGGCTCGACCTGATCGCGACGGTCGCCCGGCTGTCCGAGAAGACGGCCGGCCTGATCTCGGACGGCATCGTCGACGGCTCGATCCGCCCGGTCGATGCGGTGATCGCGGCGGACCTGGTGAGCGGCATGGTGAACGCCTCGGTGGAGCTCACCCATTGGTCGGCCGCAACGACAATGCAGAACGCTGCCGAGCGCTTGGCCAGGCCGCTGCTGGTCGGCGTGCTGGCGACGGGCGGCGAGACCGACTAATCACCGCGGCACTCTTTCCGGATCGCGCGACAGCATACCCGCCGCTAAATCGCCCGACGATGGCGGCCGGCAATGCGCCTCGTTTCCCGTTACGATTGACTCTGGAGCGCGACATACTCAAGCTTCGAGTATAAAAACAACGGATCAAGAAAATGAGCGAAGCGTCCGGCTATGCGAGCCTGCGGCAGGCTGGAGGACGGCGCTCTCCAGCTACCCGAGGCCGGCGCCAGGCGCTTCTATCTTGGCCTTGGTCGTCGTGATCACGGTCGCGCTCTGCCATGAGCTGTAAGTCGGCGGCGGTGTGGCGCCGTCGAGGCGAAGGCCCGGCAGATCGACCTCGCGGCGCGCAATCCTTGGGCGCAGACGCTGCACCTCGACGTGCCAGGCTCCGCACCCGGCGTCTCGACCCTGCTGCTGTTCTGCTACACGGCGGCGGCGTTCGGGGTGATCGTTTCGGTGACGCTGTTCGGCCTGAGCGTGCAGCAGGCCAGCAGCGTGGCGAGCTGGGGCTGGGCCGCCAACGCGCTGTCGCTCGTCGCCTTCGGCATGGCCTCGGACCGGCTCGGCGTCAAGCAAGCCCTTCGTGCTGGTGGGCGGCATCGGCGCCTTGCCGACCATGCGAGTCCAGCGTCACGTTACTTACGCCAATCGGCTGACCATCCAAGGACCTCGTCATGACGCTCATCAGCCAATCGCGCGAAATCCGCCTCCGCTCACGCCCCGCCGCCCTGCCCGCCCCGGATGATTTCGAGCTTGCCGAAGTGCCGCTCGCCGCTCCCGGCCCGGGCGAGGCGCAGGTGCGCAATCTCTGGATGTCGGTCGACCCCTATATGCGCGGCCGCATGACGCTGCGCAAAAGCTACGTGCCGCCGTTCCAGATCGGCGAAGCCCTGCAGGGCGGCGCCGTCGGCGAGGTGGTCGCCTCCAACGCCGAGGGGCTCGGCGCCGGCGACCTCGTGCAGTCGATGCTCGGCTGGCGCGAGGCGTTCAACGCGCCGGCGGCCGGGCTGCAGAAGCTGCCGGACCTGCCGCTACCGCCCGAGGCCTATCTGGGCGTCGCCGGCATGCCCGGGCTGACGGCCTATGTCGGCCTGCTCGAGATCGCCAATCTCAAGGCGGGCGACGTCGTCTTTGTCTCAGCCGCGTCCGGTGCGGTCGGCTCCGTCGCCTGCCAGATCGCCCGGATCAAGGGCGCGACGGTGATCGGCTCGGCCGGCGGGGCGGAGAAGTGCGCCTTCCTGCACGAGATCGGCGTCGAGCACGTGATCGACTACAAGGCGCAGCCGGACCTGATCGCGGCCCTCGCCCATGCGGCGCCGGACGGCATCGACGTCTACTTCGACAATGTCGGCGGCGCCCATCTCGAGGCGGCGCTGGAATGCGCCAAGCCCTTCGCCCGCTTCGCCCTGTGCGGCATGATCTCCGGCTACAACGGCGGCGTCGCCTCAGGCCCGGCCAACATCATGCTGGCGGTCGGCCGCAGCCTCCGCCTGCAAGGCTTCATCGTCTCCAACTACTTCAACCTCATGCCGGGCTTCCAGGCCGAGATGGCAAGCTGGATCGCCTCCGGCGCGCTGCGCTGGCGCCAGACCGTCGAGCAGGGTATCGAGCGTGCACCGGCCGCGTTCATCAAGCTCTTCAGCGGAGAAAACTTCGGCAAGATGCTCGTGAAGCTAGGCTGAGGAAGAGGTTCTTTTTTGAAAAAGACGAAAAAACGTTTGCCCGTCTAGGGACAACGAGCCGGACGGAGCTCTAACGGATAGAAGTTTTTTGCTTCTTTTTTTCAAGAAAGAAGCCTTGCTTAAGGGGAAAACCACAATGCGCGACTACACCAGCTTCTACATCAACGGCGCGTGGGTCGAGCCGAGCGGCAGCGCCAGGCTCGACGTGATCAACCCGGCCAACGAGCAGGTCTGCGGCCAAATCAGCCTCGGCGAGGCCGCTGACGTCGACCAAGCCGTCGCCGCCGCACGCGCCGCCTTCGCGAGCTTCTCGCAGACCAGCCGCGAGGAGCGGATCGCGCTGCTCGAGCGCATCATCGCCGAGTATACCCGCCGCTATAACGACATGGCCGCCGCGGTGACCGAGGAGATGGGCGCGCCGGCGAGCCTCGCCCAGCAGGCTCAGGCGGCGATCGGCATGGGACACTTCCAGACCGCGCTGGCCACCCTCAAGGCGTTCGAGTTCCAGACCCTGCGCGGCACGACGCTGATCGCGCGCGAGCCGATCGGGGTCTGCGGCTTCATCACGCCGTGGAACTGGCCGGTCAACCAGATGGTCTGCAAGGTCGCCCCGGCACTCGCCGTCGGCTGCACCATGGTGCTGAAGCCCTCCGAGGTGGCGCCGTTCTCCGGCATCGTGCTGGCCGAGATCCTGCACGAGGCCGGGGTGCCGGCGGGCGTCTTCAACCTCGTCAACGGCGATGGTCCCGGCGTGGGCGCCGCCCTCAGCGCCCATCCGGACATCGACCTGGTGTCGTTCACCGGCTCGACGCGGGCGGGGATCGAAGTGGCGCGCGCCGCGGCGCCCACCGTCAAGCGCGTCCACCAGGAGCTCGGCGGCAAGTCGCCCAACATCGTCCTAGCAGACGCCGACATGCAGAAGGCGGTACAGGGCGGCGTCACCCAGGTGATGATGAACTCCGGCCAGTCCTGCAACGCGCCGACCCGGATGCTGGCGCCGAACAGCCACATGGAGCAGGTCGTCGCCATCGCCAAGGCGGCCGCCGAGGCCACCACCGTGGGCGACCCGAACGGCAACGCGCATCTCGGTCCGGTCGTCTCCGAGCTGCAGTGGAACAAGATCCAGGGCCTGATCCAGAAGGGCATCGAGGAGGGCGCGACGCTGGTCGCCGGCGGTCCCGGCCGGCCGGAAGGGCTGGAGCGCGGCTACTACGTCCGCCCGACGGTGTTCGCCGGCGTCACCAACGACATGACGATCGCCCGCGAGGAGATCTTCGGCCCCGTGCTCACCATCCTCGGCTACGACACGGTCGACGAGGCGATCGCCATCGGCAACGACACGCCCTACGGCCTCGCCGCCTACGTGCAGGGCCGCGACCCGGCGACCCTGCGCTACGTCGCCTCGCGGCTGCGCGCCGGCCAGGTGAACATCAACGGCGCCGGGCTCGACCTGATGGCGCCGTTCGGCGGCTACAAGCAGTCCGGCAACGGGCGCGAGTGGGGCGACCTGGCGTTCGGCGAGTTCCTGGAGACCAAGGCGGAGATCGGCTACGGCGCCATCGCCGCCGAGTAGGCAGCCATCGCAGGCGAGCGCGGCCTCCCCGCTCGCCTGCCGCCGAAGGCTGCATGCCGTCGTCCAGGAGCTGACCGTTAGATGACCAAGCTATTCACCGCCACCGCGTTGATCGTCTGCCTGCTCGCACTCCAGGCCTGCCAGACCAGCGAGGCGCCGCTCCCAAGCCAGGAGCACCAGAACAACAACACCTTTATCGGCGCACCCGGCGACTTCGCGCCCTGACCAGAGGCCGGCCCGATCGCCAAGACGGGCTGAAACGACGCGCCGGACGTGCTAGCACAGTCGTCCGCAGCCCTTGGCGAGGCCGGGCCGTCGATCTTGCCTATAGGCAAGATTTCCATAACTTATTGATAAACAATGATAATGGCGCGCCGCTGCCGGTTCCGAACCATTTTCGTCTTGCGGTATTTCGCCCGAGTCACGGCCTGGACGGACGGTTCGAAGTTTCTGCTTCTTTCTTCAAGAAGAAGCCTCCGCTGTCTGCCGCCGCCGCCGAAAGCCGCCTCATCGATATGGCCTGCTTCTTGCTCGTCACTGCCCACGATCACGCATCGCGTCCCAGACGCACGCCAATAAACGGGGCAAGAAATGACCGGAAGCTCGATCAGCCGTCGACGTCTGAGCGGCGCCATGCTGTCTGCCGCCGCGCTCGGGCTCGCCAGCCCGCGCCGCGCCCGCGCCGCCTCGAGCGGTCCGATCCGCATCGGCATCCTGCACTCGTTATCCGGAACGATGGCGATCAGCGAGACGACGCTGAAGGACGTCATGCTGATGCTGATCGCCGAGCAGAACGCCAGGGGCGGCGTGCTCGGCCGCAAGCTCGAGCCGGTGGTCGTCGACCCCGCCAGCAACTGGCCGCTGTTTGCCGAGAAAGCGCGCGAGCTGATCTCGGTCGACCATGTCGACGTCACCTTCGGCTGCTGGACCTCGGTGTCGCGCAAATCCGTCCCCCCCGTGTTCGAGGAGCTGAACGGCATCCTGTTCTACCCGGTGCAGTACGAAGGCCAGGAATGCAGCCGTAACGTTTTCTACACCGGCGCGGCGCCGAACCAGCAGGCGATCCCCGCGGTCGACTACCTGATGAGTGCGGATGGCGGCGGCGCCAAGCGCTTCGTGCTCGCCGGCACCGACTACGTCTACCCGCGCACCACCAACCAGATCCTGGCCGCCTACCTCGCCGCGAAAGGCATCTCCGCCAGCGACGTGATGATCAACTACACGCCCTTCGGCCAGTCCGACTGGCAGAACATCGTGGCAGGGATCAAGAGCTTCGGCTCCTCGGGCGTGAAAACCGCCGTCGTCTCGACGATCAACGGCGACGCCAACGTGCCGTTCTACAAGGAGCTCGGCAACCAGGGCA
>CAXUCZ010000126.1:1006-7877 GCA_964249675.1 uncultured Acetobacteraceae bacterium | reverse complement strand
AGGCAAGGGGCTTTGCCCCTTGACCCCATCAAAGGCGGAGCCTTTGAAATCCATCTTTTACATCTCCGCTGCGCTGAGGTCGGTTCTGTATCGAGGCAATTTTATCGGCTTCGCCGAGCGAGGAAGAACGAGCTTTAACTTCAACGAGCTGGGGTCTGGGGCCTCACGGCCCCAGCGGGTCCAGGGCAGAGCCCTGGCCTTCCTTCCGCCTTGCCGATATTGCGTCATCAGCACCATCCGGAGGCTCAATGAGCGATGATCGAGCGCGTCTGACGGCGGCTGCAGCCCGGTTTCACGGCTGGATGTTCAATCAGGCCCTGCCGTTCTGGGCCCGAGAAGGCCGCGACGTCCCGGGCCTCGGCTTCCACGAGACGCTGCGCCTTGACGGCGTCTCCGCCGACAGCCCGTTCAAGCGCATGCGCGTGCAGGCCCGCCAGCTCTACACCTACGCCCACGCCGCCCTGATGGGCTGGCCCGGCGGGCTGGACGTCGCCCGCGTCGGCTACGACTTCATGGTCGCGCATGGCTGGCGCGGCGAGGGCGGCTGGGCCAAGCTGCTCGGCCCCGGCGGCGGCATCGTCGACGACACCGCCGACCTCTACGACAACGCCTTCGTGCTGTTCGCCCTCGCCTGGTACGCGCGCGCCGCCGGCTCGGACGAGGCGCTGGACCAGGCCCGCCGCACCCTGGAGTGGATCCTCGCCTCGATGGGCGTCGCCGCGCATGGCGGCTTCGAGAACACGATCCCCGTGGGCGCCGGCCACCGCCAGCAGAACCCGCACATGCACTTGCTGGAAGCGCTGCTGGCGCTGCACGCGACGGCGGCCGACCCGTCGGTCCTGGAGCTCGCCGCGGGCATCGCCAGCCTGTTCCGCCGCCACTTCTTCAACCCGCGCACCGGCACGCTGGGCGAGTTCTTCGGCCGCGACTGGTCAGCCGCACCGGGTAACGCCGGCACGCTGGTCGAGCCCGGCCATCACTACGAGTGGGTGTGGCTGCTGCAGCAATACGCCGCCCGCAGCGGCGAGAACTTCGCCGCCGAGCAGGACGCGCTGTTCCGCTTCGCCGAGGTGCACGGCCGCAATCCCCGCACCGGCTTTGTCGTCAACGCGCTGGGACAGGACGGTGCCGTTCGCGACGCCGCCTCGCGGCTGTGGATGCAGACCGAGGAGCTCAAGGCGCACCTCGCCCTCGGCGAGCGCGACGGCCATGTCGACGTCGGCCGGGTCGAGCGCGTCGTCTCCACCCTGCTCGACCATTATTGCCATCCGTCCGGCGGCGGCGCCGCTCCGCTGATCCCGGCCGGCGGCTGGATCGACGTGTTCGACGCCGAGGGCAAGCCCGCCGTCAGCGGCATGCCGACTAGCTCGCTCTACCATATCTACGTCGCGTTCGCGGAACTGGAGCGAATGGCGGCGTGAGCGAGGCGGGCGCCAGCGAGGCGCGCGCGGCCTCGCGCGACTGGCGCGCGGTGGCGTTGCCGCTCGCCGACCGCCTCGGCCCGGAGAGCGTCGTCCTCGACGGGCCGGAAGCGGACGCGCTGGCCGAGGCGCTGCGTGGCATCGGCGTGCTGGCCGACGTCGTCGAGGCGCAGCAACCCGGCGCGCGCCACGATCTGGCCATCCTGCTCGCCGCCGCTGACGACGCCGAGAGCCAGCAGGCCATAGCGGCGACGGCCGCCCTGGCCGAGCAGAGCGACCTGCTGCTGCTGATCCCGCTCGGCTTCGCCCACGGGGAAGCCGCGCGTCTGCAGCTGCTCGCCTGGTTCACCGTGCTCGCCGAGCTCGGCTACCAGCCGGTGGTCGAGGCGGCGTTGGATTTCGTCGGCCGCGGCGCCTTTCTGGTCGACCGCGCCGCGACCGCCGGCGAGGCCGAGCTCGCCGCCTTCGCCGAGCGGCTGACCCGTGAGCCCGACGCGCCGACCAGCGCCAGGATCGAGGCGCTGGAGGCGCAGGTCGACGAGGCGGCGCCGTTGCGCGAGGCCCTGGCCGCCAGCGACGTGGCGCGGGCCGCCGCCGAAGCGCGGAGCGCCAGCCTCGCCGAACGCCTCGCCCGCGCGGAGGCGCGCGCCGTCGACGCCGAACGCGCCCTGTTCGACGCGCGCCAGCAGGCCGAGCGTGACCGCGCCACGCTCGAGCAGGCGTCGCGCTGGGACGTGCTGCGCGTCTGGGTGCGTCAGGCGGTCGCGAACAGTCCCCTACCGCGCCGACGCCTGTTCCGACGCAGCCGCGATGCCGAGCCGCTCGCCCTGTTGCGCGCGGCGCCGCTGTTCGACGCCGCCTGGTACATCGCCTGCCATCCGGAGCTCGCCGTGCGCGGCAGCGATCCGGCGCGGCACTATCTCACCATCGGCGCCGCCGACGGCGACGATCCCGGCCCGTTCTTCGACAGCGCCGCCTACCGCCTCGCGCATCCTCGCCTCGGCCGCGAGCCGCCGTTGCTACATGCCCTGCGAACCGGCGAAGCCGACACGATCCTGCACGCGGTGCGGGAGCAATACGGGGACAAGTTTAACCTGTAGTTGCCTTATGCCAGAAATCCTGTGACGGTCGCCGACGCAACCTTCGTGAGCACGCGTCGCATGGATTGCGCAATCGCCGGCAGAATGCCGGTCCGGGTTCGATCGACCGCCCTGCTGCTCTGCCTGAGCCTAGCCCCGCTACTCGTCGCCTGCGTCCAGACCGCCAACGACTTTCCAGCCGCGCCATCGCTGCCGGTCGCCGGCTACGCGCCGCAGATGCCGCTCTATCGCCTGCAGGTGGGCGACCAGCTGGCCGTGCGGCTGATGCTCAATCCCGACCTCGACGAGGAAGCGGTCGTGCGCCCCGACGGCCGGATCTCCACCACGATTGCCGAGAGCACCCAAGCCGCCGGGCTGACCCCCGAGGAACTCGCCGCCGCGCTGCGTGCCCAGTACGCGGCAGAGCTGCAATCCCCCCGCCTCAACGTCGTCGTGCGCAGCTTCGCCCCGACCCGCGTCTACGTCGCCGGCGAGGTCCTGGCTCCCGGCGAGTTCGTCACCGTCGGGCCGACCCTGACCGCGGTCCAGGCGGTCGCTCGCGCCGGCGGCCTGCGCCCCAGCGGCGACCCGCGCCATGTGTTCCTGATCCGCCGCGGCCCCGGCGACGTCCCCGTCGTCTACGCCGTCGACTACAGCGGCGCCGTCACCGGCAGCCATCCGCAAGCCGACATACGCCTGGCGCCCTATGACGTGCTCTACGTCCCCCGCACCGGCGTCTATCAGACCTACACCTACTTCAACCAGTACGTGCAACAGTTCCTGCCGGTGAGCTGGGGCTTCTCGTACTACGTCAACCCGGTCGTGAACAACAACACGAGGTAAAGAAAGCCGAGGGGCTATGCCCCCTGGATCACTACAATCGCGTGATGAATGAACGATCTAGACCTGCCGGGGTCTGGGGCCTCCCGGCCCCAGCGGGTCAAGGGCAGAGCCCTTGCCTTGCTTCCCCTTGCCCCGCCTCAAGGCGCCCCGAACGGCCTGATCTGCTGGAACGGATCCACCGCTCCCAGCGTCGCCTTGGGCGCCTCCACGCACGCGCCATTGCTGCGATTGCTGTCGTGCTCGCAGGCCGCCACGTCCGGATACAGGCATGACAGCGCGGCGCTGCTCTGCACCAGGCAATACGCCTCATGTCCTTCCTGCGGCAGCGCCGCCGCCGTCGGGTTGAGCCCGCACCGACCATGCAGCCGCGCCGCCCGCGAGCTGCACTCCGACGCGTCCACGTAGCTGCATTCGTCCGGCAGTCCCTGCACCACGATGCAAAACGGCGCCGCCCGCGCCGTCGCCATCCCCGCCAGCAGCGCCAACCCGACCATCCAAGCCTTGTTGCCTGACGGAACTGCGCTCATCCTAGGGTTGCAATTTGGAGAGGGCAGGCGATGGCGCGGCGTTTTCTGGTGACCGGCGGCGCCGGTTACGTCGGCAGTCACCTGGTCCTCGCCCTGGCCGACCGTGGCGACGAGGTGGTGATCCTCGACAACCTGCGGCAGGGCCATCGCCAGGCCGTGCCTCCTGGAGTCCGCCTGGTCGAAGGCGACATCGCCGACCTGCCGCTGGTCAACCGGCTGCTGCGGGAGGGGCCTTGGGACGGGGTGTTCCATTTCGCGGCGTTGTCCCTGGTGGGCGAGAGCATGCAGCGCCCCTTCTACTACCTGACCGAGAACGCCGCGCGGGGTATTTCGCTCATCGAAGCCTGCGTCAACCACGGCGTCACCCGCTTCGTGCTCTCCTCCACCGCCAATCTGTTCGGCGACCCGGAGGTGATCCCGATTCCCGAGACCGCGACCATCGCCCCCTCCTCGCCCTACGGCGAAAGCAAGCTGATGATCGAGCGCGCCCTGGCCTGGGCCGACCGCATCCACGGCCTGCACAGCGCCTGTCTGCGCTACTTCAACGCCGCCGGCGCCGATCCCGACGGCCGCGCCGGCGAGGACCACAACCCCGAAACCCACCTGATCCCGCTGGTGATCGACGCCGCCCTCGGCCGCCGCCCCGAACTTGCCGTCTTCGGCGCCGACTACCCGACGCCCGACGGCACCTGCATCCGCGACTACGTCCACGTGACCGACCTCGCCGACGCCCACCTGCTGGCCCTGGATCGCCTCGAGCACGCCTCGGCCACCTACAATCTCGGCAACGGCCTGGGCAGCTCGGTGCTGGACGTCATCCGCACCGTCGAGCAGGTCACCCGCCGCCGCGTGCCTTACCGCACCGCCGACCGCCGTCCCGGCGACCCCGCGATGCTGGTCGCCGCCTCGGACAAGATCAAGCATGAGACCGGCTGGTCACCGCGCTACGCCACGCTGGAGCAGATGGTGCGGACCGCATATGACTGGCGCCTGTCGCACCCGGACGGCTACGCCTGACGCGAGAGCTTCTTTTAAAAAAAGAAGCGAAAACTTTGCTCCGATAAGTCCTCACCAAGCCGACGCGAAGCCCATGGGACAAAAGTTTTTTGGTTCTTTTTTACAAAAAAGAACCCCTTGCTTGCGCCGCGCCCCGTGCATGCCCACGCTTCGGCTGTGTCCTTTTTCCGTCGCCTCTCCGGCCGCTACCGCACCCTCGGCGCGCTGCTCGTCGTCCTCGCCATCATGCTTGGCGTCACCTCCTACTCGGTGACCCTCTACCGCCTGTTCTGCACCTTCACCGGCGCCAACGGCACCACCCAGCGCGTCGCCGACAACGACACCGCACTCTCCGACCGGCGCGTGATGGTTCGCTTCAACACCGACGTCGCGCCCGGCATGCCCTGGCGCTTCACCCCGGTGCAGCAGAGCGTCACGCTGCACCTCGGCGAGAACAAGCTGGTGTTCTTCCGCGCCGAGAACCTCGCCGACCACGCGATCACCGGCCACGCCACCTTCAACGTGACGCCCGACAAGTCCGGCCTCTACTTCAAGAAGATCCAGTGCTTCTGCTTCACCGAGGAGCGCCTCGGCCCGCACCAGGCCGTCGACATGCCGGTCACGTTCTTCGTCGACCCGGCGATGGCGCGCGATCCGAATACCGAGGACGTCGATCAGATCACGCTGTCGTACACCTTCTTCATCTCCAAGCGCCCTGATGGCGCCGCCGACCTCGCCCGCTTCACCCCCGGCTCGCCCGGGCTCGGCGAACGCTACTTCGTCGCCCGATGCAGCGGCTGCCACGCGCCTGACCGCGCCCGCGTCGGCCCAGCTCTGGCCGGCATCGTCGGCAGGCCCGCCGGCCGCTCGCCCGGCTACCCCTACTCGCACGCCCTGGCCACCGCCGACCTGACCTGGACCCCCGCCACGCTCGACAAGTGGCTGACCGATCCGCAAGCCTTCCTGCCAGGCGCCCTGATGCCCATGCACGTTGCCGACCCCGACGAACGCCGCGCCATCATCGCCTATCTTGCGACGCTGCATCCTGAGCAGCAGGCGAGCGCGAAGTAGGGCAGGGGCTTTGCGCCCTGGACCCCATTCAAGGCGAAGCGTTCAACGTTGAGTCGTTCAGTGTCGGCAGACAGGTCACGCCAACGGGGCCTGGGGCCGCGGGCCCCAGCGGAGTCCAGAGGCGGAGCCTCTGGCCTTCCTTAACTCTCCAGCTCGCTGTCCCAATACAAGTAGTCCCGCCAGCTCGCATGCAGGTAATTAGGCGGGAACGCCCGGCCGTTCTCTTGCAACTCCCAGGTCGTCGGCTGCAGCGGCGCCTGTCGGGGCAGCATGTTGCACTCGCGCGGCAATCGCGAGCCTTTGCGCAGGTTGCAGCCGCCGCACGCCGTGACGACGTTCTCCCACGTGGTGCGGCCGCCGCGACTGCGCGGAACCACGTGGTCGAAGGTCAGCTCCTGCGTCGCGAACCGTTCGTCGCAGTACTGGCAGGAAAAACCGTCGCGCAGGAAGACGTTGAAGCGCGTGAACGCCGGCCGCCGCGCCGAGGGGATATAATCCTTGAGCGCAATGACGCTGGGCAGACGCATCGCCAGGGAAGGGGAGTGCACCTCGGTGTCGTATTCGCTCAGCACGCTGACGCGGTCGAGAAACACCGCCTTCACCGCGTCCTGCCAGGCCCAGACGGAGAGCGGAAAGTAGGAGAGGGGCCGGAAGTCCGCGTTCAGCACCAGAGCAGGAAAATGCAATCCGCCGTCCGGCAAAACGCCCCCATCCACTTGCTGCCGGCGGCATCATGGCAAGGCACTCGGGTGCCGCCGGAACACCGTGGACAGTTCAGGTCGCGTCAGCCTTATTGCAGAGCCGCCAACCCCCGGCAAGCCAACCCCTTACGGGCCGCCATGCCTTGACCGAGCAGCGCCCGACCACGCCCGTGACCACACGCTTTGCTCCCAGCCCGACCGGCCCGCTGCATCTCGGCCACGTCCAGGCCGCG
>CAXUCZ010000126.1:0-996 GCA_964249675.1 uncultured Acetobacteraceae bacterium | reverse complement strand
ATCGACGGGCAGGACGGGCCGGAGCTGCACTGCGCGGCTGACCCGGCGCGCGACTCGGGCGGGCTCTATCTGGTTCGCCTTGAAGACCTCGACTCGACCCGCTGCACCGCCGCCCATGCCGAACGATTGCTCGAGGACCTCGCCTGGCTTGGCCTCTCCTCGCCGCTGCCGCCCCGCCGCCAGTCCGAGCATCGAGCCGACTACGCCGCGAGCCTCGGCCGGCTCGCCGCGGCGGAGCTGCTCTACCCCTGCTTCTGCTCGCGCGCCGAGGTGCTGCGCGAGGCGGCGGAGGCAGGGCACGCCCCGCACACGCCCGATGGCGGCGTCCGCTATCCCGGCACCTGCCGCGACCTGCCCGCCGCCGAGCAGGCGCGCCGCATCGGCCAAGGCGCGCCCCATCTGCTGCGCCTGCGCATGGGGCAAGCCGTCCGCCGCGCCGGCCCGCTGTCCTACGAGGAGCACGGCCTCGATCCCGGCCGCATCGCCGGCGACCCCGCCCGCTTCGGCGACGTCGTGCTGGCCCGGCGCGACCTGTCCGCAAGCTCCCACCTCGCCGTCGTGCACGACGACGCGCTGCAGGGCGTGACCCTGGTCACCCGCGGCGTCGACCTCGCGCCCGCGACCGACCTGCACCGGCTGCTCCAGGCACTGCTCCGGCTGCCCGCCCCCGCCTACGCGCATCACCGCCTGCTGCTGGACGCCACCGGCCGGCGCCTGGCCAAGCGCGACGGCGCCACGAGCGTCGCCAGCCTGCGCAACAATGGCCTCACGCCAGCGGCCGTGCTGAAGGCCGCTCAATCAACTGTCGGCCAGCGACCCTGAACAGCTCGAAACCGCCTCGACGGCGCGCGTTGGTTCTGCAGACGTCCGGCAGGCGACAACGTCCGGCCCGATGACTGTCATTGGAGCGCAATCAGTATGAACACCGGAATGAAGACGCTGGCCCTGGCGGCCGCGATCGCGCTGGGCATCAGCGGCGTTGCCCTGGCGCAGGCG
>CAXUCZ010000125.1:0-7939 GCA_964249675.1 uncultured Acetobacteraceae bacterium | reverse complement strand
ACCAGGGTGACGCCGAACGGCAGCCCGTCGCCGGCGCGAAACCCCGCCGGCACGGCGACCGCGCTGAGGTCGAGCAGGTTGACGAAGTTCGTGTAGGCGCCGAGCAGGCTGTTGAGCCGCAGCGGCTCGGCCGCCACCGCCTCCACCGTGACGATGGTCGGCGCCGTCGGCAGCAGCATGACGTCGAAACGCCGCCACGCCGCGGCGGTCAGCCGCGCGAGCTCCTGCAGCCGCTGCTGCGCGTCGACCAGCTCGGCGGCGGAGAATCGGGCCGCGCCCTCGAGGATGCCGCGCACCGTCGGGTCCATGCTCGCGCCATGCTCGGCCACGAAGCCGCGCAGCGGCGCCAGCCGTTCGGCCACCAGCGGGCCGTCATAGAGCAGGGCCGCCGCCTCGCGGAACGGCGCGTAGTCGAACGCCTGCGCCTCGCCGCCGAGTGCGGCCAGCCGCCCGACCGCCGCGTCGTACAGCCTCGCCGCCTCGCCGTCGCCGCCGAACACCCAGTCCGCCGGACCGAGCACGCCGACCCGCAGCCCCGTCTCGCGCAGCTGCCAGGCCGGGCCGCTGCGCGAGCGCGGGTCGTCGTCGTCGAGCCCCTCCGCCACCCGCCGCACCGCATCGCCGTCGCCGACGCTGGCGGCAAAGATGCTGACGCAATCGATCGTGCGGCAGGCCGGCACCACGCCGGCGGTGCTGAGCAGCCCGCGCGTCGGCTTGATGCCGACGATGTTGTTGAAGCTTGCCGGCACCCGCCCCGACCCGGCGGTGTCCGTGCCCAGCGCGAACGACACCAGCCCGGCGGCGACCGCCACCGCGCTGCCCGAGCTCGACCCGCCGGAGACGTAGCGGTCGTCGAACACGCAGCGCGGCGCCCCGTAAGGCGAGCGGGTGCCGACCAGGCCGGTCGCGAACTGGTCGAGGTTGGTCTTGCCGACCAGCATCGCGCCCGCCGCCAGCAGCCGCCGCACGACGCTCGCGCTGCGCCTCGGCCGGTATGCGAAGGCCGGGCACCCGGCCGTCGTCGCCATCCCCTCGACGTCGATGTTGTCCTTGACTGCGAACGGGATGCCATAGAGCGGCAGCGCCTGCGCCGCCGGATCGGCGGCCAGCGCCGCGGCGCGCCCCCGCAGCGTCGCCGGCGAAACAAGGCTGATCCAGACCGCCGGGTCCGGATAGGCCGCGACCCGCCGCAGCACCGTCTCGGCGACCTCGACCGGGCTCAGCGCGCCGGCGCGATAGCCCGCGCGCAACCCGGCGACCTGCAGCCCGCCGGTCTCCACGGCGGGCGCGGTCATGACGGCTTGATCCGGCGCTGGCGCATCGTTGCAGCATGCGCATCGCCGCCGCCGCCGACAAGCGCGTTGCTCGCGCCCGTAACGATCGCCAGTCCGCCGCCGGCCGTCTACAAGCGGCATGGTCGGTCGAGCCGACGGTAGCGGAGCAGCCGATGACGCCCGACCCCGACCCCGACCCCGACTGCGACCCCGACTGCGACCCCGACTGCGACCCCGACTGCGCCCTCGATTGCGACCTTGGCGGCGCGCCGATGATCGACATCGCGGTGTTCGGCGCCCACCTGACCGGCCAGCCGCTCAACCCGGCGCTCCGCGCGCTCGGCGCCGTGCTGCGCCGGCGCTGCCTCACCGCGCCGGCCTACCGGATGCTCGCTCTGGCGGGCCCGCCGCCCCGCCCGGCGCTGCGCCGCGTGGCGAGCGGCGGCACGGCACTTCCCGGCGAGGTCTGGGCGCTGCCCACCGCCGCGCTCGCCGCCCTGCTGCGCAGCATCGCCCCGCCGCTCGGCCTCGGCACCGTCGAGCTCGCCGACGGCCCCTGCCACGGCTTCATCGCCGAGCAGGGCGAGCTGCCCGCCGCGCTCGACATCACCGGCTACGGCGGCTGGGTCGCCTGGAGATCGGCGAGTGGGACGATGCCCGGCCCATGCTAGGGGATGCTCCGCAAGCGACGCCGGGGCAGGCAGCTCAGCCCATCTTGCCCATGGGCAAGATGGGCGTAACAGACTGATATGATTGGTTTCTGCAACGAAACCGATCTTGCGGTATTTCGCTCGTATCGGGCGCGAGCCCGCCGGAAGCACCCCCGGACTCGTTGAAGATGCTCCCGGCGAACGGCTAGTAGATCGGCATGCCGCCGGCCACGGTCACCAGCGCGCCGGAGGTGTAGCTGCTCTCCGTCGAGGCCAGCATGACGTAGGAGGGCGCCAGCTCCACCGGCTGGCCCGGCCGCTTGTAGGGCACCTGGCCGCCGAAGCCCGCCTGGCTGCCCGGCTCCATGCCGGTGACGATGAACGGCGTCCAGACCGGCCCGGGCAGCACCGCGTTGCAGCGGATCCCCTTCTCGGCCAGCATCTGCGCCAGTCCCAGCGTCATGTTGGCGATCGCCGCCTTCGTCGCCGAGTACGCCAGCAGGCTCGGCATCGGGTGCTTGGCGTTGACCGACGAGCTATTGATGATGCTCGAGCCCGGCGGCATGTGCGGCACCGCCGCCTTGGTGATGTAGAACATCGAGCTCACGTTGACCTGGAAGGTGCGGTCCCACTCGACCTCGGAGATCTCGTCGAGCGACTGCCTGGTCTTCTGATACGCGGCGTTGTTGACCAGGATGTCGAGGCCGGCGAAGGCGTCCGCGGCCTGAGCGACGAGCCGGCGGCAATGGCTGGGATCGGCGATGTCGCCGGGCAGCAGCAGCGACCGCCGGCCGGCCTTTTCGACCCAGCCCTGCACCTGCTGCGCGTCCTCGTGCTCGTCGAGATAGGAGATCGCGACGTCCGCGCCCTCGCGGGCGAAGGCGATCGCGACCGCCCGGCCGATGCCGGAATCCCCGCCGGTGATCAGCGCCCGGCGCCCGGCCAGCCGGCCGCGGCCCTCGTAGCTGCTCTCGCCGTGGTCGGGCTCGGGCGACATCTGCCGCGAGGAGCCCGGAAAATCCTGCGGCTGCGGCTCGAACGGCGGTTGCTTGTAGAGGGTCAGCGGGTCGCTCAGCATGATGGCAGGTCCTCTTCTCGACACCGGCAGCTAAGCCGGCGCCCGCGGGTCCGGTTCAACCGGCCGGGATCAAATTTCGCTGCCGCCTTGCGCCTGGCAGGAGCTGGTGGTCAGAAGACGGGCATCAATCAGGGATGACGTCGTATGAGCGACACCAGCACACCAGCCCCGCCGCGCCGGCCCGCCCGCCAGAAGGTTCCCGCCTTCGCGCGCTACGAAGGCACGTCCGCCTGGCACAAGGATCGCCGCCGCATGCGCGCCTATGCCCGCTTCAAGGCGGCCCAGAAGCAAGCCCGGACGGAGGTCCCGGCCGCCCCAGGCTCCTGAGCCTCACCGCCACTCGCGCAGAAAACCGCTCAGCGCCCGCAATCCGGCCGAGACGTGGCGGCGGCCAGGATAATAGAGCCGGAAGCCCGGGTGCGGCGGCGTCCACTCCGCCAGCACCTGGCGCAGCCGCCCCGCGGCGAGATCGTCCTCGACCGTCCAGCTCCGCAGGTAGGCGAGGCCAAGCCCGGCCAGGGCGGCGGCACGCATCGCCGCCTCGTTGTCGGCGGTGAGCGGGCCATCGACCGCGACCGCCGCCTCCGCGCCGTCACGCTCGAACTCCCAGGCGTAAAGCGCGCCGCTGGCCAGGCGCCGGCGAACGCAACGATGGCCTGCAAGGTCGGCCGGCGCCCGCGGCTCGCCGCGCTCGGCCAGGTAGCCCGCCGTCCCGACCACCGCGAAGCCGATGTCGGCGCTGCACGCCACCGCCACCATGTCCTGCGGCACCGTCTCGGCCAGCCGGATGCCGGCGTCGAACCCGTCCGCCACGATGTCGACCAGCCGGTCCTCCGCCACCAGGTCGAGCCGCATCGCCGGGTGGGCGGCGAGGAACGCGGCGATCGCCGGCATCACGAAGCGCAGCGACGCCGTGGAGGCGTTGATCCGCAGCGTGCCGGAGGGCATGGCCTGCGCCTCCGCCGCCTCCGACACGGCATCGGCAATGGCGCCCAGCGCCGGCCCCACCCGGGCGACGAAGCGCGCCCCGGCCTCCGACAGCGCCACGCTGCGCGTCGTTCGATGGAACAGCCGGATGCCGAGCCGCGCCTCCAGCGCCGCCACCGCATGGCTCAGCGCAGTCGGAGACGTCCCCAGCGACAGCGCCGCCCGACGGAAGCTCCCCAGCCGCGCCACCGCCAGCACCGCCTCGAGCTCGCGCAACCCGGCCTCCACCATTGTTCCGATCCATGCACCAGCTCATCCCGGATCATATCGCTTATCGAGGCAAGCGCCCGGCCGCATGTCTGCACGCAGGCAAGCGGGAGACGGCCATGACGAAGACGATCCTGATCACCGGCGTATCGAGCGGTCTCGGCCGCGCCATCGCCGAGGCGACGCTGGCCGCCGGCCACCGCGTCATCGGCACCGTCCGCCAGGAGCCGGCGCGCCAAGCGTTCGAGCAGCTCGCGCCTGGCCGCGCGGTCGGCCGCCTGCTCGACGTCACTGACACCGCGGCGATCGCCCCGCTGGTGCGCTCGCTCGAGGCCGAGCAGGGCCGCATCGACGTGCTGGTCAACAATGCCGGCTATGGCCATCAGGGGGTGGTGGAGGAGCTCACGCTCGACGAGCTGCGCCGGCAATTCGAGGTCAACCTGTTCGCCCCCGCCGCGCTGATCCGGGCGGTGCTGCCGGCGATGCGCGCCCGCCGGGCCGGCCACATCGTCAACATCTCCTCGATGGGCGGCACCGTCAGCTTTCCCGGGCTCGGCGCCTACAACGCCAGCAAGTTCGCCCTCACCGGGCTGGGCGACGCGCTGAGCCAGGAGGTGGCGCCGTTCGGCATCCGGGTGACGACGGTGCAGCCCGGCGTGTTCCGCAGCGACTGGGGCGACCGCTCGCTGTCGCGCTCGGACCGCCGGCTCGCCGAGTACGACCCGGTGTTCGACCCGGCGCGGCGGCCGCCCTTCCGCTGGGGCGACCCGGCCGCGCTCGGCCGGGCGGTGGCCGAGGCCATCGCCCTGGACGACCCGCCGCTGCATCTGCCGGTCGGCCCGACCGCTTTGCGCCTGATGCGCGGCAAGCTGACCGGCCTGCTGGCCGAGATCGACCGCTGGGAGCGGCTGTCGGAGGCGGACGGCGAAGGCTGAGGACGCCCTCAGGTGCCGCAGAAGGTCGCCAGGATGCGCTCCTCCGGCAGCGGCGGCAGGGCGAACCGCTCGAGCCCGGGGCGTTGCTCGTAGGGCCTGGCGATGACGCCGAGCAGTTCCTCGAACGGCCGGTAGTCGCCGGTCCGGGTCGCCGCCGTGAGGACGGCGTCGACCAGGTGGTTGCGAGGAATATACAGCGGGTTGAGCCCACGCATGGTCTCGGCGCGCTGCCCCGGCGTGCCCGGCTCCAGCGCCAGCCGCGCCTGCCAGCGCTCGGCCCAGCCGTCATGGGCGGCGCCCGGGCTGAACAGCGCGCGGACCGGCGCCGCGTCGCCCTCCGCCGCGTCGGCCAGGTGGCGGAAGGTCAGGGTCCAGTCGGCCCCGCCCTCCTGCATGTGGCGCAGCAGCTCCTCCGCCAGCTCGACGTCGCCCTCCTGCTCCGTCTCAAGCCCAAGCTTGCGGTGCAGGCCGCGCCGGTAGGTCGGCACGAAACGCTGCCCGAACCCGTCGATCGCCTCGTTCGCCGACGCGAGCGCCGCCTCCTGGCTCGAGCCCAGCAGCGGCAGCAGCGCCTCGGCCAGCCGCGCCAGGTTCCAGGCCGCCATCTGCGGCTGGCGGCCATAGGCGTAGCGCCCGGCCTGGTCGATCGAGCTGAACACGGTGGCCGGATCGTAGATGTCCATGAAGGCGCAGGGCCCATAGTCGATCGTCTCGCCGGACACCGCCATGTTGTCGGTGTTCATCACGCCGTGGATGAAGCCGACCAGCAGCCAGCGTGCGATCAGGTCGGCCTGGCGCGCGACCACCGCGTCGAGCAAGCCGCGATAGTCGCCGGCGAGCTCCGGGTAGTGGCGGGCGATCGTGTAGTCGGCGAGCTGGCGCACCGCGTCCGGGCCGCCCCCGGCGCCAGGTTGGGCGGCGAACTGGAAGGTGCCGACGCGGATGTGGCTCGCCGCGACCCGGGTCAGCACGGCGCCGGGCAGCACCGTCTCGCGGTAGACCGGCTGGCCGGTGCTCACCGCGGCCAGGGCGCGCGTGGTCGGAATGCCGAGCGCGTGCATGGCCTCGCCGAGCAGGTACTCGCGCAGCACCGGGCCCAGCGCGGCGCGGCCGTCGCCGCCGCGCGAGAACGGCGTCAGGCCGGAACCCTTGAGCTGGACGTCGTAGCGCCGGCCGTCCGTGCCGACGAGCTCGCCGAGCAGGACCGCCCGCCCGTCGCCGAGGCTCGGCGAGAAATGGCCGAACTGATGGCCCGAATAGGCCTGGGCGATCGTCTCCGTGCCCTCGGGCAGGCGGTTGCCCGACAGCAGTGCCGCGTCGAGCGCGCCGGCGTCGAGCCCCAGCAGCGTCGCCAGCTCGGCGTTGACGCGGATGATCCGGGGTGCTGCGACCGGCGTCGGCGCGACGCGGGCGTGCAGGCCGGCCGGCAGCTGGGCGTAGCTGTTGTCCCACGCGATGGGCCCGGCGTGGTCAAGCGGCATCGAGCAGCTCCAGCGTCTTGAGGTCGGGCTGACCCGCGTAGTATTTGCGCAGCGCCGCCTCGAATGGTTCAGGCTCGATCGTCGCGAACAACGTCATCGAGGAGCGGAACTTCATGTCGTCGGGGCTCCCGAAGAGTTGCAGCGCGGTCCTGCCCTCGACGTGGTTCACCAGCCTCGTGCAGTCAACCAGCCTGGCGCCGAGCACGGGATCGGCGAGATACGCGCGCGCCTCCGCCCGGCCCGCAAGGCCGAAATGCTGGGCCGTCGAACTGAAGCCCAAGCCACGCAGTTGCGGGAAGATGAACCACATCCAATGGGTCCGCTTGCCGCCGCCGGCGAGCTCGCGCCGCACCGTCTCGATCACCGGCGCCTGGGCCTCGACGAAGCGGCGCAGATCGAATTCGTTCATGCCGAACCAAAGTCCGCCCCAGCGTTGCGGTTGCGTGCCGTCGTGCCGACGGCGCTCATGCTGACCAGGTCAGGGTCCTGAGCGATGCCGGTCAGCCTGCCCCGCATCATCCGGCCCGCCCGCGTCCGCGGCCGCATCATCGCGGTCTACGCCGTGCTGGTCAGCGCCAACCTCGCCGCCTGGCTTTGGGCTCTGCTCGCGCTGCGTCCGCACCCGGTGCTGCTTGGCACCGCCGCGCTGGCCTACGGCTTCGGTCTGCGCCACGCCGTCGACGCCGACCACATCGCCGCCATCGACAACGTGACGCGCAAGCTGATGCAGGAGGGCCAGCGGCCGGTCGCGGTCGGCTTCTTCTTCTCGCTCGGCCACTCCAGCATCGTCATCCTGGCCTCGGTCGCCATCGCCGCGACGGCGGCGCGCTTCAAGGTCGAGTTCGAGGCGGTGCGCACGGTCGGCGGCGTGCTCGGCACGCTGGTCTCGGCCGCCTTCCTGTTCGCCATCGCGCTGATGAACCTGGCGGTGCTGCGCAGCGTCTGGGTCCGGTTCGAGCGCCTCAAGGCCGGGCAGGGGACAGACGAGGATGCCGATCACCTGCTGGCCGGCGGCCTGATCGCGCGCCTGTGCCGGCCGGTCTTCGGCATCATCGGCCGCTCCTGGCACATGTATCCGCTCGGCCTGCTGTTCGGCCTCGGCTTCGACACCGCAACCGAGGTCGGTTTGCTCGGCCTGTCGGCGGCGCAGGCGACCAGCGGCCTGCCGGTCTGGTCCATCCTCGTGTTCCCGGCCCTGTTCACCGCCGGCATGTCGCTGGTCGACACCACCGACGGCATCCTCATGCTCGGCACCTATGGCTGGGCCTTCATCAAGCCGGCCCGCAAGCTCGATTACAACATGACGATCACCCCGGTCTCGATCCTG
>CAXUCZ010000124.1:1319-7983 GCA_964249675.1 uncultured Acetobacteraceae bacterium | reverse complement strand
AGGCCCGGGACGCGTTGCAGGCGCCAGAACTGGCAGCGCTGGCGGCGCTGGACGACGCGGCGTTCCGCACCCTGTTCTATCGCTCGCCTGTCCGGCGCATCGGCCGCGACCGCTGTGTGCGCAACGTGCTCTACGCCATCGGCAACTCTGGACTGCCCGCGCTGCTGCCGGTAGCCCAGCTCGCGCGGGCCGACCCGGACCCGGTGGTGGCCGAGGCGGGCGACTGGGCGGCGGCGCGATTGCGGGGAATTTGAGCATGCAGATCGGCACGGGCACGACGGGGCAGCGGACGGAAAGCGACTCGATGGGGCCCATCGAGGTGCCCGCCGAGCATTATTGGGGCGCGCAGACGCAGCGCTCGTTGAAGCATTTCTCAATTGGCGGCGATCGCATGCCGATCCAGGTCGCGCACGCCTTCGGCACCGTGAAGAAGGCGGCGGCCGAGGTGAACGGCAGCGCCGGTCGGCTGACAAAGGATAAGCAACGCGCAATCTGCGCGGCGTCCGACGAGGTTATCTCCGGAGCGCTGGACGCCGAGTTCCCGCTCTTCGTCTGGCAGACCGGCTCGGGCACCCAGTCGAACATGAACGTGAACGAGGTGGTCGCCAATCGCGCGAGCCAGCTGCTCGGCGGTCTGGTCGGCGCCAAGCGGCCGGTGCATCCGAACGACGACCTGAACATGGGCCAGTCGTCCAACGACACCTTTCCGACCGCAATGCACGTCGCGGCGGTGCTGGAAATCAAGCGCGTGCTGCTCCCCTCGCTCGAGGCGCTGCATGCGGCGATCGCGGCCAAGAGCACGCTCTGGCAAGACGTGATCAAGATCGGGCGCACCCATCTGCAGGACGCGGTGCCGCTCACCGTTGGGCAGGAGTGGTCTGGCTATGCGCACCAGCTGCGCGACGCGATCCGCGGCGTCGAGCGCAATCTGCCCGGGCTGCTGGAGTTGGCGGCGGGCGGCACCGCGGTCGGCACCGGGCTGAACGCGCCGGCGGGGTTCGCCGAGGCGATCGCGGCGCGGATTGCAGCATTGACCGGCGAGGCGTTCGTCACCGCGCCCAACAAATTCGCCGCCCTGGGCGGGCTGGACGGAATGGTGAGCGCGATGGCGTCGCTGCGTGGCGTCGCCGTGGTGCTGTATAAGGTCGCCAACGACATACGCTGGCTCGCCTCCGGACCGCGCTGCGGCCTGGGCGAGCTCATCCTGCCGGAGAACGAGCCGGGCTCGTCGATCATGCCCGGCAAGGTCAACCCGACGCAGTGCGAGGCGATGGTGATGGTCTGCACCCAGGTCATGGGAGAGGACGCCGCGGTCGCCTTCGCCGGCAGCCAGGGTCAATTCGAGCTGAACACCATGCGCCCGGTGATCATCTACAACTTTCTGCATTCCGCCCGTCTGCTCGCCGACGCCGCCGGCACCTTCCGACGCTACACCGTCGAGGGGGTCGAGCTAAACCGCGAGCAAATCCGCCAATATGTCGATCGCTCGCTGATGCTGGTGACCGCGCTGAGCCCGGTGATCGGCTACGAGCAGGCGGCGGCGATCGCGCATGAGGCGCATGTGCAGGGCACCACGCTTCGCGAGGCGGCGCTCGCATCCGGGCTGATCGAGGGTTCGGCATTCGACCGGGCCATCGATCCGACGCTGATGGTCTGACCGCCTGTTCTTGGTCAAGCGCAGCGTCATGCTGGCGGGGCATCGCACCAGCGTCGCCCTCGAGCCGGCGTTCTGGGCGGTGCTGGAGCAGCTTGCAGGTCGAGGCGGCGAGACGCTGGCGGCGCTGATGTCGCGGGTCGATGCCCAGCGCGCGGCGGCGCAGCCGCTTGCGTCGGCCTTGCGGCTGACGGCGCTGGCAGCCGCCGGAGCAGCGCAAAAAGTTGACGTAGGATGATCGTTTTGTGGATCCGTTAACCTCTTGCTAACCTGCGGTTGTGTAGGCTGGCTCATCCAGAACGGGTGAGAGAAGGCAAAAACGATGTCGCACACGATCCAGAGCAAGGCCGCCGTGATCAGCCCGCTGGTGCTGGCGGACCGGCTGCTCACCATGGCCAAGGACGCCGACCAGGCCGGCCTGTCGGCCTCCGCCGAGCGGCTGCTCAAGCTGGCCTACAAGATGTATGGCGAGAAACCTGCTCAGTAACGCACCCTATGGCCTCCCGACCCGTTAGCTCCGAGACTGGGGTGTGAGATTGCGGCCCCGTCGGGCGATTGCTCGCGCTTGATTGGCGGATGCACTCGCTCGGGTGACGGAGTCCAGGGGCCGGGCCTCTGGCCTTCCTTCGGAGGGTCGATGGCCTATTTCGGCAAGATACTGGGCGGCGTCGCCGGCCTGTTCATGGGTGGGCCGATCGGCGCGGTCATGGGTGCGGCGCTCGGCCATGCGGCCGATCAGAGCGATATGCTGCCGCGCGTCGGCCAGCAGGTCGGTCAGGGCTTCGCCGGGCTGATGAGCGGGCCGGGCAATGGCCCCTCGCCGCTGCACCCGGCGCGCATCGCCGCGATGTTCGGACGCAAGGACTCGATCTTCTCAATCGGCATCGTCGCACTCTCGGCCAAGCTCGCTAAAATCGACGGCGCCGTCACCCGCGCCGAGATCGACGCCTTCAAGCGGCATTTCCGCATTCCGGCCGAGCAGGTGCATGTCGTCGGCATCCTGTTCGACCAGTTGCGCGACAGTCAGGAGGACTACCGGCCCTATGCGCGCCAGATGGGCGAGGCGTTCAGCGACAATCGCGGCATGCTAGAGGAGGTGCTGACGGCGCTGTTCGCCATCGCCAAGGCTGACGGCCCGATCACTCGCAGCGAGCAGGAGTTCCTGCGTCAGGTGCATGCCGGCTTCGGGCTGGACCACCTGGCCTGGGACAGCGCGGCCGCCGGCCAGAGCCGGGCGCGCAGCAATGTCGACGAGGGCGACCCGTATCTCGCGCTTGGGGTCAGCCGCCGCGCAAGCGACGACGAGTTGCGCGCGGCTTGGAAGAAGTTGATGCGCGAGAACCATCCTGACAGCCTCGCCGCGCGAGGCGTGCCGCCGGAGTTCATCGCCGCGGCGAGCGACAAGGTGGCGCGCATCAACGCCGCCTGGGACCGCATCAAGCGCGAGCGGCGATTGTGAGCCTTGCGATCGAGGCGAACGCGATCGATTTGGCGGCCATCAAGGCGAGGCCGAGCCCCAACCAGGATGATCGGACTGCCGGCAGCGTCATCGACACGCTGGTCCTGCACTACACCGGCATGCAGTCCGGTCAGGCCGCAATCGACCGGCTCTGCAACCCGGCGGCCCGAGTCTCGTCGCATTACGTGGTCGGCGAGGATGGCGCGATCGTGCGGCTGGTGGAGGAGCAACGCCGCGCCTATCACGCCGGGATTTCCTGCTGGCGAGGCCGACCGGTGCTGAACGATCGCTCGGTCGGCATCGAGATCGTCAACCCGGGCCATGAGTGGGGTTACCGGCCGTTCCCCCGGGTGCAGATGCAAAGCCTCACCGCGCTGTGTCGATCAATCCTCTCGCGCCATCCGATCCCGGCCCGCAACGTCGTCGCGCACAGCGACATCGCACCCGACCGCAAGCAGGACCCTGGCGAATTGTTCGACTGGCGCGGCCTCGCTGACGCCGGCATCGGGCTCTGGCCGGACGGCGACGGCGCCGCCACCACCGACGACGCATCGTCAGTGGTGGGGGTCAGGCAGCGATTGATCGCCATCGGCTACGCGGTGGCGCCGGACGGCGAGGCCGACGCGCCGCTCGCCAGCGTGCTGCGCGCCTTTCAGCGGCATTGGCGTCAGGAAACGATTAGCGGCGTGGCCGATGCCGGCACGCGAGCACGGATCGCCGCGCTCAGCGTCGTCATCGACGCCGCTTGACGCCGGGCGCTGGGCACGCGACACCGGCGCGCCAGACGGCTGGACGGCCGCTGCGTCGAATAACTCCCGCGCGGAGGAAAGTCCGGGCTCCACGGGAATACGGTGCCGGCTAACGGCCGGCGGGGGCGACCCCAGGGATAGTGCCACAGAAAACAAACCGCCTGATCGGCAGAGGGGTAGCCCGACGTCCTGACGGCAAGGGTGAAACGGTGCGGCAAGAGCGCACCGCGCGACCGGCAACGGAAGCGGCAGGGTAAACCCCACCGGGAGCAAGACCGAATAGGGACGACCGAAGCTGCCCTTGCGAAAGCAGCGGAGCCTCAGGGGCATTCCCGCCCCGTCGTCCGGGTTGGTCGCGTGAGGCGCGCAGCGATGCGCGTCCCAGAGGAATGGTCGTCCGAGCGCCGTGCCGCAAGGCACGATGTGGACAGAACCCGGCTTACAGGCCGTCTGGCACCTATCACCTGCGTATGACAAGACGCGTTGTTGGAAGGGTATTTTGCCGCGAGTCGCGTCGCGCAAGGCGATAGCCTGATGTCCACAACCTATACCAAACTTGTCCCCAAAAACATCCACAGGAACCCTGACAAGAACAAACAACGAAGTCTTACGGCTTGGTCGCCGTGACTGCCTCGACTGGCGAGACGCGCGTTTACTTCTCGTTAACACCTTGTCTCATCTGATGATTTCGTCAGTCGTTACGCGGCAGATGAAAGTAATTCCCTTTGACGCCCATGTGAGCCCATGATATCCCATATCATCCCAAAAGGCAGGACGGTGCACGCGATGCGTGCATCAGCCAGGTGGGCGGTGGCGGAGTACCGGGTGGCGGGGGGCGGACAACGAGGCGATGGGCCACTTTCTCGGCACCCACCAAAATCGCCTTGATGCCAAGGGCCGGGTGTCGGTGCCTGCGAGCTTTCGCGCCGCCCTGCGCGACCTGTCGGACGACATCGCCGGTCTCGTGCTGCTGCCGTCCAATCGATATGCCTGCATCGACGGCTATTCCCGCGTCGCCTACGACCGGCTTGGGCAGCGGCTGCAGCAGATGGATGTGCTGAGCGAGGAGTATGAGGACACCGCGCTGTACATCTACGGCGATGCGTACGCTGTCGAATCGGACCGGGAAGGACGCATTGTGCTGCCGGAGCCACTCGTCGCACATGCGGGGCTGACCGAGAGCGTGATGTTCAAAGGGCTCGGAGAGATCTTCCAGATCTGGGAGCCGCAGGCCGGCGAGCAGCGCAGTACCGAAGCGCGCAGCCGCGCGCGGCCGGGCGCCGCCCGCCCAAGTGCCACAGCAATGGGCGCGACGGGAGCGGGCACGTGACCACGTCCGCTGCCGAGCCTGGAGCCGCTCGGCTTGGCCATGTGCCGGTTATGCTCGGCGAAGTGCTGGCGGCGCTGGAGCCGCGCGCGCGGGGCGTCTATCTTGATGGCACGTTCGGCGGCGGCGGTTACGCCGAGGCGATCCTCGCGGCGGCCGATTGCATGCTCTGGGCGATTGATCGCGACCCCGACGCGATCGCGCGCGGCGCGGCCATGGCCGCACGGCATGGCGAGCGTCTGCACCTCGTAGAAGGCTCGTTCTCCGCCATGCTGACGTTGCTGGCGGCGCGGGGCGTCGCGCGCCTTGACGGCGTCGTGCTCGACCTCGGCGTCTCCTCGTTTCAGCTCGACCAGGCCGAGCGCGGCTTCTCGTTTCGCGCCGATGGCCCGCTCGACATGCGGATGTCGCGCCACGGGCCGAGTGCTGCGGACCTGATCGCGACGTTGCCGGAAAGCGAGCTGGCGGACCTTCTTTACGAACTCGGCGAGGAGCGGCTGTCGAGGCGGATTGCACGCGCCATCGTTCTGGCACGCGTCGCCGCGCCGATCAGCAGCACGCTGCAGCTTGCCGACATCATTCGCGACGCCGTTCCAGCCACGCGCCCGCGACCTGGGCAGCACGCCATCCATCCGGCGACGCGCAGCTTCCAGGCGCTGCGCATCCGGGTGAACGACGAGCTCGGCGAGATCGCCCAGGCGCTCGAGGACGCAGCTCGGCTGCTCGCGCCAGGCGGCCGGCTCGTCGTGGTGTCGTTTCATTCGCTCGAGGACCGGATCGTCAAGCGCTTCATGCTGGGGGCGAGCGGCCAGGCTCCGGCGCCCTCGCGGCACGACCCGCGCGGGCTTGATGCCCGAGGCACGGCGCAGTTCCGCCTGCTGACCCGCCGCGCTGTCCGGCCGAGCGAGGCCGAAACCGCGCGCAACCCACGCGCCCGCAGCGCCAGGCTGCGCGCTGTCGAGAAGCTCTCCCCGCCGCAGGAGGCGGCTGTCGTCACGTCGCCAACAACCATTCCGCCAGCCGAGGCCCTGTCATGATCCGTCCGTTCACCTGCCTGTGCCTGCTGCTGGCCGGAGGCTCGGGCCTTTACCTCTACCAGGAGAAGCATCGCACCCAGCTGCTCGACCGCGAGATCGGCCGGGTGATCCATGACACGGAGGCGACGCGCGGCCGGATTGGAGCGCTGAAGGCGGAGTGGGCGGTGCGCACCGAGCCGGGCCGGCTGTCCGACCTCGCGACGCGCTTCCTGGCGCTCAAGCCGATGGCGCCGACGCAATTCGTCCAGCTCGCCGACCTCGCCGGCCACCTGCCTCAGGTTGGGCCGATGCCGGCGGCCGTGACCACGCCCTCGGTCGCGGCCGCGCCGTCGGACGGTGATCCCCCGTCGCTGCCGCTTGCCGCAGCGTCGCCGACGAGCGACCAGGCGACGATGCGCACCGCCGCCGCCATTGACGATGACGATGCCGGCTCACCAT
>CAXUCZ010000124.1:0-1309 GCA_964249675.1 uncultured Acetobacteraceae bacterium | reverse complement strand
GCTCCCCACCGGCCGCAACCGGGCAGGATGCTCCCGAACCGGGCCAGGCGAAAATCCCGCCGATAGCCGAGGCGGCCGGCGCCCAGGACGTCGGCGACGACGATGCGGCCGCGCCTGCAGCGCATCCGAAGCCGGTCGCCAAGCCGGTGGCGCTTGCGGCGCATCAGCATCGGCCGGCCGAGCTGCAGATCGCACGCAGCATCGATCCCGGACGACCGACGACGGCGCTGGCGCATGGCGGCTTGCTGCCGCTCGCCCTCGGCCGCCTGCCCGGCCCGCGAGTGCTGCAGGCGACGGCCCGGCCGGGCGGCGCCCGCGCCGCCGCAATGCCGCGCACGCTGCAGCCGCAAAGCGCCAACTATATCGGCTCCTCGCTCGGCGGTGCTGCGAGCCTGCCGCCGGCTGTGCCCTATAACGGCGAATGACCGGCGAGCCGCCGCCACCTGAGGGATCGCCGCCGGCACGGCGGGCAACCGGCCTGCCAGCCGGGCGCGTCGGAGCGCCGACACGCGGCGGCGCGGTGCCGCGCATGGAGACCGTGCGGGTCACCTCGCCAGATTTGCAGCGGCGGGCAACGCTGGAGCGCTCGCGCCTGCGACTGCTGCTCGCCTCGGCCGGCTTCGGCGTGCTGTTCCTCGGCGTCGTCGGCAAGCTCGCCTCGGCGACGCTGCTGTTTCCGATGCCGCCGAGCAAGGCCGAGCTGGCGCCGCTGGTGCCGAGCGAGCCGGCGCCGCTCGCCGAGGGCGACGTCTCGGCGCTGCCCGGCGGCCAGCAGGTCCGCGCGACGATCATGGACCGCAACGGCCAGATCCTCGCGGTCTCGCTGCCGACCGCGGCGCTCTACGCCAACCCGCGCGAAATGATCGACCCAGCCGAGGCGGCCCATCGCATCAAGCAGGTGCTGCCCAGCCTTGACGAGACGGAGGCCAAGCAGCGCCTCGCCTCAGCCAAGCAATTCGTCTATCTCGCCCGCAACATCAGCCAGCGCCAAGAGGTGGCGATAAACACGCTCGGCATACCGGGCGTGTATTTCCAACCCACCGAGAAGCGCCACTATCCGCTCGGCCGCGTCGCCGCGCAGGTGCTCGGCGGGGTCGACATCGACGGCCGGGGCGTCGCCGGCGTCGAGCGCGCCTTCGACGCGCGGCTCGAGCACGAGGCGAGCCCGATCCACCTGTCGATCGACGTGCGGGTGCAGGCGGTGATGCGCGAGGAGTTGGACGCGGCGAAGACCGAGTTCGACGCCATCGGCGCCTGCGGCATCGTGATGGACGTGCGAACCGGCGAGGTGATCGCCATGGTCAGCCTG
>CAXUCZ010000123.1:0-8006 GCA_964249675.1 uncultured Acetobacteraceae bacterium | reverse complement strand
CCAGGAAGTTGCGGCCGATGATCATCGGCTCGAGCTCGGGATGGTTGATGTTGGCCGGGATGATGGCGCGGCCGCGAGCGATCTCGGAGCGGACGAACTCCGGGGTGATGAACTCGGGGATCTCGGCGCCAAAATCCTCGCCGTCGGCGCGCCGGACGGCGGCACCGTCGCAGGCCTCGCTGCGGCCGACGTTCTCGCGGTGCGCGACGTAGATCATCTCCTCGGTGATGATGCCGGCGCGGGCGAACTCGTACTGCGTGATCGGGCAGCCCTCGCGGCCGACGCGCACGGCGAGCGGCGCCGGGCACGGGGCGACCAGGCGGTCGCCGCTGGCGCCGCCATTATCCTCGGGGCGGACGGCGCGAGGGATCGCGGGGTCGACCTCGCGGCCGGCGATCCAGGCGGCGCGCAGCGGCGGCAGGCCGGCCGCCAGGTCGATCGTGATGGACGGGTCGGTGAACGGGCCGGAGGTGTCGTAGACGCACACCGGCGGGGCGGCGGCACTCGGGTCGAGCGGGATCTCGCGATGCGGCACCCGGATCTCGGGATGCTCGACGGGGGCCGAGTAGGCCTTGTGCGAGCCGGTGATCGGGCCGGTGGTGACGGAGCCGAGTGCTCGGGCGTTCTGCTGGTAGGTCATGCCGCAATCCTCAAGCGAGGAAGGAGACGAGCCCGGTTGAGCGGGCCAACCGTCCCTCCGCCGGTACGAACCGGATCAGGTTTGAAGGGTCGCCTCGCTGCGGGTCGATCCCGCCATCGGCCTCTCAGCTCCTTGCCGGAGCTCCCCTCGGTGACGGACACTCTCCACGCCGACGCGGCGGACTGTCAATCGCTGAGGGCAGTCAAGCGGGGGCGAGACGGGCGTCAAGCATGGCGCCGAGCGGGGCGCCGCCGAACAGGTGGACGTGAAAATGCCCGACCTCCTGGCCGCCATGCGCACCCATATTGGCCAGCATACGATAGCCGGGTTGCTCCAGGTCCTGCGCCCGCGCCACGATGCCGACGGCACGGAAGAAGCCGGCAATCTCCTCGGCCGAGGCGTCGCGGGTGAAGTCGCTCAGCGAGACGTAGCGGCCGCGTGGGATCACCAACACGTGCACTGGAGCGCGCGGCGTGATGTCGTGAAAGGCGACAGCCCATTCGTCCTCGTAGACCCGCCGCGAGGGTATCTCGCCGCGCAGCAGGCGGGCGAAGATGTTGGCGTCGTCATAGGGCGCCAGCGCGTCGATGGCCAAAGTTGGCGTCTCCTTCGGGTGAGGGGGGAAGCAAGGCCAGGGCGCTGCCCTGGACCCGCTGGGGCCGTGAGGCCCCAGACCCCTGCCATGAGACCAAATCACGGTTTTTCTGCTTGGCGAAGCCGACAGATGGATTTTAACGGCTCCGCCTTTGATGGGGTTAGGGGCGAAGCCCCTTGCCTTGCTCAAGGTATTTTTGTCGTGTTGACGTTGAGGCTGCGGGCAGCTTTTTCGGCAATGCCGCTCACGCCTTCGCGGCGTTCCAGCTCCGCCCAGACGTCCTCGGGGCGCACGCCGACGGCGACCCACAGCACCAGCATGTGGTAGAGCACGTCGGCGCTCTCGGCGACCAACGCCTCGGCGTTGCCGACGACCGCCTCAATCAGGCACTCGACCGCCTCCTCGCCGAATTTTTGCGCCACCTTGGCGACGCCGCGGGACAGCAGCCGCGCCGAGTGGCTAGTTTGCGGCGACGCGGTACGACGCTGCAGCACCACGGCGTGCAGGCGGTTGAGCACGTCCGCCGCCGGCTCGCCGGCGTCGGCGGCGCGCTTGCGGCGCAGCGGCAGCTTGTTGGCGGCGGCGGCGTGCTTGCGGCGCAGCGGCAGCTTCTTGGCGGCCTTCTTGGTTGGCTTGATGAGCTTGGCCATTGCGTCAGGCCGCCGCGGCCGGCCGGGCGAGGCGTACCGGCAGGTCGGCGGCGGCGAGCGCGGCTTTCACCTCGGCGATGGTGAAGCGGCCGAAATGGAACACGCTGGCGGCGAGCAGGCCGGTAGCGCCGGCTGCGGCGCCTTCGACGAAGTGGGCGAGCGCGCCGACGCCACCGGAGGCGATCACCGGCACCTGGACGGCGGCGCAGACCTCGCGCAGCAGGGCGAGGTCGAAGCCGTCGCCGGTGCCGTCGCGGTCCATCGAGGTGAGCAGGATCTCGCCGGCGCCGCGCTCGGCCATCTGGCGGCACCAGGCGACGGCGTCGAGGCCAGTGGCGGTGCGGCCGCCGTGGGTGAACACCTCCCAACCCGGCGCACCGACGCGCTGGCGGGCGTCGACGGCGACGACCACGCATTGGCTGCCGAATTTCTGCGCCGCTTGCCCGACGAGCTCGGGGCGGGCGACGGCGGCGGAGTTGATCGAGCACTTGTCGGCGCCGGCGAGCAGCAGGCGGCGGATGTCGTCGGTGGCGCGGATGCCACCGCCGACAGTGAGCGGCAGGAAGACCCGCTCGGCGGTGCGGGCGACGACGTCGAGGATGGTGTCGCGGTTCTCGTGGCTGGCGGTGATGTCGAGGAAGGTAAGCTCGTCGGCGCCGGCGGCATCATAGAGCGCGGCCTGCTCGACCGGATCACCGGCGTCGCGCAGGGCGACGAAGTTCACGCCCTTGACGACGCGGCCGTCCTTGACGTCGAGGCATGGGATGACGCGCAGCTTGAGCAAATCGTCCGCCTCCGAGAAGAAGTGCATAAATCGGGTTGGCGAGTCCGGCGCAAGCTGAAATTGAGAGCAGCCGAGACAAAGGGCTCCACCCTTGACCCGCTGGGGCCGAGGGCTCCGGACCCTCTTTCACCAGCGGTCGCGCTAAACGTTTTAAGATCGCGATTTCGCCGAAGCGTCTTATGGAGTGGATTTCATAGGCTCCGCCTCTGACGAGCTCGAGGGGCGGAGCCCGTTGCCTTACTTGAGAGCCGCGAGCGCGTCGGTAAGCGACAGACGACCATCATAAAGGGCGCGGCCGATGATGACGCCGTGGACGGTGGCACCGGTTGCGCGGAGCGCCGTGAGGTCGGCGAGGCTGCCGACGCCGCCGCTGGCGATGACCGACAGGGTGGTGCCGGCGGCGAGCGACGCGGTGCCGACGAGGTCGAGGCCGGCGAGCATGCCGTCGCGGGCGATGTCGGTGTAGATCACCGCGGCGGCGCCGGCGTCCTCGTAGCGTTTCGCCAGGGTCAGGACGTCGAGGGTGGAGGTTTCGGCCCAACCCTCGGTGGCGACCTGGCCGGCGCGGGCGTCGATACCGAGGGCGATCTGGCCGGGGTAGGCGCGGCAGGCTTCGCGGACCAGGGTCGGGTTGGTCACCGCGGCGCTGCCGAGGATGACGCGGGAGATGCCGGCGGCGAGCCAACGCTCGATCCCGGCGCGGTCGCGCAGGCCGCCGCCGAGCTGCACCGGCACGCTGACGGCGGCCAGGATCGCCTCGACCGCGGCGACATTGACGGAGTGGCCGGCAAACGCGCCGTTGAGGTCGACCACGTGCAGCCAGCGGCAGCCGGCGGCGGCGAATTGCGCCGCTTGCCCCGCCGGATCGTCGGAGAAGACGGTGGCGTCGGCCATGTCGCCGCGCCGCAGGCGCACGCAGGCGCCGTCCTTGAGGTCGATGGCAGGATAGAGGGTCAGGCTCAGCGCGGGTCGTCCTGGGTGGTCTTGTCCTCAGTTGGCTCGGCGGTCCGCTCCTTGTCTTCACGCAGCTTCTTGTAGAAGAAGATGCCGGCGGTCAGTCGGCCGCCGACGCGGGCATAGGCCGGGTGGGCGCCCCAGCGGACGTAGCCGAGGCGCTCGTACATGGCGAGCGCTGCGGTCTGGGTCTCGCGAACGTCGAGGTTGATGACCTGGTAGCCGAGCGCGCGGGCGGCCGCCTCGGCGCGCAGCGTCATGCGGCGCGCTAGGCCGTGCTTGCGGCCATAGGGGGCGACGAAGGCGTGCATGATGGTGGCGGCAAACGCCTGCGCCTCGTTGTTGCGGGCTGGGCGGACGAGCTGGGTGGAGCCGACGATGACGCCGTCGACACGGGCGACGATCAGCTCGCGCTCGGGCACCAGCAGCACGCCGCGGAAGTAGCTGGCGAGCGCCTGGCGGCCGGGCGGTGTGACCCAGCCGAAGCCGCCGCCGTCGATGATCGCGGCGTCGGTCGCCTCGCACAGGGCTTGCAGGTCGTCGTCATCCAGGGTTTGGACGCGATCGACAGCGAGGACGGGGGAGCGCGCGTCGGCGGCGGCGGTTGCCGTGCCCGGGCCGGCCTCGTCGACGAAGCGGCCGGCGGTCAGGACGACCAACCGAGGAAGTTGGCGAGGATGCGCAGCCCGACATCCTGGCTCTTCTCGACGTGGAACTGGGTGCCGGCGCGATTGCCGCGGGCGACGAAGGCAGGCACCACGGCGCCGTACTCGGTGGTGGCGATGACGTCGGCCGGCTCAGCGTCGCGCAGGGCGTAGCTGTGCACGAAGTAGGCGTGATCGCCGGGTACGAGGCCGGCGAGCAGGGGGTGGGGTTCGGCGAACTCCAGCGCGTTCCAGCCCATCTGCGGCAACCGCAAGCCAGGCGCGTCCATGCGGGCGACCTCGCCACGGATCCAGCCGAGGCCCTCGGTCTGCCCGTGCTCGAGGCCACGTTCGGCCATCAGCTGCATGCCGACGCAGATGCCGAGGAAGGGCGCGCCGGCATCGACCGCCGCCTCCAAAGCCGGGCGCAGGCGGGGGTCGGCGTCGAGTCCGCGTCGGCAATCGGCGAACGCGCCCTGGCCGGGCAGGACCAGGCGGTCGGCGGCGCGCACGGCGTCGGGGTCGGCGGTGACGGTGATCGTGGCGGCAATCCCGGCGCGCTCGGCGGCGACGGCCAGGGCGCGCGAGGCCGAGGCCAGGTTGCCGCTGCCGTAGTCGACGACGACGACCTTCATCGGCTCGCGGCGCGCTGGTCGGCGAGGCGCAGCAGGGCGGCGTCACGGCTGGCGGCGGCGACGGCGGTGGTCTCGGCGTAGCCGCGCCACTGCAGGCTGAGGCGCCAAAGGTCGCGGCCGAACACGCCCTGGGCGACGGTCAGGCCGACGACGAGCGGAATGCGCAGCTCGGGCCCGGCGTGCGACAGCAGCAGCAGCAGGGCGGACAGCAAGACGGCGGCGACGAGCGCGCCGTGCAGAGCGAGCCACAGCCAGCCAAAGACCAGGGCGGCCCAGCTGAAGCCTTCGGGCACGAGCACCGGCGCCAGGTTGGGCGCTTCGTGCACGGTGTAGACGTTCACAGCGACCCTTTGGTCGACGGGATGCGGCCGGCGGCGCGGGGGTCCGGCTCGACGGCTTCGCGCAATGCACAGGCGAGCGACTTGAAGCAGGCTTCGGCGACGTGGTGGCTGTTGATGCCGGCCTGCTGGCGCAGGTGCAGGGTCAGCGCGGCGTTGGTGGCGAAGGCGCGGAAGAATTCCTCGAACAGCTCGGTGTCCATCTGGCCGAGCCGGGCATTGGTGAAGCGGACGTCGAAGGCGAGCAGGCCGCGGCCGGAGAGGTCGACGGAGGCGGCGACCAGGGCTTCGTCCATCGGCACCACGGCGTGGCCGTAGCGGCGCACGCCGCGCTTGTCGCCGAGGGCGGCCGCCACGGCCTGACCGAGCACGATGCCGACGTCTTCGGTGGTGTGGTGGCTGTCGACGTGCAGGTCGCCGTGGGCGGTGATCTCGAGGTCGAGCATGGCGTGGCGGCCGAAGGCGGTCAGCATGTGGTCGAGGAAGCCGATGCCGGTGACGATGCGGGTGCGGCCGCTGCCGTCGAGGTCGAGGCCGACGGTGATCTCGGTCTCGGCGGTGCGGCGGGCGAGCCGGGCGGCGCGCAAGGCGTCAGCGGAGACGATTGCGTCCGAGGCGGGCGCGCCCTCGGTGGCAGGTATGGCGGCGTCCATGCCGGATCAGTAGATTATTCGGGCCGGGCAAGGAAGTCTTCCGCGCGCCGTGGAGAGGGGACGCGGATGACCAGGGCCGGGCGGGTGGTGGCGGGCGTCTTGAGCGCCTGCGTGGTCGTCGCGGCGGCGTATGGCGCCGTGTTTCTCTACAGCCAGCACGAGGCGCGAGCAGAGATCGACGCGGCGCTGGCGGCGCTGCCGCCTGGCACTACGGCGCAGTATCGGCGGGCGCAGATGAGCCCGCTTACGCGCACGGTGGAGATCGACGGGCTCACGGTGATGCGTCATGGCGCGCCGGCAGCCAGCATCGACTCCGTGCGGTTGCGCGAAGGCGACGGCGACGGCAGCGCGACGCGTCCCTGGCGGCTGGGTGCGCTGCACCTGCGCGGCGTAAGTCTGCCGCGTCCTGGCAGGCCGCTTAGCATCGACCGGCTGGATGCCGAGGACCTGGTGGTGCTGGCGCCGGATGCGGCAAGCGTGCCGGCCGGGGTCGAACGCTTCTACCAGCCAGCCGGCGAGCCGCGCTTGGTGTCGGCACGTCGGGTCGAGGCGGACACGCTCGCGCAGGCAAGCGCCAGCGTCACCCATCTCGAGCTGACGGACCTGGCGCCGGGACGGCTCGGCAGCGCCAGCCTCGACGGCCTGACGGTGGCGGGCGCCGGAAGCCTGGCCCATGCGGCCGCCAGCGGCGTCGCCATGGACGCGTTGGACGCTATCCTCGAGCCGAGCGCATCTGGAGCGCCGGGCTGGAGCGCGGACCGGCCGCTGCTGGGCCATCTGGAGCTCGACGGCTTCGCCTCCACGTTGCCGAACGGGTCGCTGCAGTTCGACACCGCCAGCCTGGACGGGCTGAGCGGCCATCCGCTGCCCGAGCAGGCCGCGGCCGGCGGCAATAACGTCCTGGCGCTGCTGAAAGCGCTGTCGGCCGCCCGCACCGACATCCGCAATCTCGCCGGGAGCGGGGTCGCGCAGACAGGCGCCGCCATGCGGGTGACGCTGGCATCGCTGCATGACGAGAGCAGCCGCAAGCCGGCGGACGGCGGCGGCCAGGTCGTCGAGCGGCACGTCCGGCTGCGCGGCCTTGCCGTTCCGTTGTCGCAGCTGCCGCCCGGCACCGGGCGAGACCGGGCGATCGCGGCGATCGGCGCCGAGACGATGGTATTCGACGTCGACGACGACCAGAACTCGAACTCGACGGCGCAAACCCTTGACCTCGAACGGCTGCGCATCACTCTGCGGGGCAACTTCGCGCTGCAGCTCGTCGGCCATTTCGACGACGTCGATCCCGCGCAGGCGCCGACGGCGGCGCTCGCCGCGACCGCCATCGGCAACGCCACGCTGCGCTACGAGGACGGCGCGCTGCTCGGCCGGTTGATCAACGGCGCCGCGATGGCCCAGCAGCAGACGCCGGAGCAGGTCCGCGCCCAGCTGCATGCCCGCGTTAGCGCCGTTGCCGCACAGCTGCTGCCCAACCAGGCGGACGCGGGCGCGATCCTCGACCATTTCATTGATCAGCCGGGGACGCTGACGCTGCGGGTTCAGCCGCCGAGCCCGGTGACGCTGCTGGGGGTTGCCGGCACGCCGGGCACGAACTGGGCGGCGATACTCGGGGCGACGATCAGTGCCGACTGAGGCCGGGTTGGCCCGCGCCGCTCCTCTTGGGTTTGCCGAGGCGCGCGCCCATTTCTGCGAAATGCAAACCCCACACGACCCGACCGGCTGGCACGGCACCACCATCCTCTGCGTCCGTCGCGGCGGCCAAGTCGCTATGGCGGGCGACGGGCAGGTCACGCTCGGCCAGACCGTGATCAAGGGCAACGCCCGCAAGGTGCGTCGGATCGGCGATGACGGGCGCGTCATCGCGGGCTTCGCCGGCGCGACGGCCGACGCCTTCACCCTGCTGGAGCGGCTCGAGGCGAAGCTCGAGCGCCATCCGGGCCAGCTCGAGCGCGCCTGCGTCGAGCTCGCCAAGGATTGGCGCACCGACCGCTACCTGCGGCGGCTGGAGGCGATGATGGCGGTGGCCGATGCCGATCATTCTTTTACCCTGACCGGCACCGGCGATGTGCTGGAGCCGGAGGACGGCGTGATCGCGATCGGTTCGGGCGGCAAC
>CAXUCZ010000122.1:6417-8014 GCA_964249675.1 uncultured Acetobacteraceae bacterium | reverse complement strand
GGCCGAAGATCGTGCCGATGCCGCCGAGGAGCACCATCAGCACGACGAGGCCGGAGGTGGCGGTGCCGACGTCGGACAGGGTCTCGATGCCCATGACCATCGCCTTGGCGCCGCCGGCGATGGCGGCGAGCGTGGCGGCGATGACGAAGATCATCCACTTGTAGCGGGACGCCTCGTAGCCGAGCGAGATGGCGCGCGGCTCGTTCTCGCGGATGGCCTTGACCACCTGGCCGAACGGCGAGTGCACGACGCGGTGGATGAACAGCACGCCGGCCAGGAAGATGATGGCGACGAGGGCGTACATCGCGGCGTCGTGGGCGAGCGGCAGGCGGCCGAAGAGGGCGCCGCGGGGGATGCCCTGGATGCCGTTCTCGCCGCCGGTGACGCCGGTCAGCTGCACGGCGGCGAAGTAGACGATCTGGGCGAGCGCGAGGGTGATCATGGCGAAGTAGATCGCCTGGCGGCGGATCGCGAGCCAGCCGAAGCCGGCGCCGAGGGCCGCGCCGGCGAGGCCGCCGGCGATGATGCCGACCTCCGGGGTCGCGCCCAGGGTTTGCACGAGGTAGCCGGTGACGTAGCCGCCGAGGCCGAAATAGGCGGCCTGGCCGAGCGAGAGCAGCCCGACCGAGCCCATGAGAAGGTTCGTTCCCATGGCGAACAGGGCGTAGCACATCACCTGCATCACCACGATCGGATACAGGACGAAGGGGGCGACGAGCACGAGGCCGACGAGGCCGAGGAAGGCGGCGAGCTGGGCCCGGCTGAGGGCGAACATCTAGAGGGTCTTGCCGAACAGGCCGGCCGGGCGGACGAGCAGCACGATCGCCATGACGACGAAGACGGCGACGGCGGAGCCCGGCGGGTAGAACACGTCGGTGAAGCCCTCGATGACGCCGAGGCCGAAGCCGGTGAGGATGGCGCCGCCGATCGAGCCCATGCCGCCGATGACGACGACGGCGAACACGGTGTCGAGCAGCTCCGCTCCCATGCCGGGATTGACCGAGTAGAGCGGTGCGGCGAGCACGCCGGCGAGGGCCGCGAGCCCGACGCCGCAGGCGAAGGTGAGGCTGATCAGCCGCGGCACGTTGACGCCGAAGGCCTGCACGAGGCTGGGATTTTCGGTCGCCGCGCGCAGCAGGGCGCCGAGGCGGGTTCGCTCGATGATCAGCCAGGTGGCCAGGCAGATGAGGCAGGCGGCCAGCACGACGAAGCCGCGGTAGACCGGCAGGTACATGAAGCCCAGGTTGACGACGCCGGAGAGCAGCGCCGGCGCGTCATAGCCGACGCCGGAGACGCCGAAATAGACGGTCATCACCCCCTGCAGCAGCTGGGCGATGCCGAAGGTCAGCAGCAGGCCGTACAGGATGTCGAGCTTGTAGACCCGGCTGATCAGCACCCGCTCGAGCGCCAGGCCGAGGCAGCCGACGATGAGAGGGGCCGCGATCAGCGACGGCCAGAAGCCGATGCCCAGGTAAGTGAGCAGGCCCCAGGCGACGAAGGCGCCGATCATGAACATCGCGCCGTGGGCGAAGTTGATGATCCTCAGCAGGCCGAAGATGATGGCCAGCCCCATCGACAGCATGGCGTAGAACGAGCC
>CAXUCZ010000122.1:6116-6407 GCA_964249675.1 uncultured Acetobacteraceae bacterium | reverse complement strand
AGCAGCGGCGCCGGCTTGCCGAAGATCATCGTCACTGAGGTGCGATCTCAGGACTTGACGAGCGGGCAGCCTTCGGTCGCCAGCGGGGCGAAGGTCTGCTCGGCCGGCGTCGTGTGCAGCAGGTCGTAATAGTCCCACGGGATGCTGCTCTGCCCCGGCTTCTTCACCCGGAAGAGGTAGGAGGGGCACATGAAGCGGCCATCCTCGCGGACCGAGCATTGGCCGAACGCGTCGTCATCCGTCGGCATCGTCTTCATCTGCGCAATGATTGCGGCGCCGCTCTTGTTGGCG
>CAXUCZ010000122.1:0-6106 GCA_964249675.1 uncultured Acetobacteraceae bacterium | reverse complement strand
CGAACGGCAGCGCGCCGTGGACCGACTGATCGTGGCCGCAGAGCTTCTGGTAACCGGGCTCGATGTCGATCGAGGAGTAGCCGGTGAGCGCGGTGTCGTTGTAGTAGCGATGGTCGACGTCGGAATAGACACAGCCGATCGCGTCGACCGCCTTCATGAAATGGGTGACGCCGCTGTAGCAGCCGGCCTGGGCCATCGAGGGGTAGTTGGTCGGCGACTTGGTGAGCACGCGCTTGGTGAAGGCGCGCGTCTTGTCATTCATGTTCCAATAGAAGCTTTCGGTGAGCACCAGGCCCTGGGCGATCTCCAGGCCCATGCCGTGGATGTCGTTCAGGTAGATCAGCAAGCCGGCGATCTTCATGCCGCTCTGGGTGATGCCGAACTGGTGCGCCTGCTTGATCGAGTTGACGGTGTCCTTGCCGGCGTTGGCCAGCCCCAGCACCTGGGCGCCGGAGGATTGCGCCTGCACCAAAAACGACGAGAAGTCGGTGGTCTGCGGGAACGGGTAGTCGACGTCGCCGACGACCGTGCCGCCGGCGGCCTTGACGACCGCCGTCGTCTGGTCACGCAGCAGCTGGCCGAAGGTGTAGTTGGCGGTGATGAAGAACCAGCTCTTGCCGCCGGCCGCGACCATCGCGCCGCCGGTGGAGTGCGACAGCATGTAGGTGTCGTACGACCAGTGGATCGTGTCCTCGTTGCATTTGGGGCCGGTCAGCGCCGAGGTCGCGGCGTTGGTGTTGATGTACGCCTTGTCCTTCTCGCGGGCGACGCCGGCGATGGCGAGCGCGACGGCGGAGTTGGGCACGTCGATCAGCAGGTCGACGCCGCTGTCGAACCATTGCCGGGCGAGGCCGGCGCCGACATCGGCCTTGTTCTGATGGTCGCCCTTGATCACGGTGACGTCGTAGCCCTTGGCCGCCGCACCCCAATCCTCCAGCGCCTGACGGACGCAGGCGACCGAGGTCTCGCCGCCGACATCGCTGTAGGTGCCGGAGAAGTCGCTGCAGACGCCGATCGTGAGCGGCTTGCCTGCGGCGCGGGCGCGGCGGACAGGCAGGCCGCCGACGGTCGCGGCCAACGCGGTGCCGAGCACCGCGCGTCGGTTGACGTTCATTGTTACCCTCCCGTTCTTATTGTGGATCTTGCCGGCGATCACACGCCGAGCCTCCTGTGCAGCTCGTCGAGCCGGCCGTGCAGCTGCGCGCTCGGTATCATGTCGACGATCTTGCCGTGCTCGACGATGAAGTGGCGATCGGCGAGCTTGGCGGCGAAGCGGAAGTTCTGCTCCACCAGCAGCACGGTGAAGCCGCGCGCCTTGATCTCGGCGATCATCAGGCCGATCTGCTGCACGATCACCGGAGCGAGGCCCTCGGTCGGCTCGTCGAGCAGCAGCAGCTTGGCGCCGGTGCGCAGGATGCGCGCGATCGCCAGCATCTGCTGCTCGCCGCCGGACAGCTTCGTTCCCGGACTTGCCGCGCGCTCCTTGAGGTTCGGGAACAGGAAGTAGATCTCGTGCAGCGTCAGGCCGCCAGGGGCGACGACCGGCGGCAGCAGCAGGTTCTCGCTGACGCTCAGCCCGGCGAAGATGCCGCGGTCCTCCGGGCAGAAGCCGATGCCGCGGCGGCCGATCCTGTCCGGCCGGGCGCGGATCAGCTCCTCGCCGTGCAGCGTGATGCTGCCCTCGCGACGCGGCACCAGGCCCATGATCGCTTTCAGCGCCGTGGTCTTGCCGGCGCCGTTGCGGCCCAGCAGGGTCACGACCTCGCCGTCCTGGACGTCGAAGTCGAGCCCGTGCAGGACGTGGCTCTCCTCGTACCAGGCGTTCAGCCCGGCAACCTTAAGCATTGCCGACTTCAGCATGATCGGTGCCGAGATAGGCGGTGACGACCGCCGGATGGGTCGAGACCGAGGCGTAGTCGCCCTCGGCCAGGACCTTGCCGCGCGTCAGCACCGTGATGCGGTCGGACAGGCCGGCGACGACGGACAAATTGTGCTCGACCATGAGGATGGTGCGGCCGACGCGCAGCTTGCGGATCAGGCCGACGATGCGGCCGATATCCGCCTCGGTCATGCCCGCGGTCGGCTCGTCGAGCAGCAGCAGCGTCGGGCTCAGCGCCAGCGTCGTTGCGATCTCCAAGGCGCGCTTGCGGCCGTAGGACAGCTCGGCAGCGGTGACGTCGGCGAGCTCGGCCAGGCCGACCTCGCCGAGCAGCTCGTGCGCCCGCTCGTGGTAGCGGCCCAGCACCCGGTCCGAGCGCCAGAAGTCGAAGCTCGACCCGCGGTCGCGCTGCAGCGCGATGCGGACGTTCTCGAGCGCGCTGAGATGGCCGAACACGGCCGAGATCTGGAAGCTGCGCACCATGCCGCGGCGCGCGACCTCGGCCGGGCGCAGCCGGGTGATGTCGTTGCCCTGGAACAGTATTCGACCGGCACTCGGCTGCAACGATTTGGTGAGAAGATTGAAGCAGGTGGTCTTGCCGGCGCCGTTCGGGCCGATCAGGGCATGAATGCTGCCGAGCTCAACTCGCAGGTCGACGTCGTCGACAGCGCGGAAGCCGCCAAATACTTTTGACAGCCCGGCCGTTTCCAGGATCGCCTCGCTCAATCGGTTCGTTCCGCCCAGCACGCTTTTCCATGCCATCGCACGAAGCCCGATGAGGCGCAATGGAGGGGAAGAAAGGCCAGGGCTCCGCCCTGGACCCGCCGGGGCCGTGAGGCCCCAGACCCCTCTTATGAGGCGAAATACCGCAAGATTTCTGGGAGGGTCGCATCGGAGCGGTTGAGGCGGTTCGCCCCACTCTTGCTGACGTTCGCTCGTTTTTTAATAGGTTACGAAAATCTTGCCGTTAGGCAAGATTTCCGGCGGCCCTGCCGGTATGCCACGCTCGACGTCGTTATGGCACGATCAGGACGTCGTCCCACTCGTCATGGGTCCGGAGCCTCGGGCCCCGTCGTGCGACTGCACGCTGGCGCGTGTCGTGCGACTGCACGCGGACGCGTCGTGCGACTGCGCGCCGGCGTGTGTCGTGCGACTGCACGCTGACGCGTGGGTCGAGGGTAGAGCCCTTGCCGTCCCTTACCGCTCAGCGCTTCAGCCGATAGCCGGTTTTGAAGATCCACCAGATGGCGGCAAGGCAGGCCAGCATGAAGACCAGCGTCATGGCGAGGCTTGCGCCGACGGCGATGTCCGAGACGCCGAAGAAGCTCCAGCGGAAGCCGCTGATCAGGTAGACCACCGGGTTGAACAGCGTGACGGTCTGCCAGAGCGGCGGCAGCATGCCGATCGAGTAGAAGCTGCCGCCGAGGAAGGTCAGCGGCGTCACGATCAGCAGCGGCACGAGGCTCAGCTTCTCGAAATTGTCGGCCCAGATGCCGATGATGAAGCCGAACAGGCTGAAGGTGAGCGCGGTCAGGACCAAAAAGGCGGCCATCCACAGCGGATGCAGGATGCCGAAGGGCACGAACAGGCGCGCCGTCGCCAGGATGATCAGCCCGAGCAGGACCGACTTGCTGGCCGCGGCGCCGACATAGCCGAGCACGATTTCGAAGGGCGAGATCGGCGCCGACAGCAGCTCGTAGATGGTGCCGACGAATTTGGGGAAGTAGATGCCGAACGAGGCGTTGGCGATGCTCTGCGTCAGCAGCGACAGCATGACCAGGCCGGGGACGATGAAGGCGCCGTAGCGCACGCCGTTGATGGCGCCGAGATGGGAGCCCATGGCGGCGCCGAAGACGACGAAATAGAGCGAGGTGGCGATCACCGGCGAGACGATGCTCTGCAGCAGCGTCCGCCAGGTCCGGCTCATCTCGAACCGGTAGATCGCCCGGATGGCGTAGACGTTCATCGCCGCTGGCGCCTCATCAATCGTGGCTCATTGGTCGTGCACCAGGCTGACGAAGATGTCCTCGAGCGAGCTCTGCCGGGTCTGCAGGCTCTTCAGCTCGATGCCCAGCCCGTCGAGCCGGCGCATCAGCGCGGCGATGCCGGTGCCGCCGCTCTGGGCGTCGTAGGTGTAGACGAGCTCGGCGCCGTCGGCGGACCGCTCGAGCGGCCAGTCGGCGAGCGAGGCCGGCACGTCGGCGAGCGGCGCGGTCAGCTTCAGGTGCAGCTGGCTCTTGCCGAGCTTCTGCATCAGCGCCGCGGTGCGCTCGACCAGGATGATGCGGCCGTGATTGATCACCCCGATGCGGTCGGCCATCTCCTCGGCCTCCTCGATGTAGTGGGTGGTCAGGATGATGGTCACACCCGTCTCGCGCAGGGCGCGGACCATGCGCCACATGTCGCGGCGCAGCTCGACGTCCACGCCCGCGGTGGGCTCGTCGAGGAACAGGATGCGCGGCTGGTGCGACAGCGCCTTGGCGATCATGACCCGGCGCTTCATGCCGCCCGACAGGGTGACGATCTTGCTGTTCCGCTTGTCCCACAGCGACAGGTCGCGCAGGATTTTCTCGAGATGGGCCGGATCGGGCGGATGGCCGAACAGGCCGCGGCTGAAGCCGACGGTCGCCAGCACGGTCTCGAAGGCGTCGGTGCTCAGCTCCTGCGGCACCAGGCCGATCAGGCGCCGGGCGGCGCGGTAGTCGGCGACGACGTCGTGCCCGTCCGCGTGCACGCTGCCGCCGCTCGGGTTCACGATGCCGCAGACGACGTTGATCAGCGTCGTCTTGCCCGCACCGTTCGGGCCGAGCAGGGCGAAGATCTCGCCGCGATGGATGTCGAGGTCGATGCCGAGCAGCGCCTGGAAGCCGGAGGCGTAGGTCTTGGTCAGGTTCCTGATGGCGATCGCGGGCTGCGCGGCTTGCGGCGTGGCGCGGGCGGCCGGCGCCAGGGCCGACCCTTCGGTCGTGCTCGTCATGCAATGCGTTCCGACGTCGGCTTGAGAATGATGATCTATCCGATGCATCGGGCGCGTCCCCGGATCTATCGCGTCGCCCGCCGCGCTGCAATCGCGGCGGGCGTGCGTCTCGACGCACTGTGGCGCGCGGCGCAGGATGCGGCCCTCGCGCGTGATGTCGGCGGCGGTCACGGCAGGCTTGGGAGGACGGGACTGTGCCACTTGAGGCGGCGAACCTGAACACGGACGAGCTCGGCGCGGATGTCGAGCTGCTGCAGCGCGACGGCATCGTCGGGCGCCGCGGCGCGTTCGCCCGGGAGTGGGCGGAGCGGCTGCGGGCGGACATGATGGCGGCGTTCTGGCCCGCGATCCAGCGGCCGGGCGGGGCCATCGGCCGCGGTCCGCGGCGCTGGTATGTCGAGCTGCATCCCGAGGCTTTGCGCGGCTTCGTCGAGCTGGTGAGCCACCCCTGGGTCGTGGGCCTGTGCGAGCGCGTGCTCGGGCCGGACTGGCAGGTCGTCGAGGTCGGCTTCGACACGCCGTTCGAGGGGGCGAAGGACCAGCCCTGGCATCGCGACTTCCCCGCGCCGCCGGAGAGCTACGAGGGCCGGCGCATCACCTCGCTCGCCTTCAACCTCACCGGCGTCGACGTCGCCGAGGACATGGGGCCGTTTGAGGTCGCGCCCGGCACGCAGTGGGACGACGGGCGCGGCTGGAACCACGAGATGTTCCCCGATGCGAGCCTGTGGCCGCGCTTCGCCGAGCGGGCGGTGCGCAAGTATCCGCGCCTGGGCGACATCTCCTGCCGCTCGGCGCTGACGATGCATCGCGGCACCCAGCACGCCTCGCAGGTGCCGCGCCCGGCGCTGGTGCTCGGCGTCGATGCGCCGGGGGCGGGGCACGCCGCGCTGCACGACATGATGGTCACGCGCGCGTTCCATGCCGCGCTGCCCGAGGCGGCGCGGGCGCATCTGCATTGCCGGGTGGTCGACGCGCTGGAGCCGATCACCCAGAAACACGACATCGAAGGGCTGGGGATGGGCTGACGCGGGTGAAGGCCGCGGCCGCAGCCTGCCTGATGGCGACGCTGGCCGCTGCCGACGCGACGGCGGCGCCGACCGGCCCGGCGCCAGGCGAGCCGGCGCAACACGAGTTCGCCATCAGCGGCTTTGCCACCGAGCACGGCGTGGTGCTGCCCGAGGCGCGGATCGTCTACGGCACCTACGGGCAGCTCGACCCGGCGGGCGACAACGCCGTGCTGCTGCCGTCGC
>CAXUCZ010000121.1:0-8127 GCA_964249675.1 uncultured Acetobacteraceae bacterium | reverse complement strand
TGGCAGGACTGGCCGGCGCTTCAGCGGCGGCGGCTGGCGCGGCGGCGTGGCCGAATATCTTCGACATGATCGACCCGAACATGCTCATCGCTGTGTTTCCCTCTGCTGCCGCGGCGACCCGGTGCCGCGGCGATCCCCGGATATAGGAACGACCCGCAGCGGGCCGAGTTCGGCAGGGGTCGCCAAGGAGGCGTCGAGGCGTCGAGACGGGAGCGTGGCGTTGATGCAGCAGGTCGGCACTGCAGTGGTCATTGGCGCCGGCGGCAGCATCGGCGCGGCGCTGCTGCGGGCGCTGCAGCAGGACGCCGCGTACGAGCGCATCGTCGGCCTGTCGCGCAGCAGCGGCGGACCCACCCTCCCCGGGATCACGCTCGGGCGGATCGACGTCACGGACGAGGCCAGCATCGCCGCCGCGGCGGCGGCCCTCGCCGAGGCGCCGCCGTTGCGCCTCGTCCTCGTCGCGACCGGGGTGCTGCAGGCGCCCGGGCTGACGCCGGAGAAGACCTACCGGGCGCTCGACGGCGCGGCGATGCTGGAGAGCTTCCGGGTCAATGCGGTCGGGCCGGCGCTGGTCGGCAAGCACCTGCTGCCGCTGCTGCCGCGCTCCGGCCGCAGCGTGTTCGCAGCCCTGAGCGCACGGGTCGGCAGCATCGGCGACAATCGCTCGGGGGGCTGGCACAGCTATCGTGCGGCCAAGGCGGCGCTCAACATGGTGCTGCGCAACTTCGCCATCGAGCTGGCGCAGTCGCGGCCGGAGGCGATCTGCGTCGGCCTGCATCCGGGCACGGTGGAGACGCCGCTCAGCGCGCCCTTCCGCGGGCGGCGCACGGTGCTGCAGCCGGGCGCCTCGGCGCGTCACCTGCTCGACGTGGTCGCACAGCTGACGGCGGCGCAGAGCGGCAGCGTGCTGGCCTGGGACGGCGGCACGATCGTGCCCTGAGGCCTACCGCGCCGCCGGTTCGGGCGCCACCGCGACCACGGCCTCGTTGCGACGCAGAAACGGGATCGTCCACGGCGGATCGTAGAACCAGGCGGCGGGAGCGCCGAGCGGTCGCCAGCGTGTGGGCGCAAGGGCGGCGAGCAGCTGGCGCTGCGCGGCGCGCACCGCCTCGGCCGTCGGCGAGCCGGAGAACCGCCACACGGCGACCGTCTCGGCCGGCAGCTCGACGATCCGAACGGCCGGGGCGTTCGGCCGAGGCGCGGCGCCCGCCGAGAGGTCGCGCGGCAGGAAGAAGCGGATGGTCCAGCTGGCGAGAGCCTCCGGGCCGCCGCCGGATTGCGCGACCGGGGCGGTCATCGCGATGCGCTGGCGATCGGCATTGCCGCCGAAGATGTAGTTGGCGAGGCGCCGGAAGCCGTCGCTGCGGGCGGCAAGCTCGCTCGCGTCGACGGTGGTCTCGGCAGCAAGGCGCGGCTCGTAGCGGCGTATCTCGATCGCGCCGAGGCGCTGCAGGAGCGCATAGTGCGGCTCTTCGGTGCCGCTGCGCACGCCGACCACGGAGCAGGCGGCGAGCAGGACGCCGCCGAGCAGGGTTGCCAAACCCGGGCGCGTCAGGCGCACCGGCGTCGGCCGGGCGGCATCAGCTGGACTTGATCCACCACTTGACCGGCTTGGGCTCGCGCAACGGCTTGCGCCGCGCCGCCGCGTCCGCCGTCCTGGCGGGGCCGCGCGGGCGACCGACTGGATTTTTCTTGACCGCCGGTCCGTCCGGCATCGCCTCGTGCAGCGGTGCTGCGGCCTGGTCGTCACGGCCGCCGGGCGCAGCCCGCGCCACGGCGGCAAGCTCGGCCTGCTGGGCGCCGATGGTCGCCTGCAAGGCCGCAATGTCGACCTCCTGGCGCCGGATCAGGTCCAGCGCGTCCTTGAGCTTGAGCTCCGCCAGGCCAAGCTGGCTGCACACCGCATCGAGCTTGGCCTGCGCCTCGCGGAGCGGCCGGTCGTCCGCTTGGGGACGAGCCGGCGCGGCCTGGAGGTCGGGCGCGGCGGCCGGCTCGCTGCGGCCGCGCTCGCGACCCGGGCCAAGCGGCAGGTGGACCACCGGAACGTCGGCCGAGCCGGCGAAGCGGTTGCGACGCGGACCCGAGCCGCTCTGTAAGCCGGAGGAGGAAAGCTGCGGCCGCGCCGGCGGGCTCCATTTCGGCGCCGCCTGGCCAGGCTCCGCACGCGAGCGTGGACCGGAATGACCCGGCTGGGCCGCTGCGGGCGCCGCCGGCGATCCGGCGGCGACCGGGCGGGGCGGGGCGAACCGCGCGCGATGATTGTCGCCGCCCAGGTCGGCGAGCGCTCGTCGCATGCGCTCTTCGTCGGATTCGGTGGTCGACGCGTCGGTCGCGAGCGGCTGGGACTTGTCAGAAATCGGCAAAACTGGATGTTTCCGTCAAAGGTGGACTGCCGGGTGGCGGCGCCCCAAGCATGGAAGCAGTGTGCCGAGGCCGCAACGCCGGATCAACGTGTCATCTCGGCAGGCAATGATCTTGAATAGCGACTTGTTCAAGTAAAATTATTGAACGTTCCGGCGGTTAATGCAATATACGTGTCCGACGGCAACTCACAAGGCGCACGTATTATCATGGCTGAAGAGTTCGACAAGATCCCTGGCGAGTCGGCCGGATCCACCCTTGCCTATACGGCGCAAATCGTCTCGGCGCACGTCGCCAACAATGCCGTCCAGGCCAGCGCCTTGCCCGAGCTGATCCAGCAGGTCTACACGGCGCTGAACTCGCTCGGCGGCAGCACAGTCGCCGCGGAGAAGCCGCAGCCGGCGGTCCCGGTGAAGAAATCGGTTTTTCCCGACTACATCATCTGCCTCGAAGACGGCAAGAAGCTGAAGATGCTCAAGCGTCACTTGATGACGTCTTACGGAATGTCCGCCGAGGACTATCGTCAGCGCTGGAATCTGCCGTCCGACTACCCGATGGTGGCGCCGAACTACGCCCAGCATCGCTCCAGCCTCGCCAAGTCGATCGGCCTCGGCCGCAAGCCCAACGCGATCGACGCCGCGCCGGCCGAAGTGACGCCGGCGGCCAAGCCGGCGCGTCGGGGCCGCAAGGCGGCGCAGGACAAGGATGCGGCCGACTAGAGCTCACGGAGCCGCGAGCCCAATTCGTCGACAAGCAAGACGCGCGACGCCGCCCGGGCCACCACTGGCGGCAGCCGACAAGGGCCGCGACCAGTCCCGGCGGCTCTACGGCAAGCTGGCCCCACGTTGACTGTCAGCGCAATGATTACGGGGTTATGGAGAAAGCCTGGCAGCCCGTGCACCGTTGCGAGTCGGTGCAACTTGTGGCTGCCAATCTAAACGTCTTGCCCAAGACCACGGCGAAAATCCCGACATTCGGATCAACGTCGGACGGCTGCAAGCCGCCTCAGGCCTGCCGCTCGCCATGTCGAGCGCGTAACGGGATCTGGGTCCCCAGAACCTCACCTGTTTAGCCCTGCGAGCGAGCGCCTTGATGCCGGGCGCAGCCATCTGATCCTCCGGTCACGGCGCCGACCCCACCCGTCAAGCATGCATAAAAGCGAATTCTAAAGGCCCCGCTTTTAATCGGGTCCAGGGGCGACGCCCCTGGCCTTCCTCAAGACCCGCTGAATTCGTCGTAGCCTTGCTTCTCCCAAAAGCCGCTCGGATAGCTGTTGGTGACGAAGATGCCGGCCAGGTTCTTCGCACTCTTGAAGCCGAGCTTCACCGGCGTGCGCAGCCGCACCGGCGCGCCCCACTGCGAGGCCAGCGGCTGGCCGAGGAAGTCGAGCGCCAGTATCGTCTGCGGGTGCAGCGCGCTTGGCATGTCGAGCACTGTCGAATAATTGTCAAAGCAGGTAAAACCGACCCAGCGCGCCGTCAGGTCAGCGCCGACATGATCGAGAAACCGATGCAGCGGCACCCCGCTCCACTGGCCCACTTGGCTCCATCCCTCGATGCAGATGTGCCGGGTGACCTGGCTTTCCTGCGGCAGCGCGCGAAGTGTCTCGAGCGTCCAGGGATGGCGGTCAGCGACGCGTCCGCTCACCTCCAGGCGCCAGTCGTCGGGCACGTCGCGCACCTGCCATTCCGGATAATAGGCGTTGAAGCGAAACGGCTTGGTGATCGCGCTCACCGGAAAGGTGTCGGCCAGCCGGGCGCGGCTGAACAGCGCCGCCTGAACCCGGTCGTCGAGCGCCAGCATAACGCGCAGCGCGCGGTCGAACAGGTCGCCGCTGTCCAGATCGCCGGACAGGTCGCAGCCGCTCAGCAGGCTCACCGCGCCGAGCGAGAGGGTGCGCTTCAGCATCAGTCGTCGAGACAGCCGCGCGAGCTCGCCGCGCGCGGACTGATTGCGGCTCATGACAGGCTCTGCCGCGCGCGGCCGCTCAGCATCGAGCGGATGGTTGCCGGATAGATCAGCGCCAGCGCCACGTGAACGACCAGGAAGGCGACGATTGCGCTCATCAGGCCGAAATGAATGACGCGCGCGGTCGGATAGCCGCCGAACAGGTCGGTAAGCCAGCCGAGCTGCACCGGCTTCCAGATCGCCATCCCGGTCGCGACCGTGAGCAGCGCCACCGCCAGCACGCCGATGTAGAGGATCTTCTGCACCGCATTGTAGTGCCCGAGCCTATGTCCCAGCCGGAATCGCATCGCGTTCCAGACGTCGCGCCAAAGCTCGCCGGGCGTGATCGGCGCGAAGTCGCGGCGGAAGTGCCCGCTGATCAGGCCGTAGGCAAGGTAGAGCGCGCCGTCGGCCACCAGCACCCACATCGCCGCGAGATGCCAGGCGATGGCGCCGGCAAGCCAGCCGCCCAGCGTGAGAAAGCGGGGGAACACGAAGGGCAGGATCGGCGAGGCGTTGTAGATCTGCCAGCCGCTCGCGATCATGCCGATCATCGCCGCAGCGCCCACCCAGTGCGTGATGCGGATGGCGAGCGGATGGGCGGCCGCGGGGCGCGCCGAATCGTCGGCTGAAACTCTCATGAGGCGGTTCCGCTTAGTCATGGGCGCCAGACATGGCCCGATATTCTCAGGAGACTACATCGTGACACGGCATCTCGCCTATGCGCTGCTCGCCACTACGCTGCTCGCCACCGCCGCGCTCCCCGCCGCCAGCCTCGCCGCCGGCGCTCCGCAGCGCATCCGCGGCACCATCACGTCCGTCTCCGGCGACACCGTGCGCGTCAAGACCAATGCCGGCGTCGAGGCGACGATCACCCTGGCCGCCGACACCCGCGTCGCGACCCTCTCCCAGGCGACTCTTGCCGACGTGAAGCAGGGCACCTTCATCGGCACCGCGACCAAGGGCTCCGGCGACTATCTGACGGCGTTGGAGGTGGTGATCTTCCCCGAGGCGATGCGCGGCACCGGCGAGGGCCACTACGCTTGGGACCGCATCACCGACACCACAGCGGGCGGCGCGCACAGCACGACAAGCGCGATGACCAACGGCAACGTCAGCGCCGCGCTGCCGGCCGGCGGCACCGCCAACAGCTCGATGACCAACGGCAACGTCAGCACGGCGGCCGATGCCGGCGGCGCGCAGAAGCTGACGGTGACCTACAAGGGCGGGCAGCAGACCATCATCGTGCCGCCGACGGCGCCGATCGTGCTGCTGCACCCCGCCGACCGCTCGGCGCTGGCCGGCGGCGACAAGGTGTTCGCCGTGGTCGTCAAGAACGGCAGCGCGCTCGACGCCAAGCTGATGGCGGTCGGCGCCGGCGGCGTCACGCCGCCGATGTGAGCCGGTCGGCGCCGGTGCGATGACGCGCCGGCGCCGCAGCGCCTTACTTTTGCCGTGCTGCCGGCTATGCTTTGCCTCGGCTGCCTCACGGAACCGCAACATGCCTGCACGCTCCTGCGCGATCGCGGTGATGGCCAAGGCACCGCAGCCGGGGCGCTCCAAGACCCGCCTGTCGCCGCCGCTCAGCCCCGAGGGATGCGCCGCGCTGAGCGCCGCCTTCCTGCGCGACATTACCGACAACATCGCTCTCGCCGCGCAGACGACGCCGATCGAGGGCTGCATCGCCTATGCTCCCGCCGGGCTGGAGCACCTGTTCGAGGGCCATCTGGCGCCGGGCACCGGCCTCGTGCTCGCCGACGGCACGCCGCCGATGCCGCCCAACGTCGAGGGCTTCGGGCGCTGCCTGCTGCACGCCATACACTCGCTGCTCGATGCCGGGCACGACGCTGCTTGCGTGCTGAACTCGGACAGCCCGACCTTGCCGACCTCCCTGCTGCGCCGTACGGCCGAGCTGCTGGCGGCGTCCGGCGAGCGCGCCGTGCTGGGGCCGGCCGAGGATGGCGGCTACTACCTGTTGGGCGTGAAAGCGCCGCATGCCGCGCTGTTCACCGACATCGCCTGGAGCACCGAGTCGGTGGCCGAGCAGACCCGGGCGCGCGCCGCCCAGATCGGCCTCGAGCTGGTCGAGCTCGACACCTGGTACGATGTGGACAACCGCGCCGCCCTCGCGCGGCTGCTCGACGAGCTTGGCGGCCGGATGCGGGGCGCGCTGACGCCCTATCCGGCGCCGGTCACGGCGGCCTGCCTCGCCCGCCTCGGCATCGACCGGCTCGCCGTCGACCAGCCCGGCCTCAACCAGCTCGCCGGGGCCGGCGCCTGATGCTCGCCGGGCTCGGCGCGATCCTGCTTGCGTTGACGCTTGCCGGCCTCCGGCTGCACGTGCCCGGGGCGCCGACCACCGGCAGCGTCCATCTTACCAACGTCTTTGTCGCCGTCTGGGCGGTCGCCGGCGGCGCCTACCTGCTCGCCGTGCGGCTGGTGCTGCGCCATCCGCCGCGTCGCGCTCATGCGCTGTGGCTGGTGATCGCGGTCGCGGTCGGGCTGCGCTTGATCGCCATCGCCGCACCGCCCTTCCTGTCGAGCGACCTCTATCGCTACGTGTGGGACGGCCGGGTCCAGCTCGCCGGCATCAACCCCTACCGCTACATCCCCGACGACGCCGCCCTGGCCGGGCTGCGCGACGCGGCGATCTACCCGCACGTCAACCGCCACGAATACGCCCACACGATCTACCCGCCCATCGCCCAGTCGGTGTTCGCCGCGCTGGCGCTGGTGAGCCAGTCCGCGACCGGCCTGCGCCTCTTCATGGTGGGCTGCGAGGCGGTCGCCTGCCTGTGCGTGCTGCGCCTGCTGCGCCTCGCCGGCCTGCCCCAGGCGCGGCTGCTGATCTACGCCTGGAACCCGCTTGTAGTGTGGAACTTCGCCGGCAACGGTCATGTCGACGCACTCGCGATCGGCTTCTGCGCCGTCGCCCTGCTCGCCTCGGTGGAGCGCCGCGCCACACTGGCCGGCGCGATGCTGGGCGCGGCGATCGGGGTGAAGTTCCTGCCCGTCGCGATCGCGCCGGCGCTGTGGCGGCGCTGGGACTGGCGGCTGCCCGCCGCCGCCGCCGCCGTGCTGGCCGCCGGCTACGCCGCCTACGCCGGCGTCGGCTGGCGGGTGTTCGGCTACCTGTCCGGCTACGCCGACGAGGAGAGCGCGGCCGGCGCCTCGGAGCTGTGGCTGCTCGCCGGCTTCGACCGGCTGCACCGCCTGCCCAAAGCGGCGATCGCGCTCTATCTCGCCGCCGCCGCCCTGCTGCTGATCGCGCTGGGGCTGGCCGTCGCACTCCGCGGCCGCCATCCGTCGACGCCGCGCGCCGACGCCGTCTGGACCTGCGGCGCCGCCGGGATCCTGGCGGGCTGCTTGATGCTGGCGATCAGCCCGCATTACTCCTGGTACTTCGCCTGGCTCGCCATACCGGCCTGCCTCGCCCCCTGGTGGAGCCTGATCTGGCTCGGCGTCTCGCCGCTAATCCTGCAGATCACGCCCTGGGGCGAGAAATTCTTCTGGCCGTCCTTGATCTACGGCCCCACCTTGGTCCTAGCGCTGCTGGACATCCGGCGCGCCCGGGGCCGCTCCTTCGTCACCCTGCCCGCGGAGACTGCCTGATGTCGGCCACCACCGAAGCCCCGTCGCCGCTGCTGCCGGATCCGCGCCGCTACTTCGAGACCGTGCGCGCCAACGAGCGCATCGCCACCGCGCCGCCGGTCTGCCTCTATCTGGAGGTCACCAACCGCTGCAATCTGCTGTGCGAGACCTGCCCGCGCACCTTCGAGGCGCTGGAACCGCCGGCCGACATGAGCTGGGAGCTGTTCA
>CAXUCZ010000120.1:0-8128 GCA_964249675.1 uncultured Acetobacteraceae bacterium | reverse complement strand
GGCCAGGGCTGTCTGCCCTGGACCCGATTAAAGGCGAAGCCTTTAAAATCCATTTGTCAGTCATGCTTTATGGCGCGTCCGGTGCCGTCGGCAGCAGGATTGACCGGCTTCGCCAAGCAAGAAATGAGGTCACTCTACTCTAAATGGATGGGGTCTGGGGCCGCGGGCCCCAGCGAGGTCCAGGAGCAGAGCTCCTGGCCTTCCTTCCTCACTCAGCAGCGCCAGACCGCAGGCAGCACCCCCTCGCGCAGCACCGCGAGCACCCGCAGCAGCGCCGCGCGATGCCGGGCCGCGTCGTGGCTGATCAGGCGCGCGACCAGCATGCCGTTCCAGGCCGACGCGCCCGCCGTTTCCCCCGCGAGCGCGTCCCGCACCGCATCCAGCCGCGTTCCCGCCGTCGGTGCCACGAACACCACGCTGGCCGAGGCGATCGCCCCGGCCGCCGCCGCCGGCCCGGCCAGCCGTGCCTCGGCATCGCCGACGATCCGCAACCGGTCGTCCAGCAGCGTGACCCCGTTGCGCCGGATGCACAGCCGGTCGGTCAGACGCAGAGATGCGACCCGCTCGCCCGAGTGCCGCCGGCCCAGGATGCGGCTCTCGAGGCAGAGCAGCGTCGCCCCGCCCGCCATGTCGACCTGCAGGGTCCGGTTCAACGCCGCGCCGTCGAACACGATCAGCTCCTGCGGCAGCCAGTCGAGCCGCGCCCCGGCTGCCAGCCGCACCGTGACCCGGATGTCGGCCGCCGCCTCGCCGGGCCGCGCCCGATAGCACCGCTCGGCCGCCTGCCCGGTCAGCAGCAGCGCCGCGCCGGCGCCGCACTCGATCTCGCCGCGATGACGGTCGCCGGCAGCGATGCCGCCGGCGGTGTTGAGCAGCACCGCCTCGAACCTGCCGGCGTGGGGAAACAGCAGACGCAGGCAGCCGGCCTGACCGAGTCGCGCCAGCCGCGTGCCGCCGTCGCGCCGCACCACCGCCAGGGCGAAGGATCCCTCCGCCCGCTGCAGCGCCGCCGGCCGTGCTTGCATCTCCGCCATCGCGTCCAGCTGTAGCGGCCGTCGTCGGGCGCGGCGAGGTGAGCCGGTGCTGCTTGCCGCCCGGCCTTCGTACCCGTATGCGAGCCTTGCGTGTCCAAGAGGGTGGGCGGTGCCAGCGACGACGTTGCTAGAGCAGGCGAACGCTGAGCTGACGCTGCGTCTGCACCAGCAGGCGTTGAGCGCCGCCCTGGCCAATTTCAGCCTGCAAAGCGAGGCCCTGCAGCCGGTGCTCGACCGTGCCTGCGCCGTCGCCGCGGAGGGCGTCGGCTGCCGCTTCGCCAAGGTGTTGGAATACCTGCCCGAGCCGGACTGCTTTCTGATGCGCGCCGGCGTCGGCTGGTACCCCGGCGTCGTCGGCCATGCCCGCCTGCCCGCCGACAGCGGCAGCGCGGCCGGCCACGCCTTTCGCTCCGGCGAGCCCGTGCTGTCCAACGACCTGGAGGGCGAGCAGCGCTTCGAGACGCCCGAGCTGCTGCGCGAGCACGGCATCGAGCGGGCCTTCAACGTGCTGATCCAGACGCCGGACGGTCCTTACGGCGTGCTCGAGGTCGACCGCTCCAGCAACGAAGACTTCTCGGCCGACGACACCGCCTTCCTGCAGGGCCTCGCCGGCACGCTGGCGCACGCCATCGCCAAGCTGCGCCGCCTGGAGGAGCTGCAGCGGAACCGGCACTTCGTCGAAGGCCTGCTGAGGGCCAGCCCCGACTGCGTCAAGGTCATCGGCCCCTCCGGCCGGCTGTCCCGGGTCAACCCGAACGGCGTCTGCATGCTCGGCTTTGAGCGTGCCGAGGAACTGGTCGGACGCTTTTGGGAGGACCTGTGGCCGGAAGACCAGCGGCCGCTCGTTCAGGCAAGCCTCGCCCGCGCTCGGACCGGCGAGACAGCCCGCTTCGACGCCGTCACGCCGGTGCGCGGCCAGCCGCGCTGGTGGGAGGTCCAGGTCACCGCCATCGAGGACAGCGACGACGTGTTGGCGATTTCGCACGACATCACCGAGCGGGTGGCGGCAACGCAGGCCAAGGACTTGCTGATGCTGGAGGTGCATCACCGGGTGAAGAACAGCCTGCAGCTGGTGCAGAACCTGCTGTCGCTGCAAAGCCGCTCGGCAGACAACGAGCAGGCCGCCGAGCAGCTGATGGAGAGCGCCGCGCGCGTGCGCACCATCGCCGCCATCCACGACCGGCTCTACACCACCGGCGCAGCCCTGACCCTCGACGTGGCGCCTTACCTCGGCGGCCTGGTCGCCGACCTCGGCGACGGCATGGCCTCGACACTCGACGGCCGCGATATCCAGGTCGAGGCGGACGACGTCGCCTGGCCGGCTGGCGAGCTGCCCGCGTTAGGCCTGGTGCTGACTGAACTCGTCACCAACGCGCTCAAATACGGCGCCGGAAAAATCCGGGTGAGCTTCCGTCAGCCGCCGGACGGCCGCGCGGTGCTGACCGTCGCCGATGACGGCGTCGGGCTCCCGGTGGACTTCAGCCCAAGCCAGAGCAGGGGCCTTGGCATGCGATTGATCAACGGGCTGTTGCGCGGCGAGGGCGCAGGGCTGGCGATCGAGCGTCGGCCGACGGGCACCGCCTTCATCGCAAGCCTGCCGGCGACGCGGCGCTTCGACACCTAGCCTGCAGACCAACGGCCACGGTCGCCCAAACGATCTTACCGGCGGCGCCGGCTGGGGCACCGGAGCGCCAGGCGGAACTCCTCTGGTCGTCCCAGCGCTGTAGCGGTGGGTCTTTGGAGCGTCATCTGGTGTGCGATGTCTTGCTGCTGGATGATGACGCCCTTGTCCTGGTGACGCTGGCGGAATCGCTGCGTGATGCCGGCTTCGAGGTTGGCCAAGCCCGCAACGCCGTTGAGGCTGCCGACTGGCTCGCCAACGAGACGCCGCCGCAGCTTCTGGTGGCCGACCTCGACCTCGGCAACGGCAAGGGCGGCCGCGAGCTCGCCCGCTCGGCGCGCAGCCTTCGGCCCGACCTGCCGATCATCTTCATCAGCGGTCTGCCCGCCAATCAGCACCTGGTCACAGCCGACGAGACCTTCATCGCCAAGCCGTTTCTGCCCGCTTGCCTGGTCGCCGCCATCCGCGCCAAGGTCACGCCGAGAGCCGCTCGGACCGCCTAGGCGCCCGAGCGGTCCCTATCGGCTGCTCACGTCTTCTTCAGCTCCTCCGGCTTGTGCACCGCCTTTTTGCCGGACTTGCCGCTTTTGACCAGCACCTGAGGATCTTCCTTGCTGGCCTTGGCGGTGTGGCCCTTCACCTTCGTCGTCGAGGTGACCACCTTCTCGACAGTACCGCTGGTCTTGCCCTGCGGCGCGTCCCAGGTGACCGCATCGCCCTGCTTCGGCAGCTTCGCCATCGTTGCGCTCCGTGACTGATCATCGCCAAAACGGTGCGCAGGCGGAGCGGTTTGCGACGATGCGAGATTTCGCCGCATGACGGCCACGTGGCCGAGCGGCATCAGTCGCGGGCGATTTCGCTGCAGCGCAGCAACCATGCGTAAGCAACGCTTGTCCGGCGCCGCGGAACCGGTCATCTGATCCCTCAAGCCGAGGGCTGCCGCAAGGGCGGACGTTCGGAACGGCCCGCGACCGGTGCGACATGCCTCCGTGACGCTCCCTGTACGACCCTGCGCCCTGCGGCGCACGCCGACGCGCCAGGAGGCGCGATCTCCCCACGATGAATATTCAATTTTCCGACTTCGCCTTGGCTGAGCCATTGCTGCGCGCGCTCGCCGAGGAAGGCTACACCGTGCCGACGCCGATCCAGGCCGGCGCCATCCCGCCACTGCTTGAGGGCCGCGACCTCGTCGGCCTGGCGCAGACCGGCACCGGCAAGACCGCCGCCTTCGCGCTGCCGATCCTGCACCGGCTGCAGTCCGGCCGCCGGCCGAACACTCCTCGAGGCGCCCGCGTGCTGGTGCTGGCGCCGACCCGCGAGCTGGCCGCCCAGATCGACACCAGCTTCGCCAGCTACGGCCGTCACCTCAGGCTGTCGCACACCGTGATCTTCGGCGGCGTCGGCCAGGGCCGGCAGGTCGAGGCGATGCGCCGCGGCGTCGACGTGCTGACCGCCGCTCCCGGCCGCCTGCTCGACCTCATCAACCAGGGCCATATCGATCTCGGCACGGTCGAGGTCCTGGTGCTCGACGAGGCCGACCGCATGCTCGACATGGGCTTCGTGCGCGACATCAAGAAGATCGTCGCCATGCTGCCGCGCGAGCGTCAGACGCTGCTGTTCTCCGCCACCATGCCGTCCTCGATCGCCGAGCTCGTGGCCTCCCTGCTGCGCAACCCCGCCCGCATCGAGGCGGCGCCGCCCTCGACCACGGTCGAGCGCATCCGCCAGGCGGTGATGTTCGTCAACAGCGACGACAAGAAGCAGGCCGTGAAGATGCTGCTGGACAGCCCCAAGGTGTCCCGCGCCATGGTCTTCACGCTGATGAAGCACGAGGCCAACAAGGTCGCCGAGTTCCTCTCCACCGCCGGGATCTCCGCCGAGGCGATCCACGGCAACAAGTCCCAGGGCGCACGCGAGCGCGCCATGGCCGGCTTCCGCTCGGGCGCGGTCAAGGTGCTGGTCGCGACCGACATCGCCGCGCGGGGGATCGACGTCGACGACGTCAGCCACGTCTTCAACTACGACCTGCCGAACCTGCCCGAGAGCTACGTCCATCGCATCGGCCGCACCGCGCGCGCCGGCCGCGAGGGCTGGGCGATCTCGCTGTGCGACGCCGAGCAGCGCGCCTGGCTGCGCGACATCGAGCGCGAGATCGGCCAGTCGATCCCGGTCGTGCGCGAGCACCCCTACCACTCCGAGGCTGCCTCAAGCTCGACGCTGCGGCCGCCGGTGCTCGGTGGCGGCGGTCGCGGACGCGGCCATCAGGGCGGCCATGCCGGCCACAGCCGGCCCGGCAACTCGCCCGGACGCAGCCAGGCGCGGTCCGGCGGCGGCAGAAGCGGCGCCCATCGCGGCGCCTGAACCGTTGCCTGACACGACGCGCCGGCAACCCGCCCGCCCGCCGCCTGTTCTGCCCCGACAGATTTGAAGGGCACACAATGTCGGACCTGATGGACAATCCCGCCGGCGACGAGGGCCCGCGCAGCAAGCACGGCGAGGCGCGCGCCCTCGCGGATGCGGCCTTGCGAGCTCGCGAGGCCGGCGACACCGACCGCGCCGACCTGTTGCTCGAGCAGGCCCAGCATGCCGACCCTGATGCGGTCGCCGACCTGCTGCAGCAATCCGGCGCCGATCCAAGCACGAAGGGCGAGCCCGAGGAGCCCGGCTCGGACGACGTCGACGAGGAGCTCGCCCTAATGTCGACTCAGGTCCAGCCGCACGCCGACGCCCCATCCCGTTCCGGCATCACCGGTTCGGGCAGCGGCGCCGACGATATGGACTAACGCAAGGACGCAAGGCCCAGGGCTCTGCCCTGGACCCGCTGGGGCCCGCGGCCCCAGACCCCATCCGTTTGGAGCCTGATACGGTCTTCCTTGCTTGGCGAAGCCAGTCAATCCTGCTTCCCACGCCACCGAGCTTGCGGTGAGATCATAGATAAGGAATGGATTTTAAAGGCTTCGCCTTTAATCGGGTCCAGGGGCGAAGCCCCTGGCCTTCCTTGGATTGGACCTCGATTGATACCCCTAGCCGACGCCCTCAGCCATCTGCAGCGCCTGGAGGCCGAGAGCATCCAGATCATGCGCGAGGTGGTGGCCGAGAGCGAGCGCCCGGTCATGCTCTACTCGGTCGGCAAGGACAGCGCAGTGATGCTGCGCCTGGCGCTGAAGGCGTTTGCCCCCGGCCGCCCGCCCTTCCCGCTGCTGCACGTCAACACCGGCTGGAAGTTTCGCGAGATGATCGCCTTCCGCGACCGCACCGTCGCCGAGCTCGGCCTCGACTTCATCGAGCACCGCAACGAGGACGGCATCGCCGCCGGCATCAACCCGTTCGACCATCCGGCCTTCACCGACGTCATGAAGACCGAGGCGCTGAAGCAGGCACTCGACAAATACGGCTTCGACGCCGCGTTCGGTGGCGCGCGGCGTGACGAGGAGAAGAGCCGCGCCAAGGAGCGCATCGTCTCGTTCCGCTCGCGCCAGCACCGCTGGGACCCCAAGCGCCAGCGCCCCGAGCTGTGGCGCCTGTTCAACACCCGCCATGCCCCGGGCGAGAGCCTCCGCGTCTTTCCGCTGTCGAACTGGACCGAGCTCGACATCTGGCAGTACATCAGCCTGGAGCGCATCCCGATCGTCTCGCTCTACTATGCCGCCGAGCGACCGGTGGTCGAGCATAACGGCCTGACCATCATGGTCGACGACGAGCGCATGCGCATCCCTGCCGGCGTCGTGCCCGAGCGCCGCTCGGTGCGCTTCCGCACCCTGGGCGACTACCCGCTCACCGGCGCCGTCGAGAGCCAGGCCGACACCCTGCCGGCGATCATCCAGGAGATGCTGCTGACCACCACCTCGGAGCGCCAGGGCCGCGCGATCGACCACGACGCGAGCGCCAGCATGGAGAAGAAGAAGCAGGAGGGCTATTTCTGATGGACGCCCGCACTCAGGACCTGATCGCGACGGACATCGAGGCCTACCTTGCCGCGCATGCGTCCAAGAGCCTGCTGCGCTTCATCACCTGCGGCTCGGTGGACGACGGCAAGTCCACCCTGATCGGCCGCCTGCTCTACGACAGCAAGATGATCTTCGACGACCAGCTCGCCGCCCTGCAGGCGGACAGCAGGGCGCTCGGCACCCAGGGCGAGGCGATCGACTTCGCCCTGCTCGTCGATGGGCTCGCCGCCGAGCGCGAGCAGGGCATCACCATCGACGTCGCCTACCGCTTCTTCGCCACCGACCGCCGCAAGTTCATCGTCGCCGACACGCCCGGCCACGAGCAGTACACCCGCAACATGATCACCGGCGCCTCCACCGCCGACCTCGCGGTGATCCTGATCGACGCCCGGCGCGGCGTGCTGGTGCAGACCCGCCGCCACAGCTTCCTGGTCTCGCTGATCGGCGTGCGGTCGATCGTCCTCGCCGTCAACAAGATGGACCTGGTCGACTACAGCCAGGCGGTGTTCGACCGCATCGTCGCCGAGTACCGCCGCTTCGCCGAGCAGCTCGGCCTCACCGACATCGTTGCGATCCCGGTGTCCGCCCTGGCCGGCGAGAACATCGCGTCGCGCAGCCGCCAGACGCCCTGGCATGTCGGCCCGTCGCTGCTGGAGCACCTGGAGACGGCGCCGGCCGCCGCCGGCGCGCTCGCCGCGCCGTTCCGCCTGCCGGTGCAGTGGGTGAACCGCCCCGATCCCGACTTCCGCGGCTTCTCCGGCCAGATCGCCGCCGGAGCCATCCGGCCGGGCGAGCGCATCCGCGTGCTGCCCTCGGGGCGCGAGACCACCGTCTCGCGAGTGCTGATCGAGCACGACCTGCCGTTCGCGCAAGCCGGCCAGTCGATCACCCTGTGCACGACGGACGAGGTCGACATCAGCCGCGGCGACGTGATCTGCGCCGCCGCGAGCCCCGCCGGTGTGAGCGACCAGTTCGAGGCCACCGTGGTCTGGATGGGCGAGGCGGCGATGCTCCCCGGCCGCTCCTACCTCGTCAAGCTCGCCACCCGCACCATCGCCGGCTCCATCACCGCGCTCAAGCACAAGGTCAACGTTAACACGCTCGAGCACGTGGCGGCCAAGTCGCTCGAGCTGAACGAGATCGGCCTGTGCAACCTGAGCCTCGACGCCCCTGTCGCGTTCGACCCCTACGAGGCATGCCGCGACACCGGCGGCTTCATCCTGATCGACCGGATGAGCAACGAGACCGTCGGCGCCGGCATGATCAGCTTCGCGCTCCGCCGGGCGCAGAACATCCACTGGCAGGCGGTCGACGTGGACCGTCGCGCCAGGGCCGACCAGAAGCGCCAGCAACCCTGCGTGCTGTGGTTCACCGGCCTGTCCGGCGCCGGCAAGTCGACGATCGCCAACCTGGTCGAGAAGCGCCTCTACGCCGCCGGCCGCCACACCTACCTGCTCGACGGCGACAACGTCCGCCACGGCCTCAACCGCGACCTCGGCTTCTCGGACGCCGACCGGGTCGAGAAC
>CAXUCZ010000119.1:884-8165 GCA_964249675.1 uncultured Acetobacteraceae bacterium | reverse complement strand
TCCGCCTTTGATGGGGTCAAGGGGCAAAGCCCCTTGCCTTGCCTTGCCTTGCCTTCAAGCCGGCAATGTAATCGTCGCCCGCGTGCCCTGCCCGCCGCGATTGCCCAGCGCCACGTCGCCGCCATGCGCGCGCAGGATATTGCGCGCGATCGACAGCCCGAGCCCCGTGCCGCCGGTCTCCCGGTTCCGGCTCGCCTCCACCCGGTAGAACGGGTCGAACACGCGCTCCAGCTCGTCGGGCGGGATGCCCGGCCCGTCATCGTCGACGAACACGGTGATGATGCCGGGGCCGCCCCGGTGCAGCACGACTCGAGCGCCGCCGGCGTATTTGACCGCGTTGCCGACCAGGTTGGCCATCGCACGCTTGAGCGCCACCGGCCTCGCCTGCACCACCATGTGCTCCGGCCCCTGGTAGCGCAGCTGCTCGCCCGCCTGCGCGGCGTCGGTCGCCTCGTCGACCACGGTGCGCAGCAGCGCCGGCAGGTCGAGGGCCACGACCGGCTCGGCGCGCGAGGCGTCGCGGCCAAAGGCGAGGGTGGCGGCAACCATCGCCTCGAGCTCGTCGAGGTCGGCCAGAAACTTGCCGCGCAACTCGTCATCCTCGATGAACTCGGCGCGCAGCTTCATCCGGGTGATCGGCGTGCGCAGGTCATGCCCGATGGCCGCGATCAGGAAGGTGCGGTCCTGCACGAAGCGGCGGATCCGCGCCGCCATGGTGTTGAACGCGACGGCGGCGATGCGGACCTCGCTGGGACCCACCTCGGGCAGCGGCGACGCGTTGACGTCGCGTCCGAGCCGCTCGGCGGCGGCCGCCAGCGTCGCCACCGGCCCGGTCAGCCGGCGCACCGCCCAGACGGAGAGCAGCGCCGCCGCGATCGTCATCAGCACGAAGGCGGCCAGGAAGGTCGGCGAGTTCCAGAACAGCACCGGCCGCAGCCGCAGCCGCACGTTCAGCCACATGTCGTCCGGCAGGTGGACGGCGACCTCGAGGCGGTGCGAGTGCTTGTCGAAATGCACCATGACCATGCGCGGATGCTGGCCCGGACGGGTCTGCAGCGCGTGCACGTTGACCCGCACCGTCTCCTCGAGCCAGTGCGGCGGCAGGCCCAGCAGCTGGGCAGTGGGGGTGGCATCGACGGCCGCGCTCCAGCCGGCCGGCAGGTCCAGCTCCCGCAGCGCCCGCGCGCGCTGCTCCGGCAGCACGTTGGTGACGACGCGGAAGATCGTCGAGATCCGCACGCCGACGTCGCGCGCCTCGGCGAAGTGCTGCAGGCCGATGCTGTCATAGGCGTGGAACGTCAGCCCGAGCCCCTGCACCAGAGCCAGGCCGAGCAGCAGCGTCACCAAGGTGCGCGAGGCAAGCGAACCGGGCCAGAACAGCGCTGGCCAAGCCAGCCGCCGGCGGATCAATCGGCCGGGCAGCTGCGCGTCAGGCCCGTTCGACATCGCAGGCCAGCACGTAGCCGCCGCCGCGCACCGTCTTGATCAGCTGCGCATGCCGGCCGTCATCCTCCAGCTTGCGCCGCAGCCGGCTGATCGCGACGTCGATCGCGCGGTCGAACGGCCCGGCCTGACGGCCGCGCAGCAGGTCGAGCAGCATGTCGCGGGTGAGCACGCGGTTGGCCCGGTCGAGCATCGCCACCAGCAGGTCGTACTCGCCGCCGGTCAGCACGACCTCGACGCCGTCCGGGTTGAGCAGGCGGCGACGCGCCGGCTCCAGCAGCCAGCCGCCGAAGCGCAAGCCGCGCGGCGCCGGCTCAACCCGCCGCTCCGCCCGCTCGGAGCTGCGCCGCAGCACCGCGCGGATGCGGGCGAGCAGCTCGCGCGGGTTGAACGGCTTGGGCAGATAGTCGTCGGCTCCGAGCTCCAGCCCGATGATGCGGTCGGTCTCCTCGCCCATGGCGGTCAGCATGACGATCGGCACGTCGGACTGGGTGCGCAGCCAGCGCGCCAGGTCGAGCCCGCCCTCGCCGGGCAGCATCAGGTCGAGAACGACGAGCTGGTAATGGCCATTGGGCCAGTGTCGCCGCGCGTCGCGCGCGTCGCGGGCGGAGGTGACGCGGAAGCGGTTGCGCTCCAGGAAGCGCGCCAGCAGCTCGCGTATTTCCCGATCGTCGTCGACCACCAGCACGTGCGGCATCGTCTCCATCAGCCACACCTAGCGCGCGCCGGCGCCCCACCGGAACGTCTCGTTGCACTCCGTTTCAAAGCAGAGGGGGTTCAAGCGCTTCTTTTTGAAAAAAGAAGCAAAAACTTCTATCCGAAAAGAGCCTGTTCGAGAGTGCGCTGGGGTGAGTCAGCCGGCGTGTCCTCCAAGAACCGGCGCAGCGGCCTTTTGGCCGTGAGGACCGGAAGCGCAGATCGGCGCGCCAGACGACCACCCTTGTAGCGTTATCGAACGGGCTTTCAGCGCCAATGGGCGGGGATCCACACCCACGCGCCGCGCCGCGCCGCCCAATGGCCCGGCACATACTGGTTATAGCCGTAGCCGACTTGACGCACCGCCCAGTGCGCTGGGATCCAGACATAGGTGCGGCCATCCCAATGCCAGTGCGCCCGCTCCAGGACGTAGCGCACGGGCGGCCCGGGCGGCGGCGGCGGCGGAACGTAGCCGGGCTCGGCCGGGATCGGCGCGTAGGCGCCGGGCGGCGGCGGGCCGCCATCCGGCGGGTAAGGCTGCGCCAAGGCAGTGCCGTAGAGCAGCACGCCGACAATCACCCAACTGCAGGCTGATTTCATGCAAGACTTCTCCATTATCGAAGAGCTACGCCCGTCGAGGTGACTCAGCCGTAACTGAGTGTCAGCAATCGAAACGAGAAGGAAGGCCAGGGCTCTGCCCTGGACCCGCTGGGGGCGGCGCCCCCAGACCCGCTTCCGTAGGGCTTCGTCACTTGGCGACGCCATTCATTCCTGCTTTCCGACGCTCCCGAACTCGCCACGGGAACACCGACAAGGACTGGATTTAAAGACTGCGTCTTGAAGGGGGTCCAGGGCAGAGCCCTGGCCTTCCTCCTTCTAGATGTCCGCATACACATGCGTCTCGGCCGCTCCGCCCGGCTGCGTCACCGCACCGAGATGCGCCGGGCCGACGAGCTGCGCGTATTTCCAGATTGCGCCTGAATTGTAGTCGGTCGTCCGCGGCCGCCAAGCCGCGCGGCGCGCGGACAACTCCGCCTCGTCGAGCGCCACCTCGATGGTGCCGGCGTCGGCGTCCAGCGTGATCGTGTCGCCGTGGCGCAGCAGCGCGATCGGACCGCCCAGCGCCGCCTCCGGCCCGACATGGCCGACGCAGAACCCGCGCGTGCCGCCGGAGAACCGCCCGTCGGTGATCAGCGCCACCTGCTCGCCCATGCCCTGCCCGTAGATCGCCGCCGTCGTCGACAGCATCTCGCGCATTCCCGGCCCGCCGCGCGGCCCTTCATAGCGGATGACGATCACGTCGCCGGCCTTGTAGGCCCGCGCCTGCACGGCGGCAAACGCCTCCTCCTCGCTGTCGAAGCACAGCGCCGTGCCGGTGAACTGCCGGCGCGCCAGCCCGGCGACCTTCACGATCGCCCCGTCCGGCGCCAAATTGCCGGTCAGACCCACGACGCCGCCGGTCGGCGCCAGTGCCCGGCTCACCGGGTAGATCACGTCCTGCCCCACAGGGAACGTCACGCCGTCGAGGTTCTCCGCCAGCGTCTTGCCGGTGACGGTCAGGCAATCGCCATGCAGCAGCCCGGCGTCGAACAGCGCCCGCAGGATCACCGGTATGCCGCCGACGCGATGGACGTCGAGCGCCACGTATTTGCCGCCCGGCTTGAGGTCGGCGATGTACGGCGTGCGGCGCATGATCTCGACCACGTCGGCCATCGTGAAGCGGATCCCCGCCTCGTGCGCGATCGCCGGCAAGTGCAGCCCGGCATTGGTCGAGCCGCCCGTCGCGCCGACGCAAACAGCCGCGTTCTCAAGGCTTTTCAGCGTCACGATGTCACGCGGCCTGAGCTGCCGCTCGACCAAATCCATCACCGCCCGGCCGCTCTGCACCGCCCAGGCGTCGCGCTCCTCGTACGGCGCCGGCGCCCCCGCCGAACCCGGCAAAGCGAGCCCGATCGCCTCGGAGACCATCGCCATCGTGTTGGCGGTGAACTGCCCGCCGCACGCCCCCGCCGAGGGGCAGGCGACGCACTCAAGCTCGTGCAGCTCGGCGTCGCTCATCTTGCCGGCCGCGTGCATGCCCACCGCCTCGAACACGTCGACCACGGTCACGTCACGGTCCTGGAACCGCCCGGGCAGGATCGTGCCGCCGTACATGAACACGCTCGGCACGTTGAGCCGCACCATAGCCATCATCATGCCCGGCAACGACTTGTCGCACCCCGCGAGCCCCACCAGCGCGTCGTAGCAATGCCCCCGCATCGTCAGCTCGACGCTGTCGACGATGCACTCGCGGCTGACCAGCGACGACTTCATGCCCTGATGGCCCATCGCGATGCCGTCGGTGACCGTGATCGTGGTGAACTCGCGCGGACTGCCGCCCCAAGCTTGACCGATTTGGCCTGGCGGTCGAGCGAGATGTTGCACGGCGCCGCCTCGTTCCAGCAGGTCGCGACCCCGACCAGCGGCTGCGCGATCTGCTCCTCGGTCATGCCCATCGCGTGGTAGTACGAACGATGCGGCGCCCGGCCAGGGCCCTCGGTCACGTGGCGCGATGGCAGGGATGATTTGTCCCAGCGCTTCTTCAGCATGTGGCAGCTCCAAGGAAGAGGTTCTTTTTTGCAAAAAAGAACCAAAAAACTTTTGCCCGTAGGGGGCTCACGCCGTCGTGCAGTCGGCTTCCGGATAGAAGTCTTTTGCTTCTTTTTTTCAAAAAAGAAGCGCTTCGATCGCTGACTCAAGATGCCTCACCTCGGCCAGGAACGCCGCCAGCCGCTCGCGATTCTCCTCGACCACCTCCGGCTTCGCCTTGGCGACGAACTCGGCGTTGCCGAGCTTGCGCTCCACCTTGGCCGCCTCGCCTGCCGCGCGCTCGCGCTCGCGCTGCAGCCGCGCCCGCTCCGCCTTCAGGTCGACGATGCCCTCCAGCGGCAGCACCAGCGTCGCCTCGTCGACCACCGTCTGCACCGACCCGCCCGGCATCGCGCCGGACAGCGCCGACAGCTCCGAGACCCTGGCCATCCGGCGGATCGACTCGATCCAGCGCTCGCCGCGCGCCAGGCTCGCCGGCGCGGCGTCGCGTAGCAGCACCGGCGCCAGCACCGACGGCGGCACGTTCATCTCCGAGCGCACGGCGCGCACGGCGCTGACGAAGCGCACCACCCAGTCGAGTTCGGCCGCCGCCGCGCGTGCCCCCTCGACCTCGACAGGCTCGGGCCAAGGCGCCCGGATCAGCGAGCACGGCGCGCCGTAGCCGAGGCTGTCCCAAAGCTCCTCGGTCACGAACGGCATCGCCGGGTGCAGCAGCCGAAGGATCGACCCGAGCACGAACGAGCCGGTCGCCCTCGCCTCCTCCGCCGCCGGGCCGCCGGCGGCGAACACCGGCTTGGCGAACTCGAGGAACCAGTCGCAGACATTGCCCCAGGTGAACCGGTAGCAGGCCGCCGCGTACTCGTCGAAACGGAACGCCTCCAGCGCCGCGGCCGCCTCGGCCACCGCCGTGTTCAGCCCGTCCAGCAGCCACCGGCACAGCGACGTCGCGACCGCATACGGCTCGAACACCGGACCGACCTGACGTGGCGTGGCTCCGTTCAGCTCCAGCAGCCGCGCCGCGTTCCACAGCTTGGTGACGAAGCCACGATAGCCCTCCACCCGCTGGGCGCTCAGCGTCACGTCGCGGCCGGGGCCGGTCAGCGCGCAGACGGTGAAGCGCAGCGCGTCGGCGCCGTAGCTGTCGATCAGCGCCAGCGGGTCGATGACGTTGCCCTTGGACTTGCTCATCTTCTGCCCGCGCTCGTCGCGCACCAGACCGTGGATGACGATCTTCCGGAATGGCGCCTCGCCGTTGAAGTGCAGGCCCATCATCATCATCCGGGCGACCCAGAAGAAGATGATGTCGAACCCGGTCACCAGCACGTCGCCGGGGTAGTAGCGCGCCAGCTCGGCCGTCTGCTCGGGCCAGCCCAAGGTGGAGAACGGCCACAGCGCCGAGCTGAACCAGGTGTCGAGCACGTCCTCGTCCTGGCGCAGCGGCACGTCCTGACCGTAATGAGTCAGCGCCTGTGTCGCCGCCTCCGCTGCGTCACGGGCGACGAACACCGCCTCGTCCGGCCCGTACCATGCCGGGATGCGATGTCCCCACCAGAGCTGGCGCGAGATGCACCACGGCTGGATGTCGCGCATCCAGGCGAAGAACGTGTTCTCCCACTGCTTCGGCGCGAACTCGGTCGCCCCGCTCTCCACCGCCGCAATCGCAGGTTTGGCGAGCTCCGACGCGTCGCAATACCACTGGATCGTCAGTCGAGGCTCGATGACGACACCCGACCGATCGCCGTACGGGACTTGGTGCACGACCGGCTCGACTGCTGCCAGCAAGCCGCGGCGATCCATTTCGGCGACGATCAGCGCGCGCGCGTCCTGGGCAGACAATCCTTCCAGGCTTTCGACGAACGTCCGGTCGACCGTGTCGTCACGCCCGGCGTCCCGCTCCTCGGCCAGGGTGATCCGCCCCGCTTTGTCCAACATCGTGATCGCCGGCAGGTCACGGCGTTGCCCGACCAAGAAGTCGTTGAAGTCGTGCGCGGGGGTTATCTTGACCGCGCCCGATCCCTTCTCCGGGTCGGCATACGGGTCGGCGACGATGGGCAGCACGCGCCCGGTCAATGGCAGGACCGCAGTTCGCCCCCCTTCGAGCAGATGAGCGTAGCGAGGATCGTCCGGGTGGACCGCGACCCCCGTGTCGCCCAGCATCGTCTCCGGCCGCGTCGTCGCGACCGTGATGAACTCGTCCGGCGATCCGGCGATCGGGTAGCGGAAATGCCACAGCGAGCCCCGCACCTCTCGGCTCTCGACCTCCAGGTCCGAGATCGCGGTCTGAAAACGCGTGTCCCAATTCACCAGCCGCTTGTCGCGGTAGATCAACCCCTCGCCGTGCAGCCGCACGAACACCTCGCGCACCGCGGCCGACATCCCCTCGTCCATGGTGAAGCGCTCGCGCCCCCAGTCGAGCGAGCAGCCGAGCCGGCGCAACTGGTCGGTGATCGTGCCGCCACTCTGCCGCTTCCACTGCCAGACCCGCTCGAGGAAGGCCGCTCGCCCGAGCGCCTGCCGCGAACTCTGCTCGGCCGCCAGCTCGCGCTCCACCAC
>CAXUCZ010000119.1:0-874 GCA_964249675.1 uncultured Acetobacteraceae bacterium | reverse complement strand
GCGGCCAGGAGACGTTCCGGCAGGCCGTCAGCAACGTGCTGCTGTCGATCGTGCAGTCCTTCATCCAGGCGCGGCTGCGCACGGTGGCCGACTGGCTCGCCGGCGTCGCGACGCAGACCACCGCCACCGCCGCCGGCGAGAGCGCCAAGACATCGGCGGTGCTCGCCGGCACCGCCGCGCGGTCGGGCGCGGGCTGACGCCCGGCGTCCCGCCCCTGCATCCGGCGGTAGCGCACCAGCGCGTCCTGGATCGTGAAGGTGAGCGCGTGGCCGACATGCAGCGTCCCGGTCACGTTCGGCGGCGGGATCATGATGGTGAACGGCTCGGCCGGCGAGGCGGGGTCGGCGGCGAACGCGCCTGACCGCTCCCAGCCCGCGTAGAGCCGCGCCTCCGCCTCGGCCGGCGAGAAACTCTTCTCCAGCATCACTTGGTCCAGGGCAGCCCGACCGCCTGCCAGCCGGCGACCTGCCCGCGCCGCCCGCTCGCGTCCGGCGGCCCCTCGAACCCGTCGACGATGTTGAACACGTGCGTGAAGCCCGCCGCCAGCGCCGCGTCGCCGCTGGCGATCGAGCGCACGCCGCTCCGGCACAGCATGTAGAGCGGCTGGTCAGGCGCCAGCCCCGCCGCCTCCAGCTTGGCGATGAACCGCGGATCCACCTGCCCCTGCTCGTTCGACCAGGCGATCATCACCGGCTCGGCAAGCCCGCTGGCGAGCGCCGGCACGCCGATGACCGTCCACTCCGTCGGCGTGCGCACGTCGACCAGTCGGCCGCGTGGATCGGCCTGGAGCGCCGCGAACGCCTGTTCGGCGGAGACATTGTCGACCATCCTGCGTTCCTTGCCCGTTGCGATCCAATGCCCCAAGGTGCCCGAC
>CAXUCZ010000118.1:0-8230 GCA_964249675.1 uncultured Acetobacteraceae bacterium | reverse complement strand
TCGGCCTGTGCCGCACCGAGCACATGTTCTTCGCCCCCGAGCGCATCGGCGCCGTCCGCCAGATGATCCTCGCCCGCGACGAGGCCGGCCGCCGCGCTGCTTTGGCCATCCTGCTGCCCTTCCAGCGCCAAGATTTCATCGACCTGTTCCGCATCATGGCCGGCCTGCCGGTCACCATCCGCCTGCTCGACCCGCCGCTGCACGAGTTCCTCCCCCACGGCGAGGCCGACCTCGCCGAGGCCGCTCAGGCCCTGGGCATGGACATGGACCAGATCCGCCGCCGCGCCGCCGACCTCGCCGAGAGCAACCCGATGCTCGGCCATCGCGGCTGCCGCCTCGGCATCACCTATCCCGAGATCTACGAGATGCAGGCGCGCGCGATTTTCGAGGGCGCCTTGGCGATCGGCCGCGAGACCGGCGCGCCGGTGGTGCCCGAGATCATGATCCCGCTGGTCGGCACCAGGCGCGAGCTCGAGATCACCCGCGCCCAGGTCACCCGCGTCGCCGAGCAGGTCCTGCTCGATGCCCAGACCACCCTCGACTACACCATCGGCACCATGATCGAGCTGCCCCGCGCGGCGCTGACAGCCGACAAGATCGCCGAGGCCGCCGACTTCTTCTCCTTCGGCACCAACGACCTCACCCAGACCACCTTCGGCCTGTCGCGCGACGACGCCGGCAAGTTCCTGCCCCACTACGTCGAGGCCGGCATCCTGCCCAAGGACCCGTTCGTCTCGATCGACGTCGAGGGCGTCGGCGCCCTGGTCCGCATCGCCGTCGAGAAGGGGCGCGCCACCAAGAACTCGATCAAGCTCGGCATCTGCGGCGAGCACGGCGGCGACCCCGCCTCCATCGCCTTCTGCGAGGAGCTCGGCCTGGACTACGTGTCCTGCAGCCCCTACCGCGTTCCCGTCGCCCGCCTCGCCGCGGCCCAGGCTACGCTGGGGATGGGAACGGACCGCACGGCCTGACGCCGAGACGCAGCCCTGCGACCCGCCGGGGCGACCTGAGACCGGTCCCTGAGGCGCCTGCTTGGCAAGGCGTCGACGGCGCGGCGAGGCGCACGGATCAGCCCTGTCGTCGCGACAGTGAGTTGCTCAGGCCGAGAGGCGCAGACGATCCTTGCTGAACAAGGCAAGCGTGCGCAGTCGCTCGCTTTCGGTGAAGGTGTGTATGGGACCCGGCCGAGCGACCAGGTAGCCTTGGATCTGGTCGCAACCGAGCATCTGCAGGATCGTAAGCTGCGCCAGGGTCTCCACGCCCTCGGCCGTCACCTGAAGCGCGAGGTTATGACCCAGATTGACGATCGTCCGGGTAATCGTCAGCGCATCGTCGCTCTGCCCAAGCTTTCCGACGAATGACTTGTCGATCTTGAACCTGTCGAACTTGAACAGCTGAAGATAGCTCAAGCTCGAGTAACCGGTGCCGAAATCATCGAGCGCAACCCGCACGCCCATGTCCTTCAAACGATTCAGTGTCGCCACCGCCTTCGCCGTCTCATTGATCAGTATTCCCTCCGTGACCTCCACGACAACGCGGCCGGGATCGAGCGAGTTGACTTGCAGAGCGGCGCCGATCGCGTCGCACACGTCGGACCGGCGGAACTGAACCGGCGAGACGTTCAGCGACACACGCCACGGGTGCGTCCAGCCGGCAGCCTCGCGACAGGCTGTCTCGATCACCCAGCGTCCGATGTGGTCGATCAATCCGGTCTGTTCCGCCAGCGGGATGAACTCCACCGGCCCGATCATGCCTCGCCTGGGGTGCTCCCAGCGGATCAGGGCCTCGAAGGTCTCGACCTCGCCGGTGACGCCGTTCACGATCGGCTGGTAGTGAAGGACCAGCTCGTTCCGCTCGACCGCTCCCGCAAGCTCCTGTTCCAGCTGCAGCCGCGACTGAAGCTGAGCGTTCATCGACGCCTCATAGAACCGCAGCGCTCCTCGACCCTCCGCCTTGGCGCGATACATGGCCGCATCGGCGGCGCGCATCAGGGTGTCGGCGCTGCTTCCGTCATCAGGATACAGGGAGATGCCGACCGAGGCCCCGATCTCGATCCTGTGCCCCTCGAACTGGAAGGGCTTGCGAAGCGCCTCGATGATGCGCGCGGCGATGACCGAGACCTTCTCGGGCGGCGCCCCGCTTGTCAGGATCATCACGAACTCGTCGCCGCCGATCCGCGCCAAGGTGTCCGAGGATCGTATTTCAGCCAGGATGCGCTTGGCGGTCTGGACCAGCAAAGCATCCCCCGCAGCATGGCCGTGCAGGTCGTTGACCGGCTTGAAGCGATCCAGGTCAATGTAGACGATGGCGATGGCGCTCTGTTGCTGTGCCGCGGTGTCGAGCGCGAATTCAAGCCGCTCCAACAGAGCGTAGCGGTTCGGCAGGTTGGTCAGAGCGTCGTGGCGAGCGAGGTACTGGATCCGCTCCTCATGCCGCTTGCGGTCCGTCAAGTCTCTGAGCGCGATGACCGTCGCTGCCTTGCCAAGATAGTCGATGGCCTGGCATGACAACTCGACCGGAATGCAGGCGCCATCGTCCGCTTGGACGCCAACTTCCTCTGCCAGACGCGCCGACGGCTCGCACCGCTCGCGGCGGATCAGGGCGGATGCGCTGTCCTCCGTAAAGAGGCTCAGCACGGCGCGGCCGATGATGTCTTTGGCCGATGCCTTGAACAGCCGCTCACCGGCGCTGTTCACTTCGAGCACGATGCCGTCGCGGTGAACGATCAGCACCTCCTGAGCCAGGTTGCTCATCAGGCGCATGCGACGCAGGTCCCGCAAGGATCGCTGCGTCATGGTCTGCTCGATCGTGATGGCGGCCAGACTGGCAATCAAAACGGCGATGCTGACGCTGCCGACCGCAAGGGCAAGGGTGGTGGTGCCGAGAACCGCCCCGCCGTCCGCCGCCGCCACGCCAGGCACCACGGTGATCGCCGTCATGCCGGTGAAGTGCAGCCCGCAGATCGCCAGCGACAGCCAACCGGCGATCTCAAGCCGCCGACCTGTCGTGCCCAGCTTGCCGGCTCGGCACAGGGCGAGGACCGAAAAGATAACGCTGATGATGATCGAGGCCGCCAGATACGACGCATTGAACACCAGGGCCTCGGACGACCTCATCGCGGCGACGCCAACATAATGCATGCCGGTGATGGCCAACCCGAGCAGGATGCCGGCGAACGCAGAGCTTACGAGCCGCCCGATGGAGGCCCGCCAGACAAGCAGCGCCAAGAGCGCGCCGGCCGAGGCGACGAAGATCGACATTGCCGTCAGGCTGACCTCGTAAGCCATCGCCTGACCGGGCATGAACGCCAGCATGGCGACGAAATGCAGTGACCAAACGCTGCAGCCGAAGACGATGGCGGCAAGCGCCAGCCAACGACGCGAGCGCGCGCGCACGCTCTCGCCGGCCCGATGCATCAGGGTCGTGGTCGTGTAGCAGCCTAGGATGCAGATGACGGCCGACAAAGCAACGAGTCGAAGATCATGCTCGTAGGCGACACAGTTCATGACCTTCAGCAAGCAAGCCTCGTCAGGTTCCCGTGAGCCTTGTTCGCACAAAATCCTTAATAAACCGTCTATGAGGATGCGGCGCGGGCTCATCATGCACGCTTGGCCACCTCCTGCCGGCGCTTCGATGGCCGCCATGAGCCGACACCGACGGCGAACGCTCAGCCGACGCCGAGCACCGTCCCGCGCCAAGTCGACGCAGCCGGCTCGCTAGCCGTCACGCCCGCATGCACCCACCATTGCCGTCCCTCGAGCAGCCTCGACCCGCGCCGCGCCGCCGCCAGATCGTCGAACATCCCGAAGCACGTCGCTCCAGACCCGCTCATGCGCGCAAGCCGGCATCCCGGCAGGCCCTGGATGGCTTCCAGCACCTCCCCGATCGCTCCGCACAGCGATCGCGCCGGCGCCTCCAGATCGTTTCGCAACCGTCCCAGCCAGGCGACGAACTCGGCCAAGTCGGACCATCGAGCCGGCAGGCGGCAAGCCGGCGACACCACGGCCGATCGCGCAGCGAACACCGCCGCCGTCGACACCCCGACCCCCGGATTGACCAGCAGCAGGCCGAATTGCGGCAGAGCCGGCACGTCGACCAGCACCTCGCCGACACCGCGCATCAGCGCCGACCGCCGCGCCAGGCACACCGGAACGTCCGCCCCCAGCCTCTCGGCGAGCCGCGCCAACGCGCTCGGATCTGTGTCGACCCGCCAAAGCCGGCCGAGCACCCTGAGCGCCGCCGCCGCGTCCGCCGAGCCGCCGCCGATGCCGGAGGCGACCGGCAGCCGCTTGGTCAGCGCCAGCGCCGCGTTCGGCGTCATCCCCGCCTGCTCAGCCAGCCGTCGCGCCGCCCGCAGCACCAGGTTGTCCGTCGCCGCCGCGAGCCCGTCGGCGAACGGCCCATCAAGCGCCAGGCTGAGCCCCTCGCCCGGCGCCGCCGTGACCGTGTCGCCGACATCGGCGAACACCACCAGGCTGTCCAGCAGGTGATACCCGTCCGCTCGCCGGCCGGTGACATGCAGATGCAGGTTGATCTTGGCCGGCGCGAAGCCGATCACGGCGCCCCGGCGGGATCCCGGCTGGGGGCCGGGCTCGGGCCTGCCGCAGGCGTCGGACGAACCAGCGAGGCGGCAGAGACGACCGGTGCGGCCTGGCCGAGCTCGGCCTCGACATGCGCCCGGTCCTCGGCGTCCGGGTTCAGCAGCAGCGCCCGCTGCCACTGTTGGCGCGCCTCCACCGGCCGACCGGCCGCCGCGTAGGCGTCGCCGAGATGGCCGGTGACGGTCGGGTCGCTCGGGCCCAGCGCCGAGGCCCGTTCCAGCCAATGCACCGCGCCCGCCGCGTCGCCGCGGCGCAGCAGCACCCAGCCCAGGCTGTCCATGATCGCGCCGTCATCCGGCTGGTGCGCCAGTGCCCGCTCGATCAGCGCCTGCGCCTGCGGCAGCTCGCGGTTCTGCACCGCATAAGAGTAGCCGAGATAGTTCAGCACCGTCGGCTCGTCCGGCGCCAGCGTCAGCGCGTGGCGCAGGTCCGCCTCGGCCGCCGGCCAGCGATGCAGCCCGTCAAGCGCGACCGCCCGGTCGAAGAACAGCCCCCAATCCGACGCGACGGGCGCCGGCACCAGCGCGATCGCCCGGTCGTACAGACCGACCGCCCGTTCGTCCCGATTGGCCTGCCGGTCGAGGTCGCCGAGCGCCACCAGCGGCTCGGGGCTGGCCGGGTGGCTCGCCGCCACCGCCTGGAGCACCTGGCGGGCCTGGTCCGGCCGGCCGAGCGCCGCCAACAGGCTGCCCCGCTGCATGTCCACCACCGCATGCAGCGGATCGTCGGGCACGATCTCGTCCAGAACCTTGAGCGCCAGCGCCGGCCGGTGCATCTGGCTCTCCAGCTCGCTGGCCAGCAGCAGCGCCGCGCCGAGATGCGGCCGCAGCGCCAGCGCCAGGCGAACCAGCAGCAGCGCCGGCTCGGGCGATTGCCGCTGCAGCGCCACCGCCATCTGCAGGTAGCCCTCTGCCAGGCCATCCACCGGACTCGCCACCGGCCGCCGCGCCACCGCCGCGCGCAGGTCGGGGGCGGCGATCGCAAGGTCCCGGCTGCCGCCGAGCAGCCGCTCGAGCAGCTGCTCGGCCTGCATTTGATGGCCCTGCCGCGTCTGCCAGCTGGCCAGCATCTGCGCCAGCCGCAGGTTAAGACCGCCTGCCCGGGCCGCCGCCTGCTCGTAGAGCCCGCCGGCATCGTCGCGCCCGGCATAGTCGGCGACCAGCGCGGCATGCATGTCATACAGCCCCCCGGCATGCTGCGCCCCGGTCGCGGTGCGCAGCAGCGCCAGCGCAGCGTCGGTCTGCCCGGCCGCGGCGTAGCACCAGGCGAGCAGGATCGGCTGCAGCACCTGCCCCAGCCCATTGCCCGGCAACGCGTCGAAGGTCGCGCGCGCACCCGCCCAATCCCCTGCCGCCGCCCGCTGGTCGCCGACCAGCAGCTGCGCCAGCACGTCGTCCGGCAGCCCGGCGGCAAACCGCGTCGCCTGCGCGCTGCCGGCGATCAGGCTGGCCTCGAAGGCGAGCCGGCGCAGCGCTAGATCCTGCCCGTCGGCGTCGGCGAGCTTCTGGAAATCGACCGCCGCCGCCTCTTGGTCGCCCGCCTCCATGGCGAACCGCGCCTCGAGATACAGCCCGGGCACGCCCGCCGGCAGCGGCGGCTCCGGCGTCGCGGGCGTGGTCGACGCCTCCGGCGTCGCGGGCCCGATCGATGCCCGCGGGTCAGCCTGGGCCAGCATCGCTGGGCAAAGCAGCAGCGCCAGCCTCGCCGCGAGCCTGCGCGCGCGTCTCACATGCCGCCCGGGTAGACCGGTCCGCCACCGCCTTCCGGCACCGCCCACTCGATGTTCTGCGTCGGGTCCTTGATGTCGCAGGTCTTGCAGTGCACGCAGTTCTGCGCGTTGATCTGCAGCCGCGGCGCCCCATCCTCGACGCCCACCGCCTCGTAGACGCCGGCCGGGCAGTAGCGGCTCTCCGGGCTGCGATAGGTGTCCCAATTCACCCCCAGCCACCGCCCCGGGTCGCGCAGCCGGAGATGCGCCGGCTGGTTCTCCTCGTGGTTGGTGTTGGAGAGGAACACCGAGGAGAGCTTGTCGAAGGTCAGCTTGCCGTCCGGCTTCGGATAACTGATCTGCGGCGCCGCGGCCGCCGGGCTCAGCGTCTCGTAGTCGCCGTGCTTGTGGTGGAGCGTCCAAGGCGCCCGCCCGCGCAGCACCATGGTGTCGAGCGCCGAGTAGGCGATGCCGCCGAGCAGCCCGAGCCTTGCAAAGGCCGGACGGACGTTGCGCTCACGCTTAAGCTCGGGATAGAGCCAGCTCGCCTCGAAGCGCGCCCGGTAGCTCGCCGGCTCCGCCGGAGGGCTTGCCGCCGCCATCGCCTCGGCCACCGCCTCGGCCGCCAGCATGCCGGACTTCATCGCCGTGTGCGTGCCCTTGATCTTCGGCACGTTGAGGAACCCCGCCGCATCGCCGATCAGCGCCCCGCCCGGAAAAGTGAGCTTCGGGATGGACTGCAGCCCGCCCTCGCTGAGCGCCCGCGCACCGTAGCTGACGCGCTTGCCGCCCTCGAAATGCGGCCGCATCAATGGATGCGTCTTCAGCCGCTGCATCTCCTCGAACGGCGCCAGCCACGGGTTGCTGTAGTCCAGCCCGACCACGAAGCCGTAGCTCACCAGGTTGTCGCCCCAGTGATACAGCCACGAGCCGCCATAGGTGCCCTGGTCGAGCGGCCAGCCGACGGTGTGCATGATCAGCCCCGGCTGGTGGTTGGCGGCCGGGATCTCCCACAGCTCCTTCACCCCAAGCGCGTAGGTCTGCGGGTCCACCCCGTCGCGCAAGCCGAAGCGCGCCATCACCTGCTTGGCCAGCGACCCGCGGCAGCCCTCGCCGAACAGCGTGTAGCGCGCGCGCAGCTCCATCCCCGGCGCGTAGCTCGCCCCCGGCTCGCCGGCCCGCGTCACCCCCATGTCGCCGGTGGCGACGCCGACGATGCGCCCGTCCTCCTCCAGCAGCTCGGCCGCAGCGAACCCCGGGTAGATCTCCACCCCGGCCGCCTCGGCCTGCTCGCCCAGCCAGCGGCAGACGTTGGACAGGCTGACGATGTAGTTGCCGTGGTTGTGCATCTGCGGCGGCGTCGGCAGGGTGTAGCCGGAGCGCTCGGTGAGGAAGACGAACCTGTCCTCCCCGGCCGGCGTCGTCAGCGGCGCGCCGCGCTCGCGCCAATCCGGCAGCAGCTCGTCCAGCGCCCGCGTCTCGATCACCGCGCCCGACAGGATGTGCGCGCCGACCTCGCCGCCCTTCTCCACCACGCACACGCTGGCGTCCGGAGCCAGCTGCTTCAGGCGGATCGCCGCGGCCAGGCCGGCAGGCCCTGCGCCCACCACCACCACGTCGAACTCCATCGCCTCGCGCTCGCTCATCCCCGATCCCCTTCCGCCCCTAGCTTACCGCGAACCGCCGCGGGTAAAAGCCGGCCACGCCGCATGCCGGCACGCTCTCGAGGCCATATCGTGCACCGTTCGCCACTTGCCATGCTGGAGATGCAGATCGAGTGGGGCGCCGACGAGGCGATCGCCGAGGCGCCGGTCGACCGCCGCCTGCCCGCCGCAGCACCCGCCGCGTTTGCCGGAGCGCCCGCCGCCGCATCGCCGCATGCCCACCCGGCTGCCCCGCCGGCCGGCGCCCCGCCAAAAGG
>CAXUCZ010000117.1:0-8391 GCA_964249675.1 uncultured Acetobacteraceae bacterium | reverse complement strand
ATCCTGAGCTATCCCGCTTGCGACCGCGCGAACCCCTTGCCTGAGCTGGCCGAGGTGCGTCGCCTGGCGGTGCTGGCGCTCACCGCCAATGCCGGACGGTCCGTCGACATTCCCACCATGCACGGCTTCTGCGTCTACCTGCGGCGCGATTGTCTGGACCAGGTCGGTCTGCTTCGCGAGGACGTCTTCGCTCAGGGCTACGGCGAGGAGAACGACCTGTCGCTGCGCGCTCACGCGCTTGGCTGGCGACACGTCGCGGTGCCGGGCCTGTTCATCGGCCATGCCGGCGGCGCGTCGTTTGGAGCGGGACGACGCAGCCTGATCGAGCGCAACCAGCTGCTGCTCGAACGCCTGCATCCCGGCTATGCCGCGCTCATCGCCCGCCACGTGGCCGCGGATCCGCTCGGCTCGGCGCGACGGCGGATGGACGTGCTGCGCTGGCGGCGCGGCCGGCGCGAGGCCGGCGCGGTGCTGATCGCGACCCACCTGCATGGCGGCGGCGTCGAGCGCATGGTGGCGGGCAGGGTGCGAGCCGCCCGCGCCGCCGGGCTGCGGCCGATCATCCTGCGGCCGGTGCATGAGGCGCCGGGCCTGATCGTTGTCGGGGAGGGTGGGGCCGACGAGGCGCCCGATGCCTATCCGAACCTGCGCTACCGCCTGCCCGACCAGCTGGCGGCGCTGGTTCGGTTGCTCGCCGCCGACCGGCCGCAGCGCGCCGAGCTTCACCACCTGCTCGGCCACGACCAGGCGGTGATCGAGCTGCTGCGCCGCCTGCGCATTCCCTACGACGCCTATGCGCACGACTATGCCTGGTTCTGCCCGCGCATCGCCCTGATCGGGCCGGAGCGGCGCTACTGCGGCGAGCCCGACCTCAGCGGCTGCGAGCACTGCATTGCCGACCAGGGTTCGCTGCTCGAGGAGCGGATCGGCGTGCGCGCCCTGGTGGCCCGCTCGGCGGCGCTACTCGACGGCGCGGCGCGCGTGGTCAGCCCGACGGCAGACGGCGCGGCGCGGCTGGTGCGGCACTTTCCTGCCATCCGCCCCATGGTGGAGCCGTGGGAGGACGACTCCGGCTGGCCGGCGCCGAACCCGGTATCGGCGCCCGGCGCGGCGCTGCGGGTTGCGGTGCTGGGCGGCATCGGCCCGGAAAAGGGGTTTGACGTGCTGCTCCACTGCGTGCGCGACGCCCGCGCCCGCGCCCTGCCGATCCGCTTCACCGTCATCGGCCACACGCTGGACGACGAGCGGCTGCTGGAGGCCGGGCCGGTCTTCGTCACCGGTGCGTATCGCGGCGACGCTGAGCTCGCGGAGCTGATCGCCGCCGAGCAGCCGTCGCTCGTGTTCCTGCCGTCGATCTGGCCGGAGACCTGGAGCTATACGCTGAGCCACGCCTGGGCGGCCGGGCTCACCGTCGTCGCGTTCGACATCGGCGCCATCGCCGAGCGCATCCGCGCGCGCGGGCAAGGCTTCCTGCTGCCGCTCGGCCTGTCGTCGCCGGCGGTGAACGTCGCCCTGCTGCGCCTCGGTCGCCAGGTTGTGGAGGCTTACGGCACGCGTCGCGATGCGATATAGCCGAGCCGAGTTGACGCCCGATCACGGCCGGCGAGCGGCGGGCAGGGCAGTAGCAGCGAGTGTCGCGACATGTCCGAAGCGCCGAGCCAGCGGATCGTCACCGAACTGAAGGTGTCGGGCCATTTGATGGCGCTCGACGCCGGTATATTCTGCGTCTTCCACGCGCCTGGCGCGCAGCCGCCGGACGCGCAGACCGGGTTGCCCGGGGTGCGCCTGTCGCTGCCGCCGGGCCAGGCCGCCGGGCGGATCGCGATCAGCACGTTTCGCGACGACGGCTGGATTGGCGGCAGCGACAATGCGGCGCTGATCCGCGTCGATCACGGCCCCGCGCAGGTGCTGGTCACGATCTACCAGAACCCGGACGGCTCGCACGAGGCGCCGCGCCTGCAGGTCGTCAAGCTCACCGAGGCGCCGGGGGCGGGCCAGGCTGAGAACGCGGCGGCGCTGCCGGCTCCGCCGTCGAACGGCGCGGCTGCGATCGGCGGTCCGCGGCCGGTGGAGCCCGGCAGCGATCAGCCTGCGCAGGATACCGCCGAGATCGCCGCCCATATCCAGGGCCGCGGCGACGTGCTCGCCAAGCTCGACGGCTGGATGGGCGAGCGCGGCAGCAAGGCCTGGATCGAGGGCTTCGCCATCGCGCCGCGTCATGTCATCGGCAGCGCCGACATCGAGTATCAGGCGGTGCTCGGCCGCGGCTGGCTCTCGCCGTGGGCGGAGGGCGGCAAGTTCTGCGGCAGCCGCGGCATGGGGCTGCCGATCCTCGGCCTGTCCGTGCGTCTCAAGGGCGCCGCGGCGCAGCGCTACGACTGCCGCGTGCAGGCGAGCTTCGTCGACGGCAGCACCGCCGCGCCGAAGACCGGCGAGCCGTGCCAGGCCGACAGCCTGGCGCCGCTGGAGGCCTTCCACGTCGAGGTCGTGCCGCGCACCGGGCGCCGGGCCGAGGCGGCGCCCGACATGCGCTCCGCACCGGTCGAGACGCCGGTTTTGAAGGCGGCCCCCGCCAAGCCCGCGGCTGCGACCAAACGCGCAGCGCCCGCGCCCAAGCGTGCTGCCCCGACCCTGAAGCCGCGTGCTCCGGCCAAGCAGGCGGCGGTCAAGAAGAAGCCGGCGCCGGAGCGAACGTCGACACGAAAGTCGGGGCGGAAGGCGGTCCTCGCGTCAGCCTCGCCGGCGCGTCGGACGCCGAGCAAGGCGCCAGCCAAGCCCGCCGGCCGTGGACGCCGCTGATCGCAGGCTCCGTCTGAGACCACCTCGTTGCGCTACCTGTTCGTCCACCAGAACTTCCCGGCGCAGTTCCTGCACCTGGCGCGGCATCTCGCCGCACAGCAGCGCCACGACATCGTGTTCATCAGCGAGGCCAACAAGAACAACATTCCCGGCGTGCGCAAGGTGGTCTATCAGCCCGCGCGCAAGCCGGCCGAAACCACCCACCGCGACGCTGTCGAGTTCGAGGCGGCGATGCTGCGCGCCGAGGCGGTCGCCCAGACCTGCCAGAACCTCCGCCAGCTCGGCTACGAGCCGGACATTGTCATCGGCCATCATGGCTGGGGCGAGCTGCTCAACATCGCCGACGTCTGGCCAGACGTGCCGATGCTCGGCTACCAGGAGTTCTACTATCACGCCGACGGGCTCGACGTCGGCTTCGACCCCGAGTTTCCGACTGACCCGGCCAGCCTGCCGCGGGTGCGCGCCAAGAACGCGATCAACCTGTTGGCGCTGACTAATCGGGGCTTCGGGCAGACGCCCACCGCGTTCCAGCACTCGACCTATCCGGCCTGGGCGCGCGAGCGCATCACCCTGCTGCGCGAGGGCGTCAATCTCGAGATCTGCCGTCCGGACCCGGCGGCGCGCAGCCGGCCGTTCCAACTCGGCGCCATCACCATCCGCCCGGACGAGACGCTCGTCACCTACGTTGCGCGCGACCTCGAGCCCTACCGGGGTTTTCACGTGGTGATGCGGGCGATCCCCCACCTGCAGCGCGAGCGGGCCAATCTGCACGTGGTCCTGGTCGGCGGCGACGGCGTGAGCTACGGCGCGCGGCTTTCCTTCGGCACCTGGCGCGAGCGGCTGATGGGCGAGGTCGGCAGCCGGCTCGACATGGCGCGCACCCACTTCGTCGGGCGGCTCGACTATTCCGACTACGTCAGGCTGCTGCAGCGCTCGGATTGCCACGTCTACTTCACCTACCCGTTCGTCGCCTCCTGGTCGCTGCGCGAGGCGATGGCCTGCGGCTGCGCGCTGGTGGCAAGCGACACCGAGCCGGTCGCCGAGTTCATCGCCGACCGCCGCACCGGGCTGCTCTGCGCGTTCCACGAACCCGCGACGCTGGCCGAGCGGGTGCTGAACCTGCTCGGCAGCCCCGGCCTGACCAAACGGCTACGGGCAGGCGCGCGAGCCTGGGCGGAGAAGAACCTCGACATGGCGGCGTATCTGAGAAATTACGAAACGCTGATCAGCAGGTTGACCGGCGGCGGAGAGTGAAACAGTGGTCTCGCTCGATGGGATCGTAGCAAGGGCTTCTTTTTTGAAAAAAAGAAGCAAAAAACTTTTGACGGCCCTCGCGGGCGAAGTGGGCGAAATACAGCAAGATCGAGGGCTTGGAGCTGGGCCGCAATCGGAGCTGCCGGCGACGAGGCAGTGACGACAAGTATTGTTGTTTAACAATGACTTAGGGAAATCTTGCCTAAAGGCAAGATTGCCGAGTCAGCCGCCGGGTCGAAGCCTTGGCAATCGTGCTAGCACACCGGCTGGATCGTCTCACTTCCCGAGCCCGCACGGCGCGGGGAGGTCTGACCATCTCCAAGCTGAGTGACAAAAGTTTTTGGTCCTTTTTTCAAAAAGGACCGCTTGCCTCACTTCACGGCCGCGGCGATCGACTTCCGGATGGCGGCTTCGGCGGCGGTGCGGTCGGCCCAGCCGGTGATCTTGACCCACTTGCCGGGCTCGAGGTCCTTGTAGCGGGTGAAGAAATGCTCGATCGCCTTGATGGTGATGTCGGGCAGGTCTTCGATCTTCTGGACCTTCTCGAACTGGGTATGGACCTTGTCGTGAGGGACGCAGATGATCTTTTCGTCGATGCCGCTTTCGTCCTCCATCTCCAGCATGCCGATCGGGCGGGCCCGGATGACCGCGCCGGGCACGATGGCGGCATGGGCGAGCACCAGCGCGTCGGCCGGGTCGCCGTCCTCGGACAGGGTGTTGGGAATGAAGCCGTAGGCGGCGGGATAGGCCATCGGCGTGAACAGGAAGCGGTCGACGAAGACGGCGCCGCTCTCCTTGTCGACCTCGTATTTGACCTGCGAACCCTGGGGGATCTCGATCACCACGTTGATGTCGGTGGGCGGGTTCTTGCCGGTGGGGATCTTGGTGAGGTCCATGGATAACGCTCCGAGGTGAGGCGGCGGACCTTACCGGGGGGTGGTGGGCAAGGCGAGGGGGTTCGCGGCGCGACCCCGCCCGGGGCGGGGGGCCGGCGCGGCGTGGCGTCGGGCGGACGACCCATGCGGCGGGCGGGATGCAAGCGGGCGGCTTGGCTGTTTGCCGATTGACGCTGTGCTGGGCGGCGACGCAGACTTGCTGCATGATTGAAACGATCGCGATGGGCGGGAGCGCAACGAACAGGCCGCCCCAGGTCGGGCGGTGGTTCTACCTCGGCATGTCGCTGGCGCTGGTGGCGATCGTGGTGCTTGGGTTCTCGCAGACGGTGCCGTTCGACCTGGCGGCGCCGGACTTTCCTGCGCTGCTGACGGTGCATGCCGCGGTGTTCACGGCCTGGGTGCTGCTGTTCGTCGCTCAGCCGGCGCTGGTGGTGCGTGGGTCGTTGCGGCTGCATCGGCGGCTTGGCTGGCTTGGGGTTGGGCTTGCGGTGGCGATGGTGGGGCTGGGCGGGTCGGCGATCCTGCTCGGCCTCTGGAGCGGTCACGTGCCGGGATTCTATCCGCACGGCTTGTTTCTGGTGCGCGGATTTCTGGCGCTAATTTTGTTCGCGGGACTGGTGGCGGGCGGCGTCGTGCTGCGGCGGCGCGGGGAGTGGCACAAGCGGCTGATGCTGTGCGCGGCGATCGTGGTGGTGGGGCCGGGACTGGAGCGCGCATTGCCGCTTCCGCTATTTGGTGCGCTGTGGCCGCTGGTGGCGGACGGGGTGCTCGACCTGGTGGCGCTGGCAGGGCCGGCGGTGGACTGGATCGTGCGGGGGCGGGTGCATCCGGCTTACGGCTGGGGGGTCGGGGCGATCGTGGGGACGCAGGTCGTGGTGGATGCGGTATCGTACTCGCCGCTGGCGGCGCTGCTGCTGAGGTTTGCGGGAGCGGGCTAGACGATCACCGCGCATGCTGCGACGTAGGCTCGCCCGGGCGTCATCCGAGTGTCGTTTGGCAGTCGCAACGTGCTTGAGGCGGCCAGTCGACTTTTGCTCTCGAGGTCATCGACCGGATATTGCCGCTGGTCTGCTCGAGCAGCAATCGCTCGAAGGATAAGGACCCTGTCCCAGATCTCGCGAACGAGCTCAAGGACAGGGTAGCGCTTAGCTTTCTAGCCTCGCGCCGGCGGCACCGGAGTGGGCGGCGGCGGCGGCGGGGGCGGCGACTGGACGGGTGGTGGCGGCGGCGGCGGCGGCGGCTGATCTGCGCACGCTCCGAGGAGCGAGACGGGAACCACGAGGGCTAGGATCGCCGCACGACTGAACAGTCTGCGACGAGCCAGTGTTTGGGAAACGCCAAGCATCCGCTACTCCTTGATTCGACTTCCTTGGAATACAGTGATTTAGCGGCAGTTCTGAGCGGGATGTCAATCACTTAGTCGTGTGGGCGAGCAAAGGTCCGGAAATGATACGAGTGTGCACGCCCTTGCGAGAGGGGATCGTCGGCCGCCAGGCTTCGACCTCCGCTCGCTCCCGATTGTCGCGCGGCATCAGGTCGGCAGGCGGATTGATCGCTGTCGTGACGGCCTGTGCGCTGACGGCGTGCGGCCTGGACCCGCAGACCGACGCGGCTCCGGTCTTCGGGCAGCAAGCCGACACGGAACTCCGCGCCCGGATCGACGGCGTGCCGGAGGTGATCGTTGCCGGCGAACGGCTGAACGTCGGCTTGCTGCAGCGCTTCTACGCACGCCACGGATTCGAGCCGGTCTGGACGATGCGGACGGCGCAGGCGAACTCGCTGGTGGACGCGGTGATGCGCGCCGGCGACCAGGGTTTGGAGCCCGAGCTGTTCCACGCCAGCCTGCTGCGGCGCGTCGGGAAGTTGGCGCCGATGGATCGCGACCTGGTGCTGTCCGACGCGTTCTTGTCGTATTCGGACGCGCTGGCCCGTGGGGCGGTGCCGATCGAGCGCCGAAGCCAAGACGAGGTTTTGGCGCCCGAGCCGATCGATGTGGCTGCCGCGCTCGACGCCGCGATCGACAGCCCCGATCCGGGCGCCTCGATCGAGGCGCTGGCGCCGACCACGCGGACCTATGTGGCGCTCCGCCAAGCCTTGCGGACTTACCGCCTGGGGTTGGTGCCTAATTACAGGCTTGCCGCGAGCCGCCTGCAGACGATCAAGGTCAACCTCGAACGCCAGCGCTGGTTGCCGCGGGCGCTGCCGGCGGACCGGGCGTGGGTGAACGTCGCCAACCAGCAATTGGTGCTGTTCCGCGCCGGTCAGCCGATCTTCTCGACCCGCGTCGTGGTCGGCGAAGACATCAAACAGCATCAGAGCCCGGAGTTTCGCGCCGCTATCGATGCGAGCTTCTTCAACCCGCCCTGGGTCATCCCGGCCGACATCGTGACCGCGGAATACCTGCCGAAGATCAGCCGCGATCCGCAGTATTTCGCTCGGCACAACATGATCATGCTGGCCGGCGGCGAGGCGGAGGAACTGCCGGGACCCAATGCGGGGCTCGGCTATCTCATGTTCGACATGCCGAACCGGTTCGACGTCTACATGCACGACACGCCGGATCGATCGATCTTCAACCGCGACAATCGCCAGCTCAGCCATGGCTGCATCCGGGTGCAGGACCCGCGCGGTTTCGCCGCCCTGCTGTTGGAGCAGCCGCGCGACCGGATCGATCAGGGGATCGCGATGGGCGGCACCACGCGCCATCAGCTTGCAACGCCGATGCCAGTGTTCGTGGTGTATGAGACAGCCTTTGTCGACACCAGCGGAACGTTGCAGTTCGACGCCGACTTCTATCATCGCGATGCGGAGATCTGGCAGCTGCTGGCGAGCCGATCGGATGGACGAGGTCACACGATGCAGACGGATCGTCGGCCAGGCACGTCCGGTTTCCCAAGCGCTGGCGGATCGCCATCCTCGCCCTCCCCGCGCGGACGCGCGCTGTCGCAGGGGTAGACGGACGGGAGGGGCGCGCGTCGGCCGCTGCGGCGCGATCGGCGGCTTGCGGGCGAGGTGAGCCGGACCGGAGCGGGCGCTGCCGGTTGGAGCCGCCAGCGGCTATTGGCGATCTGCGGGCCTAGGCCTGGCAGTTGCGGGACGTTGTCGATGTCTGACACCATGTTGTCGTTGCGATGCCGGGTTGATAGGGCGGCCTCAAACAGGGAGACGGGCGATGCGCGTGATGGTGTTCGTAAAGGCGACCGAGGAGAGCGAGACGGGCGCGCCGCCGGCAGCCGGGTTGATGGAGGCGATGGGCCGGTTCAATCACGAGCTGCAGGCGGCGGGCGTGCTGCTGATGGCCGAGGGCCTGAAGCCGACGTCGCAGGCCAGGCGGGTGGGGTTTGACGGCGCCGGGCGCACGGTCGTCGACGGGCCGTTCGCCGCGACGCGCGAACTGGTGGCCGGCTTCTGGCTGTGGGAGGTCAAGGACCTCGACGAGGCG
>CAXUCZ010000116.1:5268-8418 GCA_964249675.1 uncultured Acetobacteraceae bacterium | reverse complement strand
GGGTCTGGGGGCGCCGCCCCCAGCGGGTCCAGGGCAGAGCCCTGGCCTTCCTTCTTCTCCCCTCCTAGATACCGGCCATGTCCACCGAAGCCGATGCCCTTCGCGACCAGATCGCCGCCTCCGTCGTCCTGCTCCGTCGCCACATCGACTGGGACGTCGCGATCGACCGCTTGGCCGAGCTCAACGCCCGCGCCGAGGACCCGGCGCTGTGGGAGCAGCCCGACGCGGCGCAGAAGATGATGCGCGAGCGCAACCGCCTCGCCTCGCAGACCGAGGGTTTGCGCACCCTCGAGACCGACGTTGCCGACGGCCTCGAGCTGATCGCCATGGCCGAAGCGGACGGCGACGCGGCGATGGTGTCCGACGGCGTCGCTGCGCTGCAGGCTCTGGCCGAAGAGGCCAAGCGCCGCGAGATCGAGAGCCTGCTGTCCGGCGAGGCCGACACCAACGACGCCTTCATGGAGGTCAACGCCGGCGCCGGCGGCACCGAGGCGCAGGACTGGGCCGAGATGCTCGCCCGCATGTACACGCGCTGGGCCGAGCAGCATGGCTACAAGGTCGCGTTGATGGAGAGCAGCGAGGGCGAGCAGGCCGGCATCAAGTCGGCGACGCTGCAGGTCACCGGCCCGAACGCCTATGGCTGGCTGAAGACCGAGAGCGGCGTGCACCGCCTGGTGCGCATCAGCCCGTTCGACAGTGCGGCGCGCCGCCAGACCAGCTTCGCCAGCGTCTGGGTCTACCCGGTGATCGACGACACGATCGAGATCGAGGTCAAGGAGAGCGACCTCAAGGTGGACACCTACCGCGCGTCCGGCGCCGGCGGCCAGCACGTCAACAAAACCGAGAGCGCGATCCGCTTCACCCACATCCCGACCGGCGTCATCGTCGCCTGCCAGACCGATCGCAGCCAGCACCGCAACCGCGCCACCGCGATGCAGATGCTGAAGGCCAAGCTCTACGAGTTGGAGCTGCAGAAGCGCGAGGCCGCCTCGGCGGCGACGGAGGCCGCCAAGACCGACATCGGCTGGGGTCACCAGATTCGCTCCTACGTCCTTGCGCCCTATCAGCTTGTCAAGGACTTGCGCACCGGTGTTGAGACCGGAAATCCGGCCGCGGTGCTGGACGGCGAGCTTGATCCGTTCATGGCCGCCGCACTCGCCGCCCGGGTCGGCGCCACGCGCAGCGACGCTTCAGCTCAGGCGCAGTAGTATTACAACCTAAACGAGTCCTGGCGGCGCTTCCGCACGCATATCTGCAGGAGTCGAATCTAGACACTTACAGGTTGCAAGAGTTATCCACATGCTGCTAATTCGCTGCCGTCACCAACCAGAACGGGTGGACGCCGAGAATGAGTGCAGCTGTCGGGCTCTATGCCGCCCTTCCTGTCGACAGCCCGGCTCGCCGCCGCAGCGCCGACCACCTCGTCATCGCCAATGACCTGCTGACGCTCTGGGACGTGGCTGCAACAATCGCATGCGGTTACGTCGGCATCCTCGTCTATAATCTGACCCTGCATAGGGGCCTGCCGGCGGTTCGGCTGAGCGGCCTCCTGTTGCGTCAGGTGCTGCTCGGCAGCCTGGTGAATGCCTTCGTCCTGCGCGACCGGCAGCTCGCCACTCTGGCCGGTTATGCCCGCGGCCATGTGTTGCCGATCGGCACCATGCAGCGTGTCGCCGCTTGCACGGTGGTGCTGATCGCGGTCGCCTGCCTGAGCGGCTCGATCCTGACCATCTCCTCCGCCTGGTGGCTGTGCTGGGCGCTGCTCTCGCTCTTCTCCAGCCTGGTCGCGCGCGCCTGGCTGGTCGTCGCCGTCGACCATGCCCGCGCTGAGGATCGCCTGCGCGAGGCGGTGGCGGTGATCGGCGCCGGCGCGGTCGCCGAGCGGCTGACCGCACGGCTGGCTGCCGGGGACGAGGCGGTCGAGGTGATCGGCCGCTTCGAGGAGGCGGGCCAGCTCGGCCCGGACGGCACTGACCGGATCGGCACGATCGAGCAGCTGATCGAGCTCGGCCGCACCCGAGCACTCGATGCGGTGGTGATCGCGCTGCCCGAAGCCGAGCAGGGCCGCGTCGCAGGGTTGCTGTGGCATCTGCAAGCGCTCTGCGTTCAGGTCGCCTTCTGCCCGGAGCTCGTCTCGGCCGGCATGCCTGGCCCGGCCGACCCGTCCGGCAAGAGCCGCTTTCGGGTGCTGAACGGCGTGCCGCGCGAGGTCGCCATCGACCGCCCGCTCGCCCACTGGCACGGCGTCGTCAAGCGCGGCGAGGACGTGCTGGTCGCCAGCCTGATGCTGCTCGCGAGCCTGCCGGTGCTGGCCGTGGTCGCGCTGGCGATCAAGCTCGAGGATGGCGGCCCGGTGCTGTTCCGTCAGGCGCGCGACGGCTGGCACGGCCGCGACTTCACGATGCTGAAATTCCGCACCATGCGGGTCGATGCGAACCTCCCCGGCACGCTGATGCAGACGCGCCGCGACGACCGCCGCGTCACCCGCGTCGGCGCCGTGCTGCGCCGCTCCAGCCTCGACGAGCTGCCGCAGCTCATCAACGTGCTGCGCGGCGAGATGTCGGTGGTCGGCCCGCGCCCGCACGCCCTGGCGATGCGCACCGAGAACCGGCTCTGCCACGAGGTTGTCGCCGAGTATGCCCAGCGCCAGCGCATGAAGCCGGGCATCACCGGCCTCGCCCAGGTGAATGGCCTGCGCGGCGCCGCCGACACCGAGGAGCAGCTGCGCCGTCGGGTGCACCACGACCTGATCTACATCGAGGGCTGGTCGCTCGCCCTCGATCTGAAGGTGATCCTGCTCACGGCGCTGCGCGTGTTCCGCGCCGAGAACGCGTTCTGATGGACGGTGCCATGACCCAGGCGGACACGACGGCCCTCGAGCCATCGCCCAGCCGCACCAGGCCCGCAAGCCCGATGCACCCGGCCGCGCTGCCGCCGCGCGTCGAGTTCGTCCGCCTGCACCATCTGGTCGAGGCTCAGCGCGCCGCCGGGCAGAGCCTGACGCTGATGCTCGTGGCCGCGACGGCGGGCCAGGGCGTCAGCACCCTGGCCGAGGGCTACGCCGCGGTCTGCATCGGCGAGCCCGGCGCGACGCTGCTGCTGCGCGTCGGCGAGCCGCCCGACCTCGACCGCCGCGACAACCGCCCCGGC
>CAXUCZ010000116.1:0-5258 GCA_964249675.1 uncultured Acetobacteraceae bacterium | reverse complement strand
CGTCGAGGCGCAGCGCCAGGGCGAGCCGGACGCGGCGATCCTGCCGCAGACGGCGAGCGCCCCGGCTGACGCCCGACTCGGCGGCGCTGCCTCCACCGACGAGCTGCGCAGCCTGATTGCGCTGCTGAGCGCCCGCTTCCGCACCGTGGTGATCGACGCCCCGCCGGTGCTCGACCGCCCGGACGCGCTGCCGCTCGCTCGCCTCGTCGACGGCATCGTGCTGGTCGCACAGGCCGCTCGCGCCCGGGTGGACGAGGTCCAGGAAGCTCGACTGCAGCTTGAGCGCGCCGGCGGCAGCGTCATCGGCAGTGTCTTCAACCGGGCCAAGTCCGGGCTGCCGGCTTGGCTGGAACGGCTGCTGTGAGACGGAAGGCCAGGGCGTCGCCCCGCACCCGGCAAGGGCCAGAGGCCTCCGGAGACCATCTAGTGGGGATCCAAGGCCCGAGACTGCCTGTCCCGAGCGCCAACGAAAGCCTGCGCGATCGCCTCGCGCATCGTCTTCGGCCTCAACGCCTGGTCGAACGGCACGCCCCGACTGGGCAGCCCGTCGCCGCGCCGGGTGTCGGCCATGGCGCCGAGGTCGGAGTGCCGGTCGGACAGGCCCCAGGTGATCACCGCCCGGGTCGCCGGTTCGTCCAGCACCAGGTCCAGGTAGCGCCGGGTGATCGCCGCCACCGCTCGGTCGCGCGCCCTGATCTCGGCCGGCAGACTCCGGTCCTCGACATCGAGCTCGGTTATCCAGACCTGCAACCCCATGCCGCCAAGTGCGGCGAGGAAGCGCTGCAGCGCCGGCTCGTCGATCGCCTGGTCGGGCTTGAGATGCGCCTCGAGCCCGAAGCCGCCCACCGGCACGCCGGCGCGCAGCCAGCCCTCGATCAGCCGCAGATAGGTGTCGCGCTTGGCCTGCCGGTCGGGCGCGGCATACTCCAGATTGTCGTCGTTGATCATCAGCAGCGCCGTCGGGTCGGCCGCCCGTGTGAGCCGGAAAGCGTCGGCGATCTCGCCCGGCCCGAGCGCGACCCGCCAGGGCGTCAGCGTCAGCCCCTCCGGGCCCGCCCGCCAGCGCGGGTCGACAGGCTCGTTCACGACGTCCCAGGCCGCGACGCGCCCCGCATAGCGCCCGGCGACCGCCGCGACGTGGCGTGCCAGCACCGCCTCGCCGCGCCCCGTCGCGAGCGCGGCGCGCTCCCACGGCCGCATGAACACGCCCCAGATCATGTTGTGCATGTGCAGCGCGATGTCGTTGGTCGAGCAGAACGACGCGATCCGGTCGAGCGGCGCGAATGCGAACATGCCGTCCTGCGGCTCGACGATGCCGAACTTCGCCTCCAATCCGGGCGTCACCACGCTGCACTCGCGCGCCACCAGCGCCGCATAGGCCGGGTCGCTCGCCAGCTCGGACGCCAGCACCTCGGAGCCGAACAGCAATCCCTTGCGCGCCGCCAGCGCCTTCAGGCTATCGGATGTCGCCGGCGGGATCACGCTCGCCGCCGCGGCCGTCAGGAACGCGCGTCGATACATCGCTGCAGTGGTCAGCGATTCGGAGAGCAAGACAAGGGCTTCTTTTTTGAAAAAAAGCAGCAAAAAACTTCCGTCCGCGCTGTCGCGCATCGAACCCGTCAAACTGCTCCTGCGGGTAAAAGTTTTTTGGTTCTTTTTTTCAAAAAAGAACCGCTTGCATGCTGAGCGCCCCACCGCTTGCCCTACCGGTTCGTCGCGCCCCGCCACGCGCCGCCATCCGCCTCGCCGCCGCGGCTCTCGCGCTCAACCTGCTGATCAGCGGCAACCTGCTGTTCGCGCTCGGCGTGCCTTACGCGTCGGAGGGCGGCAACCCGCTCGTCAAGATGCATCCCGGCACCTGGCTCGCGCTCGCCGCCTTCGTCGCGATGCTGTGCGAGACCGGTGATCCCGCCGCCCGGCTGTGGCGCCTCGCCCAGCAGCAGCGCGGCGCGATGCTGTTCCTCGGCTCGCTGGCGCTGTGCCTCGTCTGGTCCGCGGCGATGACCGGCAAGTCGCACCTGATCGTCTTCATCGAAAGCTTTCTGCCCGCCGGCCTGCTCGGCCTCGTCGTCTGCCAGGCGACGCCGGACCAGCAGCGCCGCCTCGGATGGCTGTTGCTCGCGCTGCTGCTCGCCAACATTCTGCTCGCGCTGCCCGAGGCCGCGGTCGGCCGCCACATCGTGCCGATGCAGCTCGACCGCTCCGCCTTCGTCGAGCCGGACGCCGAGTTTCGACCGGTGGCGCTCTACGACCACCCGCTCACCGGCGGCATGCTGAGCATGGTCGCGACCTTCCTCACCCTGTCGCTCGCCGCCGGCCGCACGCGGCGGCTGGTGCTGCTCGCGCTCTGCCTAGTCGGCCTGCTCGCCTTTGGCGGCCGCACGGCGCTTGCCGTCACCCTGGCCATCCTGGCCGGCTGGCGCACCTGCACCCTGGTTCGCAAGCTCCTGGCGCGGCGCCTCAACTATTTCGACGTGCTCGGCACGCTCGCCATCCTGGCGCTGGTGCCGATCGTCGCCGCCGCGCTGCTGCTGGCGACCCCGATCGGCAGCCGCGTCGCCACCCGCTTCTACCTCGACGACAGCGCCCGTGTGCGCCGCCTGCAATGGTCGATCCTGGACCGGATGGATTGGCACGGCCTGCTATTCGGCATCACCACCGACCGCCAGCACGCGATCCTCTACCAGCTCGGCCTGCAGTTCCCGATCTCGGTCATCGAGAGCCTGTGGCTGCTGCTGCTGACCGACCTCGGCGCGCTCGGCTTTCCGCTCTTCGTCGCCGGCGTGCTGTGCCTGGTCGCCTGGTGCTGGCGCCGCGCCGCGCTGCCCGGCCGGCTGATGCTGCTCGGCGTGCTCGTCGTCGCCTCCACCAGCTCCTCGCTCGGCCGCAAGAGCAACGTGCTGACCGTGCTCGTGCCCGCCGTGCTGGTCAGCGCGCCGCTCGGCGTGGCACGCGAGCGACCCGCCCGCGCCGCCGCAGCGATCGCTGCTCCCCGTCTGCGTCAAGCGGTCCCGGCATGAGCGCGCGGGAAACCGCGTGGTGGCGCCACGTGCTGGTGCTCGGCGGCGGTGCCGCGGCCGGCCAGGCGATCGCGATCGCCGCCGCGCCCCTGCTCACCCGCCTCTACGATGCGCCCGCCTTCGGCGTGTTCGGCCTGTTCAACGCCGTCGCCACCACCTTGGGCGCCGTCGCGACGCTGCGCTTCGACCAGGCGATCGTTCTGGAGCCGGACGAGACAGAAGCCGGCACCGTGCTGCGCCTGTCGCTGCTGGCGAGCTCCGCCACCGCGCTGCTGACCCTGCTCGCCTGCCTGCTGTTCGCCGCGCTGTCGCCAAGCCCCGCCGGCAAGCTGCTGGTCGCCTTCTGCCCACTCGCCGTGCTCGCCCAGGGCGCGTTCTGGTCGTTCAGTCTCTGGCTGACGCGCGTAAAACTGTTCCGACCGCTCGGCCTGTATCAGGTCGCGCGCACCGGCCTCGGCAGCGCCGGCCAGCTCGCCCTCGGCGCCGTCGCCGCCTGGCCGGCGATGCTGGTCGCAAGTCAGGTGGCCGCCCAGTCGCTCGCCACCGGCCTGCTTGTCGCCGCCGACCGCGCCCGCATCGCGGCAGCCCTTCGCGCCAACCCAGGCCTGTCCGCGTTGCGCGCCGCCGCCCGCCGCCACCGCGGCCTCGCCCTCTACGGCGCACCGCAGACCCTGCTGCGCCTGCTGTCGACGAACGGCCCGGCGCTGCTGCTGCCGCTGCTGTTCGGCCCCGCCCAGTCCGGCCTGTTCTGGCTCGCCTACCGCATGCTCGTGCTGCCGCAGCTGGTGCTGGTCGAGAGCACGCGCAGCGTCTTCTTCCGCCGCAGCGCGAGCCTGCGCGAGCAGGGCGGCGACCTGCGGCGCGAGATGCTCGCCGCGACCGGGCTGATCGGCCTGGCGTGCCTGCCGGCCGCGGCGCTGCTGATCGGCTGCGGACCCGCCCTGTTCGGCCTGGTGTTCGGTCCGGCCTGGCGCGGCGCCGGCCTGTTCGCCGCCATCATTGCGCTGCCGTGGCTCATCGAGACGATGCAGATGCCCTCGGCCGTGTTGGTCGCCGTGCTCGGCCGCCAGCGCTTCTACCTCGCGGTTGAAATCGTCTCGCTCGCCGCCCGCGCCGCCGCCCTGCTGGTTGGCGCCCAGCAGCGCAGCGTCGTGCTCGCCGTGACGCTCTACGCCGCCGTCTGGACGATTTCGAACCTTGTGGTGATCGCCCGCATGGCGGCGCTCGCGCCCCGCGTGCCCCGCCGCCAGGCGCCCGCCGCCCTCGGAGCCGCAGCATGACAATGATGTGGCCGCCCGGCCCGCAGCCCGCGCCGCTGCATGTCGGCATCTACCTGCACGATCTCTCCGGCGGCGGCGTCGAGCGCTGCCGCCTGCGCCTCATCCCCGAGCTGCAACGCCGCCGCGTGCGCGTCACCCTGCTGCTCCACGCCCGCGCCGGCGAGCTCGCCGAGCGGGTGCCGGAGGGCGTCGAGGTGATCAGCCTCGGCCGCACCCGCACCCCCACACGCACCTGGGCCGACGCCGCCCCGCTCGCCCGCTGGCTGCGCTCCGCCACGCCCGACCTGCTGCTCAGCAGCCTCGACCACAACAACATCGCCGCCCTGCTCGCCGCCATGCTCGCCCGCAGCCGCGTGCCCGTCGTGATCTGCCAGCACAACGCGCTGTCGACCGAGGCGGCAAGCGTCGGCTGGCGATACCGCATCGTGCCGCCGGCGTATCGATTGCTGCAGCGCCGCGCCGCCGGCATCGTCGCCGTCTCGCACGGCGTCGCCGACGACCTCGCGCAAGCCTGCGCCATTCCGGCAGAGCGCATCACCGTCATCCACAACCCGATCCTGGACGCGAGCTTCGAGCGCGCCCGCCTCGCGCGCTGCGACCACCCGTGGTTCGCCTCCGCCGGCCAGCGCTCGGCCGATCTCGCCCGGCCGCCGGTCTTCGTCGCCGTCGGCCGCCTGGTCGAGCAGAAGGACCCTGCGACCCTGCTCGCCGCCTTCGCCCGGCGGCGCCGGCACGGCCCCGCGCGTCTCGCCTTTCTCGGCGCCGGCCCGCTCGCCCCCGCCCTGCAGAGCCAGGCCGCGGCGTTGGACGTCGCCGCGGACGTCGCCTTCCTCGGCTACCAGGCCAACCCGCTGCCCTTCATCCGCGAGGCCGCCGCCCTGGTGCTCAGCTCGCGCTACGAGGGCCTCGGCAACGTGCTGATCGAGGCGCTCGGCTGCGGCACGCCGGTGATCAGCAC
>CAXUCZ010000115.1:0-8499 GCA_964249675.1 uncultured Acetobacteraceae bacterium | reverse complement strand
ATCAAGCCCAGCGAGGCGAAGGCTGCCGCGACCGCGACGGAGCTGGCGGTGCTGAACTTCGCGCTGAACCTCGAATACCTCGAGGCGGAGTATTACCTGCGCGGCGTCACCGGCGCCGGCCTGACTCCGGCGATGACGGGCAATGCGACGAGCAAGGTGATCGGCGGCGCGCAGGTGACGTTCAGCACCACCGATACGCTGCAGTATTGGGAAGAGATCGCCAGCGACGAGTTCAACCACGTCAACTTCCTGCGCAGCGCGCTCGCGGCGGCCGGCGGCGTGGTGCCGAACGAGCCGACGATCGACTTCACCAACACCTTCAATGGTCTCGCGGTGGGGGCGGGCATCGGCGCGGCGTTCGACCCGTTCGCCGACGAGGTGAGCTTTCTGCTTGGCGCCAGCGTGTTCGAGGACGTCGGCGTCACGGCGTATCTGGGAGGCGCATCGCTGTTGCCGCCAGGGTCGGCCTATCTGCTGCCGGCGGCACAGATCCTCTCGGTCGAGGCCTACCACTCGGGCCAGTTGCGCACCCGCATGTCGCTCTTGGGGCTGTTCCCGACGTTCCACAAGATCGCTGCGTTCCGCAACCTGCTGTCGATGCAGGCTGGCTCCCCGGCGGATGACCAGGGCATCTACATCAACGACCATGACAACATCACGCCGACCGACGGCAACTCGCTTGCCTTCGTGCGCACGATCGACGAGGTCACCAACATCGTGACCGCTGGCAACTACCAGTCCGGGAAGGGCGGCTTCTTCCCGAACGGCCTGGCGACGCAGGCCGCCAGCGCCTGAGGGCCGGTCTCTAAACTGGTAAGTCTGGCGTCGGCCGGGGTGGTGACACTCCGGCCGAGCTGCGCCTACCGTGGGCTGCATTAGAATACAGGGTTTCTGAGATGCAGCTGAGCGCCCGTAATCAACTTCGTGGCACCGTCGTCGCTGTCATGCGCGGCACGACCACGGGCCATGTCCAGCTCGATGTCGGCGGCAACGTCGTGACAGCCTCGATCACCAATGAGGCGATCGACGAGTTGCAGCTCGCGGTCGGCGACCGCGCCACCGCGGTGATCAAGGCGTCCGACGTCATTATCGGTAAGTAGCCGGCGGGCAAGTAGCCGGCGATCAGGCCAGCCACCACAGGCGGAGCAGCCACGCCGACAGCGCCAGGCAGGGTCCGAAGGGCAGCCTGGTCTGGCGGGTCGGCAACCGGCCAATAGCACGCAGCGAGGCGGCGAGCGCGAGGCCGGTGAGCGCGGACAGCAGCAGCAGGGGCGCCAGCATCGTGGCGCCGAGCCAGGCCGCGCAGGCGGCTAGGAGCTTGGCGTCGCCTTCGCCCAGGCCGTCAACGCCGCGCAGCCGGCGGTAGACGATCGCGATGACGCGGAACAGGGTGTAGCCGAGTGCGGCGCCGAGGGTGCGGTCGGTCAGAGTGTCGGGCGCCGTAAGCGCGGCGCAGCCGAGGCCGAGCAGGAGCAAGGGCAGGGTGAGCAGGTCGGGCAGGAGCATCCGCTCGGCGTCGATCCAGGCCAGTGCCAGCAGCGTCCAGCCGAAGGCGGCGCTGGCCCAGGCGGCGGCCGGATCGTCCGAGCACAGCGTCGCGGCGAGGGCGATGGCGATCGCGGCCAGTTCGACGGCCAGCGTGCCGAGGCCGATCGGCGCGCCGCAGCCCCGGCAGCGGCCGCGCAGGGCGAGGAAGCTCAGGATCGGCACCAGCTCGAGCGGCGACAGGCGCCGGCCGCAGGTGTCGCACTCGGAGCGGGCCCAGAGGATCGGCCGGCCGGCGGGAAGGCGGCGGATGAGGACGCCGAGCGTGCTGCCGATGAAGGGGGAGATCAGGAGAAGAAGCCAGGGGCCTTGCCCCTGGACCCCATTAAAGGCGACGCCTTTAAAATCCATTTGTTAACTTAACGGCGGTAGGCTTCGGGGTAAATGAATTGGGGTCCGGGGCCTCGGGCCGTCGTGCGGATGCACGCTGGCGCATGACGGAGTCCAGAGGCAGAGCCTCTGGCCTTGCTTTCTTCTTAAGGATTAACTGAGAGCTGTGCTGACGACACCCGACCAATCGGACGCCTCCGCGATGGAGCGCCTTGCCGCGCTGCTGGTAAGCGGCGGGCAGTGCGACCAGCGGACCATCGAGCGCGGGCGGCGAGTGGCCGAGGAGAGCGACCAGCGGCTCGACCTGGTGCTGCTGCAGCTTGGGCTTGTCAGCGAGCGCGGCCTGGCGGAGGCATATGCCGGGCTGCTCGGCCTGCCGATCGCCGGCCCCGAGCGCTACGGCTTGGAGAGCCCGTTGCTGGCCGAGCGCCTCGGCGGCCGCTTCCTGCGCCAGGCGCGGGCGCTGCCGGTGCACCTGGCGGACGGTCAGATCCAGCTTGCCGTCGCTGATCCGCTTGACGGCTTCACGCCGGCCGCGGTGCAGGCGGCGACGGGGCGGCGGGTGAGCCTGCTGGTCGCGGTGCCGATCGAGCTGGAGGCGGCGTTCGACCGGCTGTATCCGGAGGGCGAGGCGGACCATTCGGGCCATGCCGGCGAGCAGCCCTCGGAGGACGATGCGGAGCGGCTGAAGGATTTGGCCTCGGAGGCGCCGGTGATCCGGCTAGTCAACCAGATCATCGCGCGCGCGGTGGAGACGCAGGCGTCCGACATCCACATCGAGCCGTTCGAGGATCGGCTGCGGGTGCGGTATCGCTATGACGGCGTGCTCAGCGAGGCGGAGGCGCCGCCGTCGCGCCTGGCCGCGGCGATCACCTCGCGCATCAAGATCATGGCCCGGCTCGACATCGCCGAGCGGCGGCTGCCGCAGGACGGCCGCATCAAGCTGGCGGTGCGCGGCTCGGAGGTGGATTTCCGGGTGTCCACCATCCCCTCGCTCTACGGCGAGACGGTGGTGCTGCGCATCCTGGATCGCACCGCCGTCACGCTCGACTACGACAAGCTTGGCCTCGCGCCCGCCGTGGTGTCGCGGCTGAACGCCACGTTCGCGCTGCCGAACGGCATCGTGCTGGTGACCGGGCCGACCGGCAGCGGCAAGACGACGACGCTCTACACCGGGCTGCTGGCGCTGAACTCGGTGACCCGCAAGGTGGTGACCATCGAGGACCCGATCGAGTATCAGCTGCGCGGGATCAACCAGATCCAGGTGAAGCCGCAGATCGGGCTCGACTTCGCCTCGCTGCTGCGCTCGATCCTGCGGCAGGATCCGGACGTGATCATGGTCGGCGAGATCCGCGACCTGGAGACGGCGCAGATCGCCGTGCAGGCGTCGCTGACCGGGCACCTGGTGCTCTCGACCCTGCACACCAACTCGGCCTCGGCGACGCTGACGCGGCTGCGCGACATGGGGCTGGAGGATTACCTGCTGGCGGCGGTGCTGCGCGGCGTGCTGGCGCAGCGGCTGGTGCGGCGGCTGTGCGCGGAGTGCCGGACGTCCTACGAGGCGCCGGACGAGCTGGTGCGGCGGTTCGAGCTGGAGCGCTACGCGACCGGCCAGCCGGTGCGGCTGTGGCACGCGGTCGGCTGCCCGAATTGTCGCGGCACCGGGTTCCGCGGGCGGCAGGCGATCGCCGAGTTCCTGACGCCGGACGCCGAGATCGAGCGGCTGATCTTCGCCCGGGCGGAGAACGCCGAGGTGGAGCGGGCGGCGATCGCCGGCGGCATGGTGACGATGTTCCAGGCAGGCCTGCAGGCGGCGCTGGCGGGGACGACCACAATCGAGGAAGTCGTGCGCTCCATCCGCGCCGAGGGCTGATGGCGAGCTTCCGCTACACCGCGGTCAGCGCCAGCGGCGAGCTGACGCATGGGCTGATGGACGCGGCGAGCGAGCGCGAGGTGATCGGCCGGCTGCAGCGGCAGGGTGCGACGCCGATGCGCGCCGTGCCGGCCGAGGCCGGCGGGGGGTTCCTCTCCGGCCTGCTCACGCGCGAGCTCGGCGGTGGCGGCGCGCTCAGGCGCCAGGAGGTCACCAACCTCACGCGCGAGCTCTCGGTCATGCTTGAGGCCGGGCAGGACCTCGACCGCGCGCTGCGCTTCCTGGTCGACACCGCGGCCAATCCGCGTCTGCGCCGGGTGCTCGAGCGGCTGCGCGACACGGTGCGGGACGGCGGCAGCTTCACCACCGCGCTGACGCAGCAGCCGCGCAGCTTCCCGCGCCTGTATGTCGGGCTGGTGCGGGCCGGCGAGGCGGGCGGCACGCTGGGGCCGACGCTGGAGCGGCTGGCGACGCTGCTGGAGCGCGAGCGCTCGCTGGTCTCCACCGTGCAGTCCGCCATGGTCTATCCGACGCTGCTGGTGGTGGCGGCGACCGGCTCGATCGTGCTGTTGCTGACCGAGGTGCTGCCGCAGTTCACGCCGCTGTTCGAGCAGAGCGGGGCGCAGCTGCCGCAGGCGACGCGGATCCTGATCGAGCTGGGGCACCTGGTCTCCGCCTACGGTCTGTATGCGCTGGTGGCGCTGCTGGTCGCGGGGCTGGCGGGACGGGAGGCGCTGCGGCGGCCGGCGTCGAGGTTGCGCGCCGACCGGGCGCTGCTGCGCATTCCGGTGATCGGCGGTCTGGCGCGCGAGGTGCTGGCGGCGCGGCTGACGCGCACGCTGGGCACGCTGGTGCAGAACGGCGTGCCGCTGATCACCGCGCTGACGATCGTGCGCGACGCCATCGGCAACCTCGCCGGTGTGGCGGCGATCGACCACGCCATGGTCGCGGCGAAGGGTGGGGCGGGGCTGTCGGCGGCGCTCGGCGAGGCGGGCGTGTTCCCGCTGCGGACGGTCTACCTGCTGCGGCTGGGCGAGGAGACCGCCTCGCTCGGGGCGATGTCGCTGCGGGCGGCCGAGATCCACGAGGAGAAGACCCGGCTCGGCGTGCAGCGGCTGGTGTCGCTGCTGGTGCCGGCGATCACCATCATCATGGGCGCGGCGGTGGCCGGCATCGTCTCGTCGCTGCTGCTGGCGATGCTGAGCCTCAATGACCTGGCGCAGTAGCCGCGGCGCCGCCGGCTTCACCCTGATCGAGGTGATCGTCGTGCTGGTGGTGCTGGCGCTGGTGGCGACGATCTTCGTCGGCCGCGGACCGATGCGCAGCCGCGGGGTGGAGGCCGCCGGCGCCGCCCGCCAGCTGGCCGGCGCCATGCGGCTGGCGCGCTCCCAGGCGATCGCGACCGACCGGCCGGTCAGCGTCAGCGTCGACCCGGCGCGCCACCTGTATGCCAGCGGCGGCGCGATCCACGTGCTGCCCGGCGAGATCGGGCTTGTGGTGCAGGGGCCGGACGGGGCGGCGGCGCGGGCGCTGGCGATCCTGTTCCGGCCCGACGGCAGCAGCAGCGGCGGCTCGGTGGCGCTGGCCGACGGGGCGCGGACGCTGCATGTCAGCGTCGACTGGGTGACCGGGCGGGTCGTGCTGGTGCAGTGAGAGAGCGGAAAGGATCTTCTTTTTCTGTAGAAAAAGAAGCAAAAAGACGTTCGTCCGTAAGAGCTCGATCGTCGATACGGAGCGTCTTTCGGGTAAAAGTTTTTTGGTTCTTTTTTGCAAAAAAGAACCCCTTCCTTGAGCGCGGCTTCACGCTGCTAGAGGTAATCGTCGCCCTTGTGATCACGGGTTTGGCTCTGGCGGTGCTGTTCCAGGGCGGGGTCGCCGGACTGCGCACCGCGCGCATCGCCGGCAGCTACGAGGTCGCGCTGTCGCGCGCGCGGTCCCGACTGGCGGCGGCGAGCCTGCCCGACACGCTGCATCCGCTCGACCAGCAGGGCGACGACGGCGGCGGCTACCATTGGCACACCCGCGTGGTGGCGCTCGGCTCGGCGACCGCGCGGCCGCCGGCAGCGCTCGGCATCACCCAGCGCAACGCCACCACGGTCTCGCTCTATGCGGTCAGCGTCGTGGTGTCGTGGCAAGGCGATGGCGGCAGCCGTCAGGTGAGGCTCGCCACCGACCGCCTGGGGCCTGCGGCGGGCGGACGGTGAGGGCGCGGCCCGGCTTCACCCTGCTCGAGATCCTGGTCGTGCTGGTGGTGCTCGGCCTGCTGATGGTCGCGCTGGGCGGGGGTGTGGATTTCGGCTTGCGCAGCTGGCAGGGCCAGTCGCGCGTCATCGACCGCTCGGCCGACCTGCAGAGCTGCGACGCCGCGATCCGCCGCCTGGTGGCCCAGGCCGATCCCGGCCTCGACGTGCCGCGCGCCGACCTGGCGGGCGACGCGCATCGGCTCTCGTTGACGACGCGGCTGCCGGACGGCGCTGGCGGGCAGCGGGCGGTCAACGTCGCGCTCGGCGTCGATGCGACGCATCGTCTCGTGCTCACCTGGTCGCCGGCGCCCAGCGCCCGCCGCCTCACCCCGGCGCCGCGGGCGCAGCAGGACATCCTGCTCAACGACGTCGCGCGGCTGGACGTCAGCTACGAGGGGCCGGGCGGCTGGGGGCAGGAGTGGTCCGGCACGACGCTGCCGACCCTGGTGCGGCTGCGTCTCGAGTTTGCGGACGGCAGCCGGCGCAGCTGGCCGGACATCGTCGCGGCTCCGACGCGAGAGACGGTGCCGCAGTAGCAAGCAGTCCTTTTCTTGACTAACAGGGGCAAAAAACTTTTGTCCACGATCTCCGTCTCGACCGCTTTGTTCTTGTCGGACGAACGTTTTTTGCTTCTTTTTTCAAAAAAGGAGCCCTGCTTCCTTCTGCCGACCCCGCCTTTACGCTTCGTCGCTTGCGGATTTCCGCTCATCACGATAACCGGAGCGCGGTTGCGGATCGGGGGGAGAATAGGCGTTTGCCGGCGGCCTCGCTTCGCGATTTTCTGTCCTGGTGGTTCCAGCAGCTTGCGAGCCTGGCGCCTGCGGCGTGGCGTGCGCCGGCGGACCGCGAGCCGGACGCCGTGCTGCTGCGCACCGGCTACAGCGCCGAGCTGCCGCTCGAGGTTGCCAGCCGCGAAGGCGGACGCGTCGCCACGCTGGCGGTGGGCTTGACCAGCGCTGCTGCGATTGCGTCGCTGGTCGGGGCGCGGGGCCGACGCCCGGTCTGCCTGCGCCTGCCCGATGGCGGCGTGCTCGAGCGCGGCGCCAGCCTGCCGCTGCTTGCCGAGCGCGACGCGGCCCAGGCGCTGAGCTACGAGATCGACCGCCTGACGCCGTTCACCGCCGACGAGGTGTTCTGGAGCTGGACGGTGGCCAGCCGGGATCGCGCGCAGGGGCGGCTGCGGCTGCGGCTGGCGATGGTGCCGCGGGCCGGCTGGGCGTCGCTGCTCGAGGCGCTGGGGCGGGTCGGCGTCGCGCCGAGCTGGATCGAGGGGCGGGACGGTGCGGGGATGCTGCACCGCATCCCGCTCGGGGTACGCCGCTCGTCGGGGCTGCGGCTGAATGCGGGGCTGGGCGCCGCCTGCGCGCTGCTGGCCGTGATCGCGCTGCTGCTGCCGCTGCTGGCGCAGTCCGTGGCGCTCGGCCGGGTCGAGGCGCGCATTGCGGCGTTGCGGCCGGCCGTCGACCGCGTCGGGGCGGTGCGGCGGGAGATCGCCGCCGGCAGCACCGGCCTGGAGGTGATCCTGGCCGAGAGCGCGCGGCTGGGCAGCCCGCTGCAGGCGCTGGCGACGATCACCGACATCCTGCCGGACGACACCTACCTCACCGACTTCGCCATGCACCAGCGCAAGCTGACGTTGAATGGCCAGTCGGCGGGCGCGACGCGGCTGATCGGCCTGCTGTCCAGCGACCCCTTGCTGCGCGATCCGAGCTTCGTCGCGCCGGTGACGCGCAGCGAGAGCGGCGGGGCCGACCTGTTCTCGATCCGCACCGAGCTTGCCGGGGTCGGCCCGTGAGCGCCGCCCGCGCCCTTCCGGGCGGCCGTTTTCCAAGCGGGCGGTTGCCAAGCGGGCGCTTGCCAAGCGGGCGCCTGCCGACCGGGCGCACCGGCCAGTTGCTGGCGCTGGGTCTGCTGGCGGTGCTGCTGGCCGTGCTGGTGGTCGGCGTCATCGGGCCGCTGCTCGACTGGTATGGCGAGCGCGCCGGGACGCTGCAGCGCGAGGCGGCGATTGCCGCGCGCATGCAGGTGATCGCCGGCTCGCTGCCCGACGTGCAGCGCGAGGCGGCGGCGGCGGCGGCGAACGGGCCGCCGCCGAAGAGCGTCTATGAGGGCGCCTCGGACGCGGTGGACGGCGCGGCGCTGCAGGGCCAGATCGACGCCATGGCGCGCGCCGTCGGGGCGGCGCTGTCGAGCTCGGAGGCGCTGCCGGCCGAGCAGGCGGGGAGCTACCGCCGCATCGGCGTGCACCTTTCGCTGAGCGCGCCGTTGCCGGTGCTGGTGGCGCTGCTGCGCTCGATCGCCACCGCGACGCCGCGCATGCTGGCCGACGACCTGCAGCTGCAGGGCTCGCCGCTGCTGGCGCGCGCCGCGACGCTGCCGCTCGACGCGTCGCTCACCGTGTTCGCCTTCCGCACCGGCCACGCCGACGCGAAGGCGCCGTGAGCCGGCTGCTGCCGCTGCTGCTGTCCGGCTGCGCGGCGCTGCTGCTGGCGCTGATCGGCGCCGAGC
>CAXUCZ010000114.1:8297-8507 GCA_964249675.1 uncultured Acetobacteraceae bacterium | reverse complement strand
GGCGGGGCGCCCGGCCCCGACTGCGCCGCCGCCAGCAAATCGAGCTGCCCGTCCGACACCGCCGCGACGCGGCCATGCGCCAGCGCCGCCAGGCAGGAGGCGGTGTGGCGCGCCGCCTCGCCGGCATAATCCAGCCCCTGCAGCGCCAGCAGCAGGTCGAGCCCGGTGAGCGCCACCCGGCGCGCGCCCTCCGGCGCCAGCCGCCGCAAC
>CAXUCZ010000114.1:0-8287 GCA_964249675.1 uncultured Acetobacteraceae bacterium | reverse complement strand
CGCCTCGGCCGCGAGCGTCGCCGCGGCGCCGAACGCCTCGACGTCGAACCCGCTCGCCACGTCGTGGAAGGCGGCGACGTTGATCACGAACACCGGCGAGCTCCCCGCCTCGCCGCGCCAGATCGCCGCTCCTGGACAGCCGCGCCGCGTCAGCAGCAGCAGCCGCAGCACGTCTGCGCCGCCCGCCGGCGCCAGCCGCGGCAGCCAGGCTTCGGCGGCGCGTACGAAGTCGATCGGCCCGTCGCCCGGCAGCATCGCCGCCAACGCCGCCGCCGCCTCGTCGTCGAAGCTGGCCGGCAGGCTGACCGCGCGTGGCGCCGCCTCGGGCTCCGCGCTCGTCGCCACGCCGCGCATCCTGGTGCCGTGCCAAAAGCTGGGTGGTGCCATGCAACCGACGCTAGCAGCACCTCCCCAACTCGCAAAGCCGCATGCTGCGCATCCAGCAACGAACGGCGCCGCACTTGGTGTGCCGCTTCCGCGCTTGCGGCGCCGGATGGACCGCCCGCCACGCCGTCGCTATACGAGCCGCATGGACATCGGCACCTGGCTGCACACCGCGCTGCACGGCCGCCTCGTGGGTCGCGACCTCGACGGCAACCGCTACTACGAGGCTAAGCGCAAGCGCGTCGACTATCCCCGCCGCCGCCGTTGGGTGATGTACGCCGGCGCCGTCGACGCCTCCAACGTGCCGCCCGAGTGGCATGCCTGGCTGCACTACACCACCGACGAGCCGCTCACCGACATGCCGCGTCGCCCCTGGCAGAAGCCGCATCTGCCGAACCTCACCGGCACGCCCAACGCCTATCGCCCGCCTGGCCACGACTACTCCGGCGGCCATCGTCAGCGCACCACCGGCGATTACGACGCGTGGACGCCCGAGTCCTAGACGCCGAGCCGCGTGCCCGCAGGGCAGCCTCGATGAACCGCCGCCCGGCCGAGATCGCCACCGGATTGCTGGTGCTGATCGTCGCCGTCGCCTTCCTCGCCTATGCGGTGGTGCATACCGGCCGCTCCAGCGGCAGCGGCTACGACCTGCACGCCTCGTTCGACCACATCGACGGGCTGAACGTCGGCGCCGACGTCCGCCTCGCCGGCGTCAAGATCGGCAGCGTGACCGCCTCGGCCATCGATCCGAAGAGCTTCCTCGCGAGCATCACTTTCACGGTGGCGGATGATCTGCGTCTGCCTGACGACAGCAGCGCCGAGATCACCTCCGACGGCCTGCTCGGCGGCAAATACCTCTCGATCGGCCCCGGCGGCAGCGCCACCCTGCTCAAGCCGGGCGGCACCGTCACCGTGACGCAAGGGTCGATCAGCATCGAGCAGCTGCTCGGCAAGTTCATCTTCAGCGCCGGCGCCAAGCCCGACACGGCCAAGCCCGCGACCGGTACTGGCGGCGGCGGCCTCGCCCCGCTCTCCGATCCCCCGGCGGCAGGCAAGTGACCGCCCCGACGCTCTGGCCGCAACCGGACGGCCAGCCGGTCAGCTGCCGCGACAAGCTGCGCATGCTGGAGGACAACCACGCCGAGCTCGCCCAGGTGCTGCGCGACGCCTTCGACGACGCCGTCCTGATGGGCGTTGACGAGGCCTGGATGCGCCGTACCCTGCTCGGCATGGTGGACGAGCTGCAAAGCCCGAAGCGGTGAGCGGACTGCGGCATCTGCTCGCCGCCATGCCGCTGCTCGCCGCGCTGCCGGTCGGCAGCCTCGCCGCCGAGCTCGTGCCGCCGCCCAACCTGCCCTCGCCCGACAGCTGGGAGCCGCGCCAGACCGGCGTGCTCAACGTGCTCGACAAGGTGAGCGCCCAGCAGGCGACGCTCACAATGCAGGTCGGCGACACCGCCGATTTCGAGACGCTGCACATCACCCTGTCGTCCTGCCAGGCCCGCCCGGCCACCCTGCCGGCCGACAGCGCCGCCCGCGTCGCGATCGTCGACGCCAACCCCGGCGCCCCCGGCTTCACCGGCTGGATCCTTGCCGACGAGCCCGCCGCGGCCATGCTGCAAAGCGCCAACTACGACGTCCAGCTGGCGCGCTGCCAGTGAGCGCGCTGCCAGTGAGCGCGCTGCCGTGAGCGCGCGAGCCGTTCCGACGCCCGGGATCCCGTCGCTCGACCACGCCGCCCTGCTGCTCGACTTTGACGGCACGCTGGTCGACATCGCCGCCACCCCCGGCGCCGTCGTGATCGAGCCCGGCCTTGTCGACGTGCTCGCCGTGCTGCGCCGCCGCCTGGGCGACGCCCTGGCGATCGTCACCGGCCGCCCGCTCGGCCAGCTCGATGCGCTGCTGCCGGGCTCGCCCTACGCCGTCGCCGGCGAGCACGGCGGAGCGCTGCGCCGCCATCCCGGCGCCAGGATCGAGCATCCCAGCATGCCGGCGCTGCCCACCGGCTGGCTCGCCGAGGCGGCCGGGCTCGTCCACGCTCACCCCGGCGCGCTGGTCGAGCCGAAGTCGCACGGCCTGGTGCTGCACTACCGCGCCGCGCCCGACGCCGGCCCGGCGCTCTACGAGGCGGCAACCGCGCTGGTCTCGCGCAGTCCCGGCAGCTTCGTCGTCAGCCCCGCCAAGATGGCCTGGGAGATCCGCCCCGCCGGCGTCGACAAGGGCACCGCGGTCGAGGCGCTGATGGCCGAGCCGCCCTTCGCCGGCCGCCTGCCGGTGTTCGTTGGCGACGACGTGACCGACCTCGACGGCATCGCCGCCGCAATCCGCCTCGGCGGCGTCGGCCTGATGGTGCCGGACGCCTTCATCGACCCCGCCGGCGTGCGCCGATGGCTCGCCTCGCTGGCGGCCTGACCTCCGGCCCGATACGCCGCCGGGGCAGGATCGCGTCGATCCTGCCCGGCCTGGCCCTGTCGTTCGCCCTGCTGGTGCTCGCCGCGGCCTACGGCGCCGAGCGCCTGGGCGTCGTCGCCTGCGCCCTCTGCCTGGTCGAGCGCAAGCCCTGGTGGATGATCGCCGGCCTCGCCCTGCTGGCGCTGGCGCTGCCGTCCGCCAGGCGCGCCCTGCTCTGGCTCGCCGTCCTCGGCGGCGTGCTCGCCACCGGCCTTGGCCTGCTGCATCTCGGCGTCGAGTGGGGCTGGTGGCCGAGCCCGCTGCCGGAATGCGCCGCCCCGCGCCTCGCCTCCGGCAGCATCGCCGCCCGCCTCGCCTCGATGCCGCTCCGCCCGAGCAAGCCCTGCGACGACCCGACCTACCTCGTGCCCGGCCTGCCGCTCTCCATGGCCGCCATGCAGGCGCTCGCCGCCCTGGCGTTCTCCGCCATCCTCGCCATCTCGCTCAGGACAAGGAGCCCCAGATGAGCGACGTCCCCCTGACCAGCCTCAGCAACTCTGCCCTGAGCAACTCGGCATTGGGCGAGCCGCCGCTCCGCCTGCCCGGCGACATGAGCCAGCGCGCCGAGATCGAGCAGATGATCCGCGTCGACCATGCCGGCGAATACGGCGCCAAGCGCATCTACCAGGGCCAGCTCGCCGTGCTCGGCCGCACCGACAAGGGCGACATCCTCCGCCACATGCAGGCCCAGGAGCAGGTCCATCTCGACACCTTCGCCGCCCTCGTCGCCCGCCGCCGCGTCCGCCCCACCGCGCTGCTGCCGCTCTGGCACCTCGCCGGCTACGCCCTCGGCGCCGCCACCGCCGCGCTCGGCACCCGCGCCGCCATGGCCTGCACCGTCGCCGTCGAAGAGGCGATCGACGAACACTACGCCGCCCAGGAAGCCTCGCTCCCCGCCGACGAGCACGAGCTGCGCGCCACCATCGAGCGCTTCCGCGCCGAGGAGCTCGAGCACCGCGACATCGGCCTGGAAAACGAGGCCGAGCTGGCGCCCGCCTACAAGCTGATGAGCCGGGTGATCAAGGCCGGGTGCAAGGTGGCGATCGCGGTCAGCGAGAAGGTTTAAGGAAGAGTTCTTTTTTGAAAAAAAGAACCAAAAAACTTCTATCCGCTCAGCGAGGCCTGGTCGGCCTTGCTATCCTCGTCTGACAATCGCCAGCACGAACGCGCCAAACAGCCCGCCCGTCGCGGTAAACGCGGCGATGACGATCCGCAGGCGAAACCCGACATCGTCCGCCTCGGCCTGAAACGCCGAGCGCATCCGCAGCCGCTCCGCCTGCAGGCTCGCCTCAGTGCTGCCGATCTTGTCGGCGCTGTCGCCGAGCGCATCCTGCAGCGACTTGATCCGTGCCGGGTCGCCAGACCGCTCTGCGACCAGCGCCTGATCCAGCGCCGTCTCCCGCGCGAGCGCCCGATCCAGCGGGATCTGCGCCGCATAGGTGGCAAACGCCCCAAGCAGCCCGACCACGGCGAACGCCATCATCAGGAACGCCGTCCAGCTGCCGATTTCCCGAGTGGCCATGTGAGGGGGGTCTGGGGCCTCAGGCCCCAGCGGGTCAAGGGCAGGGCCCTTGCCTTCCTTGACACTGCCCGATCCCTTGGCTACGCCGCCCACATCATGAAGATCCGCAACAGCCTCCGCGCCGCCAAGACGCGCGACAAGAATTGCCGCGTCGTGCGCCGCCACGGCCGCGTCTACATCATCAACAAGAAGAACCCGCGGATGAAGTGCCGCCAGGGCTAAACCCCTAAGCCGCCGCCGCTTGCCGGGCCCGCCCGGCGCTGCCATCTCCTCCTCATCAGGGGAGTTTGGCCGATGATCCCGCTACCTGCGCCGAGACAGGACGTGCTCGACCGCCGCGACGAGATCGTCGCCGGCCTGCGTCGCATCGTCCCCGCCAGCGGCGTCATCGCCGAGCCCAGCCTGCTCCGCCCCTACGAAACCGACGGCCTAGCCGCCTACCGCATGCCGCCGCTCGCCGTCGTGCTCCCCGAGACCACCGAGCAGGTTGCCGCGATCCTCGCCTTCCTGCATCGCCTCAACGTCCGCGTCGTCCCCCGCGGCGCCGGCACCTCGCTCGCCGGCGGCGCCCTGCCGCTCGCCGACAGCGTCGTGCTCGGCCTGATGCGCATGAACCGCATCCTCGACATCGACTACGCCGATCGCTGCGCCACCGTCCAAGCGGGCGTCACCAACCTCGCCATCACCGGCGCCGTCCAGGCCCGCGGCTTCTTCTACGCCCCCGACCCCTCCAGCCAGCTCGCCTGCATGATCGGCGGCAACGTCGCGATGAACTCCGGCGGCGCCCACTGCCTCAAATACGGCGTCACCGCCAACAACCTGCTCGGCCTCACCGCCGTCACCATCGAGGGTGAAATCCTCCACCTCGGCGGCGACCACCTGGGCGCCGCCGGCTATGACTGGATGGGCCTCGTCACCGGCAGCGAAGGCCAGCTCCTCGTCGTCACCGAGGTCGTCGTGCGCATCCTGCACAGCCCCGAAGGCGCCCGCGCCATGCTGGTCGCCTTCGCCGCCAACGAGGTCGCCGGCGCCTGCGTCGACGCCATCATCGGCTCAGGCATCATTCCCGTCGCGCTGGAGTTCATGGACCGCCCGGCGATCCACGCCTGCGAGGCCTTCGCCCACGCCGGCTACCCGCTCGACGCCGAGGCGCTGCTCATCATCGAGGTCGAAGGCAGCATCGCCGAGCAGGACGCCCTGCTCAGCCGCATCGCCGACCTCTGCGCCCCCTTCAACCCCACCAGCCTGCGCGTCTCCGCCTCCGCCGAGGAGTCCCTCGCAATCTGGAAAGGCCGCAAGGGCGCGTTCGGCGCCATCGGCCGCATCAGCCCCGACTACCTCTGCATGGACGGCACCATCCCGACCTCGCAGCTCCCCAACGTGCTCAACCGCATCAAGCAGATGAGCGCCGAGCACCGCCTGCAAGTCGCCAACATCTTCCACGCCGGCGACGGCAATCTCCACCCGCTCATCATGTTCGACGCCAACGACGCCGACAGCTTCGCCCGCGCCGAGACCTTCGGCGCCGACATCCTCCGCCTCTGCGTCGAGGTCGGCGGCTGCCTCACCGGCGAGCACGGCGTCGGCGCCGAAAAGCGCGACCTCATGCACGTGCAGTTCACCCCCACCGAACTCGCCCAGATGCGCCGCATCAAATCCGCCTTCGACCCCACTTGGCTGCTCAACCCCGCCAAGGTCTTCCCCTTGACGGCGGAAAGCTCCGGCCTCGCCGTCGCGGCTGAGTAAGGCAAGCCAAGTCAAGGCGAGGGGCTTTGCCCCTCGACCCCATCAAAGGCGGGGCCTTTGAAATCCATCCGCTGTCCATGCTCTACGCGCGAGACCGGTGACTTTGAAGATGGATGAATGGCTGCGCCAAGCAGGGACGCGCGTCGGCTCACTCTACGTGATGGGGGTCCGGGGCCTCAGGCCCCGGCGGTGTCCAGAGGCAGAGCCTCTGGGTTTACTTCCTTGATGACCGAGACGCCCACTACCGAGGCCGAGCTGGTCGATATCATTCGCTCCGCCCTTGAGCCCGTCCTGGTCTGCGGCGCCGGCACTCGCCTGCCGATGCTCCGGCCCGTCCGCGCCCGCCGCCGCCTCTCCACCAGCGCCCTCCGCGGCGTCACCCTGCACGCGGCCAAGGAGCTGGTGTTCTCCGCCCGCGCCGGCACCCCGCTCGCCGACGTCGAGGCCGTGCTTGCCACCGAGAACCAGATGCTGATCGCCGAGCCGCCCGACCTCTCCGCGCTGTTCGGCACCGGCACGAACCCCACCCTGAGCGGCCCCACCTTGGGCGGTCTCGTCGCGACGAACCTCTCCGGCCCCCGCCGCATCGCCGAGGGCGCCGTGCGCGATCACCTGCTCGGCGTGCGCGCCGTCAACGGCGCCGGCGAGCTGATCCGCTCCGGCGGCCGCGTGCTCAAGAACGTCACCGGGCTCGACGTCGCCAAGCTCCTCGCCGGCAGCCACGGCACCCTCGCCGTGCTGAGCGAGGTCACCCTCAAGGTCCTGCCCCGCCCCGAAGCCACCGCCACCCTCGCCCTCTCCGGCCTCGACCCTGCCGCCGGGGTCGCCGCCCTCGCCGCCGCGCTCGGCTCGCCCTACGGCGTCTCCGGCGCCGCCTACCTGCCCGATGGCGACGCTGAGCTGGGCCTGCCGCCCGGCCCCGCCACCCTCATCCGCATCGAGAACTGGCAAGCCAGCGTCCGCCACCGCATCGCCGGCCTGCTCGCCCACCTCGCCGGCCAAGGCGCCTCCACCGTGCTGGACGACGCCGCCTCCCGCGCCCTCTGGCGCAAAATCCGCGATGCCACCCCACTCAAGCCCGTCCCCACCGACGCCGTCTGGCGCGTCTCCGTCCGCCCCTCGCGCGGCCCGGGCGTGCTCGCCGCCACCGGCCTGCGCGGCTTCCTCGACTGGGCCGGCGGCCTCGTCTGGCTCACCGGACCCGCCACCGAGCCCACCCACGCCAGGGTCCGCGCCGCCGCCCAAGCCGCCGGCGGCACCTGGATGCTCCTTCGCGGCCCAGAACACCTCAACGCCGTCGTCGACGTCGTCCCACCCGAACCTCCAGCCCTCGCCGCCATCACCCGCCGCGTCAAAGCCGCCTTCGACCCGTCCGGCATCCTAAACCCGGGCCGGATCTATGCCGATCTTTAAGGAAGGTTAGGAAAGGCAAGGGGCTTTGCCCCTTGACCCCATCAAAGGCGGAGCCTTTGAAATCCATTCATAAGAGTTCCCTGAATGGCATGGTCCGGGGCGACGCGAGGCGGATTAAAAATGGCTTCGCCAAGCAAGACGAAAGATCGGGTTTGATCCCCAAGTTATCGGGGTCTGGGGCCTCCCGGCCCCAGCGGGTCAAGGGCAGAGCCCTTGCCTTGCCTTCTCTCTCCCTGAGGATCGCACCGCATGCGCACCGAGTTCACGGCCGAGCAGCTTCGGGATCCGCAGACCGCATCGTCCAACAAGGTGCTGCGCACCTGCGTCCACTGTGGCCTGTGCACCGCCACCTGCCCGACCTTCGTTCTCCTTGGCGACGAGCTCGATAGTCCTCGCGGCCGCATTTACCTCATTAAGGACATGCTGGAGACCGGCCGCCCGGCGACGAAGGAGGTCGTCACCCACGTCGACCGCTGCCTCTCCTGCCTTGCCTGCATGACCACGTGCCCGTCCGGCGTGAACTACATGCACCTGGTCGACCACGCCCGTCAGTACATCGAGGACACCTACGCCCGGCCCTGGCACGAGCGCTGGATGCGCAACGTTCTGGCGACTGTCCTGCCGAGCCCCCGCCTGTTCCGCGCCGCTCTGTCCGCCGCCCGGCTTGGCCGCCCCTTCGCCCGGCTGATCCCCGGCCGGGCGCTGCCGGCCCAGCGCCTGCGCGCCATGCTGCGCCTCGCCCCCGCCCGCCTGCCGCCGCCAAGCCCGCTGC
>CAXUCZ010000113.1:5902-8553 GCA_964249675.1 uncultured Acetobacteraceae bacterium | reverse complement strand
CGACCGAGACCGAGACGGTGGAGACCGTTCCCCCGGCTGAGCCCGCGCCGGTCGCTGTGGCTCCGGCTTCCACCCACCCCGACGGCGCGAGCCAGGCGCCGGCGCATCATCCGGCGTCGGTTGCCGAGGTCGAGGCGTCCTACGCCGACCCGCTCGCCGCCGAGGCGGCGCGCGGCGAGGCGCCGGCGCCGGACGAGGAGGAGCAGCCGGCAGCGGCCCAGCCCGAGCAGGCGGTTCCCGAGCAGGTTGCGGCTGAGGCGGCGCCTGCCCCTCGGCCCGAGCTGCAGCCGATGCTGATCGGCGACCTGCCGCAGACGGAGAAGAAGCGAGGCTGGTGGCGGCGGTAGCGGCGCGAGGAAGCAAGGCCAGGGGCGTCGCCCCTGGACCCGATTAAAGGCGAAGCCTTTAAAATCCACTTGTTCGGCGTGCGAGAGCGCGACTGAACGCTTGAAGAATGGGTCTGGGGCCGCCCGGCCCCAGCGGAGTCCAGAGGCAGAGCCTCTGGCCTTCCTTCGCCAAACCCCTCGCCAAGCTCGCAGCAGGACCTACATTGCTCGCATGCTGCGAATCGTCATCCTCGGCCTGAGCATCACCTCGTCCTGGGGCAACGGTCACGCGACGACGTTCCGCAGCCTGGTGCGGGGCCTGGCCGAGCGCGGCGACGACGTGCTGTTCCTGGAGCGCGACAAGCCCTGGTATGCCGAGAACCGCGACCTGCCGGAGCCGCCGCATGGCCGGCTGGCGCTGTATGACAGCCTGGCCGGGCTGGAGCGCCACGCCGCTGCGGTGCGCGATGCCGACCTGGTGGTGCTCGGCTCCTATGTGCCGGACGGCGTCGCGGTCGGGCGCTGGATGCTGGAGCGGGCGCGCGGCGTCACCGCCTTCTACGACATCGACACGCCGATCACGCTGGCGACACTCAACGGCGTCGGGTCGGACTACATCGACCGGGCGCTGATACCGCGCTTTGACATCTATTTCTCGTTCACCGGCGGGCCGACGCTCGCGGTGCTGGAGCGCGAGTTCGGCGCCCGATGCGCGCGGGCGCTGTATTGCTCGGTCGATCCCGAGATCTGCGCGCCGGCGCCGGAGGTCGCGCGGCGCTGGGACCTCGGCTATCTCGGCACCTACAGCGCCGACCGCCAGCCGACGCTGGAGCGGCTGCTGCTCGCGCCGGCCCGCAGCGAGGCTGAGCGCCGCTTCGTCGTTGCCGGTCCGCAATATCCGCCCGAGGTCGCATGGCCCGGCAATGTCGAGCGCATCGCGCATGCGCCGCCGGCTACGCATCGGACATTCTACGGCGCGCAGGATATCACCCTCAACGTCACCCGCGCCGACATGATCCGCCGCGGCTACAGCCCCAGCGTCCGGCTGTTCGAGGCCGCCGCCTGCGGCACGCCGATCATCAGCGACGACTGGGCCGGGCTCGACACGCTGTTTCGCCCGGGCAAGGAAATCCTGATCGCGCGCGACGGCGCCGACGTGCTGGAGGCGTTGCAGATGGCGCCGCAGCAGCGGCAGGCAATCGGCGCACGGGCCCGCACGCGGGTGCTGGACGGGCATACCAGCGCGCATCGGGCGGCGGAACTGGCCGGTTACGTCCAGCAAGCGCTGCGCGAGCGCGCGGCATGACCGAGTGGACAACCGAGCGCGTCGCCGAGCGCGTCGCCGCACTCGGGCCCTGGTTTCACAACATGATCGTCGGCGGGGTGCGCACCGCGCCCGATCATTTCCTGTTCGACTACCCGGCGGTGAAATGGGCGCGCTTTGCCGACCTGCTGCCCGCCGACCTCACCGGCCGCTCGGTGCTCGACATCGGCTGCAACGCCGGCTTCTACTCGTTGGAGATGAAGCGCCGGGGTGCGGCGCGCGTGCTCGGCATCGACACCGATGACGCCTATCTGGCGCAGGCGCGCTTTGCCGCCGAGGTCGAGAGCCTCGATATCGAGTATCGCAACCTCTCGGTCTATGACGTCGCGGCCCTTAGCGAGCGTTTCGACGTCGTTTTCTTCATCGGCGTGTTCTACCATCTTCGCCATCCGCTGCTCGCCCTGGACCTGATCCACGCGCATGCGACGCGCGACCTGCTGGTGTTCCAATCGCTGCAGCGTGGGCCGGAGGAGGTGGCCGACATCGCCGCCGATTATGACTTCTGGGACAAGGCGCATTTCGAAGCGCCCGGCTACCCGAGGCTGCACTTCATCGAGCACAGCTACGCGCATGACCCGACCAACTGGTGGGCGCCGAACCTCGCCTGCTCGGCCGCGATGCTGCGCAGCGCCGGCTATGAGGTGCTGCACCATCCGGAGGAGGAAATCTTCATCGCGCGGCATGTCGCAACGTCGGCACCTTCCGGTGCGGTTTACCCGACCCCCAAGTGATGCGTCCGGGGCCTCGGGACTTTCTTGGGAGACGATGCGCATGATCGAAGCGGCGATGATCTGGAACGAGCCGAACAACAAGTCGCATTGGGACATCGAGTCTGATCCCACGTGGACGCAGTTCGCACGCATGACCAGCCTCGCCGCCCGGGCGATCGGAGAGGCCGCTCCCGGCGTGCCGCGGGTGCTCGGTGGCATCTCGCCGATCGACCCGGAATTCATCGACATCCTGGCGCGCCAGGGAGCGCTCGCCGACCTCGAGGCGGTGGC
>CAXUCZ010000113.1:0-5892 GCA_964249675.1 uncultured Acetobacteraceae bacterium | reverse complement strand
CCGGCGAAGATCGCCTCCATCCAGGCGGTCACCGCCCTGCCCGTGTGGGTGTCGGAGGTCGGCGTCTCGCCCTTCGGCGCCGAAGAGGTCCAGGAGTTCGGTCTGCAGCGCACCGCGGCGCTGCTGACCGGGCTCGCGCCGAGGGTCCACTGGTACAGCCTCTACGACCTGCCGGCGAGCTGGCCGGCGACGACGCGCCATCGGGAAGCCGAGGGATCCTCCTACTACCGGCACTTCCACATGGGGCTGCTCGACGAATGGGGAAAACCCAAGCTGGCGGCACGGCACTTCTCGAACTACACGCCGCATCTCGGGCTCTGCCAATGGTTCCACTATCGTGATCACCGGCTGGACGAGGCAGTGCGCATCATGCAGGACATGGGCGTCACCTACCTGCGCACCGGGCTAAGCTGGGCCGACTGGTTCCGCGAGGATTGCGAAGGCTGGTTCGATCGGCAGATGCAGGCGCTCGAGCCGTTCGACGTGACGGTGACGTTCTGCTTCACCCCCGAACACCGCGGCACCTGGCCGCACTATACCGCCCCACCCCAGCAGGCCGAAGAGTTCGCGGAGTTCTGCGCGCTGATGATGCGACGCTATGGACGGTAAGGCAGCGCTTCTTTTTTGAAAAAAAGAAGTAAAAAACTTCTATCCATTTTACGGATCGACGCGAACATCGTCTGTGCTGCACAGCGACGTGCAAAAGTTTTTTGGTTCTTTTTTTCAAAAAAGAACCCTTGCTTCTACTTGCAATGAGCCACGACTGGTTCGCCGCGATGCGAAGGAGCGATTTTACTGCCGCCTGGGCGATCAGCGACGCGGTGCTGGCGGCGCGTGATCCTGCCGCGGCGGACGACCCTGCCCTGCCCTACCATCAGCGCTGGGTCTGGACCGGCGAGCCGCTCGGCGGCCGGCACGTGCTGGTGCGCTGCTATCACGGTCTCGGCGACACGCTGCAGTTTGCCCGCCTGCTGCCGATGCTGCGGCCGCGGGTCGCCTCGATCACCCTGGAAGCGCCGGCGGCGCTGCTCGCCATGCTGGCGAGCCTGCCGGGGGTTGATCATCTCGCTGGCTTCAACGCGGCGGCGCCGCGACCAACGCCGCCGGGCGGCCTCGCGATCGAGCTGATGGAGGTCGCCCACGCGCTGCGTCTCACCTGGCACGACCTGCCCGGCTCGATGCCGTGGGTGCGCCCGCGCGACGCCGCGCCTGCGGCAGGACGCGTCGGCTTGTGCTGGCAGGCCGGCGCCTGGAACCCTGATCGCTCGGTGCCGCTCGCGGCTTTGCTGCGCGCCCTGCCCGCAGGGCTGAGGCTCGTCAGCCTGCAGCGCGGCGAGGCGGCGGCCGAGGCGACCGCCCCGGCCTTTGAAAACCCTGACGAGCGCTCCACCGACATCGCGCACACCGCGCGGATGATCGGCGGCCTCGACCTCGTGGTGAGCGTCGACACCCTCGTCGCACACCTCGCCGGCAGCCTCGGCGCGCCGACGCTGCTGCTGCTCAAGCACGATGCCGACTGGCGCTGGATGACCGACTGCCCCGCCCAGCCCTGGTACCCCTCCCTGCAACGCGTGCGACAGACAGTCGCGGGTGACTGGAGCGAGCCTCTGCACGAGGTAGCACGGACGGTCAGGAGCTTGGCCGCTAGACCCGATTAAGGGCGCAGCTTTGTCAGTCCACCGTTCCTTCGTTGATGCAAAGCACCTCCGTCGCCGAGCCGTGCAGCTCCACTGTGCTGCAGCTGGCCGGGTCGATGCGCAATCGGTGCAGCAGGTCGAGCGGCATGCCGAGCAGGTGCAGGAGCACGCCGCGAATGACGTCGCCGTGGCTGACGGCGGCCAGTTCGGCGTCAGGGTAGCAGGCTGCGAGGGATTGCACGACGGCGACGGCGCGGGTTTGCACAGCCAGCATCGTCTCGCCGCCCGGCGCTTGCCCAAGGCTGCGGCGCGCGTTCCAGGCGGTCCAGGCGGGATCGCCCTCAAGTTCGGCGAAAGAACGGCCGCGCCAGGCGCCAAAGTCAATCTCGTTCAGCAACGGTTCAGCCTGCACGGCAAAGCCGCGCGTCGTGGCGATGGCCTCGGCGGTTTGCAAGGCGCGGCGCACCGGACTGCTAAGCACCGCGGCGAGGCGGGTGGCGGCGAGGCGCTCGCCCAGGCGGCGCGCCTGATCGCGGCCGGCATCGTCGAGCGCATGGTCGGAGCGGCCGGCAAGAGTGTGGCCGATCTGGCTGTAATGCGCGTGGCGGATCAGGTAAATGCGGGTCGTCAAGCAAGAGGTTCTTTTTTGAAAAAAAGAACCAAAAAACTTTTGACCCTAAGAGCGCCATCGCCCGGTCGGCACGCGACAGCGCCAGGCAAAGTTTTTTGCTTCTTTTTTTCAAAAAAGAAGCCCTTGCCTTCGCTTGTCACTCCGGCGCGCCGGCGATGAACTCGGCCAGCATGCACCGGGCGACCTCGTCGGTAAATTGTTGCGGCGGCGACTTCATCAGGTAGGCCGAGGCCGAGACGATAGCGCCGCCCTGGCCGCGGTCGAGCGCAAGGCGGGCGCAGCGGATCGCGTCGATGACGACGCCGGCGGAGTTCGGCGAGTCCCACACCTCCAGCTTGAGCTCGCAGCTGATCGGGACGTTGCCGAAGGTGGTGCCTTCGAGGCGGATGAAGGCGAGCTTGCGATCCTCCAGCCAGGGGACGTGGTCCGAGGGGCCGACATGGGCGGCGCCGGGCGGCAGCGGCGTCGCGAGCTGGCTGGTGACGGCGCGGGTCTTGGACAGCTTCTTGCTTTCCAGTCGCTCGCGCTCGAGCATGTTCTGGAAGTCGGTGTTGCCGCCGACGTTGAGCTGATAGGTGCGGTCGAGCCGCACGCCGCGCTCACGGAATAGGTTCGCCAGCATGCGGTGGACGATCGTGGCGCCGACCTGGCTCTTGATGTCGTCGCCGATGATCGGCAGGCCGGCGCGCGCAAATCGCGCCTCCCAGGCCGGGTCGGAGGCGATGAAGGCGGGGATGCAGTTGACGAAGGCGCAGCCGGCGGCGAGCGCCGCCTCGGCGTAGTGGCGGGTGGCCTGCTCGCTGCCAACCGGCAGGTAGGACACCAGCACCTCGGCGCCGCTGCTGCGCAGCACCCGGACGACGTCCACCGCGGGCGCGTCGCTCTCGACAACGACATCGCGCAGGTAGCGGCCGATGCCGTCCAGAGTCGGGCCGCGGCTGACAGCGACGCCGGTGTGGGAAATTTCGGCGAACCGGATGGTGTTGTTGGGCGCGGCAAGGACTGCCTCGGCGACGTCGTGGCCGACCTTGTTGGCCGCGACGTCAAAGGCGGCGCAGAGCTCGATGTCGGCGACGTGGTAGGCGCCGAGGCGGACATGCATCAGACCGGGGATCGTCTCGGCCTCGTCCGCGCCAGCATAAAAGCTGAGTCCCTGGACGAGGGAGGAGGCGCAATTGCCGACGCCGACGATGGCGGTCTTGATCGTTGCCAAGCATGCCTCCCGATTCGGAAGGAATGTAGCACGAAAGGAACGTCGGAGCCGGCGGCCCCAAACCCCATCACTAAGAGCGGATTTTAAAGGCTCTGCCTTTAATGGGGTCGGGGGGCAAAGCCCCTCGCCTTCTTCTCCGCAGCGCGCCGACGCATCTCGCGCATCCGGCGCAGGCCGGCGGCTTGCTGCTGCGCCCAGCTGCCGGTCGCCATCGCCTCTTCGGCCGACGGGTCGCCGGTGCGTATGGCCTGGCGCGAAAAGTCGGCGGTGGCGAACATCATGTCCCACCACGGAAAGATGGCGCCGTAATTGGCGCTTTTCTGCCCGGCGGCCAGCACGCCGTGATGGGCGCGGTGGAAGCGCGGCGAGATCAACAGGCGCTCGCCGATGCGGCCGAAGCCGACCGTGGTGTTGGCATGCGACAGGCTTTCGAGCAGGCGCAACAGCAGGATCATCAGCGGGAACTGCATCGGCGGAATGCCGATCGCCAGCGCAATGGCCAGGAACCAGGTGAACGAGATCACGTCGTCGAGCACGTGGTTGCGGTCGTCCGACCAGAAGGTCAGCTGGCGCTGGGCGTGGTGGACCGAGTGCAGCGCATACCAGAGGGCGAAGCGGTGCGACAGGCGATGACGCCAGTAATCGGCGCCGTCGAGCACCAGCACGTAGACGAGGAAGGTGAGGAGCTGGCGACCCATCAGGAACGGGAGCAGGCGCTCGAGCGTCGGCGGCACCCAGCCGTGGTCGGTGAGGAAACCGTTCAGGATCACCTGCAACTGGTAGAACAGCACGAAGGTGACGAGCGGCAGCACGCCGACGCGCGAGACCAGGGTGTAGAGAATGTCGGTGGCGACGGCGCGTCGGTCCGGCCAGTGCTCGAGCGGGCGAAAGCGCTCAAGCGGCAGGCAGACGGCGTAGGTCGCGACGACCTGAGCCACGCCGTAGAGGGCGAACAGCACCCAGCCGAAGCCGATGTCGTCCCACGCCATCAGGTCGAAGCGGAACATCAGCGGCAGCAGCGCGTGCTCGTGGATCCAGCCGGCGAGCATCGAGAACGGGTCGATCATTTAGGCGGGCATCCAAGCGGGCATCCAAGCGGGCATCCAGGCGGGCATCCGGGCGGGCATGCGGGCGGGCATGCGGGGTTCGGAGCAAGTGCGGCTTGCTTATACGGTGTCGAACGGCAGGTTGCGAGCCGTTCTTCCACCTCGCGCGCCATTGCGGGAGATGTTGTATCGCACGCCCGCAGATGCGACCGGAGCACGCATCAGCCTGACAGGACGTTGCCGGCAGGCTATCGTGACGGCGGCATCGTGGACGGCGGAACAGAATGACGGTTGCGCGGCTTCTGCTCGTCGAGGACGAGTTCCTGATCCGGATGACGCTATCCGAGGCGCTGACGGATGCCGGCTTCGAGGTGCTCGAGGCGGAAGATGCGGATCAGGCGCTGGAGCTGCTGGCGTCCGACAGCACGATCCGGCTGCTGCTGACCGACATCCAGTTGCCCGGCTCGTGCAATGGGCAGGTGCTGGTGGAGCGGGCGCGCCAGACGCGGCCGGCGCTGCCGGTGATCTTTATGTCCGGACGGCTGAACACGTCGACGGCGGGCCAAGTCGGGCGCGACCGATACATTGCCAAGCCGTATCTGCCGTCCGAGATCTGCTCGGCCGCGCACGAGATGATCGCGGCGGCGGAGTCGCCTTCGAGAGCGGAAGGCTAGGCCCCGCCGCAGACCGGGCGCGCATCGCACGCCCGCTGCGGGTGCCCGCGCCCGGGGGCTTGGTCTCGGGATCCGCGACTCGATGACGCGCGTGTATGGCCGGCTAGCCTTGCGGCTGGTGCTCCTCGGCATGGCCGGCCGGGCGTGCGGGTGCGGGGTGTGCCGGCGCGGGACGGGCGGGCTCGGGACGGGCGGGCTCGGGACGGGCGGGCTCGGGACGGGCGGGCTCAGGACGGGCTGCAGGCGCGGGACGGGCTGCGGGCGCAGGGCGGGCAGGCTCGGGACGGGCTGCGGCAGCGGGCCTCGGCGCCTCGGCACGTGGCGCTTCTCGCGGCGTGACGACGCGCGGTGTGGCCGGCGCCGGTCTTGCTGCTTCGGGACGTGCCGTCACGGTCGGACGCACCGGCACGCCGGGCCGGGCCGCGTCGGTCGGACGCGCTTGCACGCCGGGCCGAGCCGCCTCGTTCGCGCGGACGGGCTCGGCGGGGCGGGCGAGCGTTCCAGGGGCGACCGGACGGGCGGTCGTGTTCGTCGCCGCCGGCGTCTGCGGCGTCACCAAATGCGGCAGCTCGCCGGGACGTACGGATGTCGTAACCGGCCGGGCGGCGGTGCCCGGCGTCGTCGTCGCGGGCAGGCGATTGTCCGGCGTCGGTCGGCCAGGGAGCGAGGTCGCGGCCGCGCGGCCGGCAGG
>CAXUCZ010000112.1:0-8572 GCA_964249675.1 uncultured Acetobacteraceae bacterium | reverse complement strand
CGTCAGCCTTGTGTGAGAACGCCGCCTGCGGCATTGACGCTGGGCGGCAATGGCCATCAGGATCAGTCTGCGGGATCACGGCCGCTCCGGGCAACGGAGTGGATGAAGGGGTTCCCGAGGGAGACTGTTCCATGCGGCTTCGCCTCAACGCGGCAATGCTCGGCCTGCTCGTGCCTGTCGCCGTCGCCTCGGTCGGCTCGGCGCGCGCCGACGAGACCGTGCGCATCGCCTATATCGACCCGCTGAGCGGCCCGCTGGCCGAGACCGGACAGCTCGGCGAGCAGCATTTCCGCTTCGCCATCGACCGCATCAACGCCAGCGGCGCCGCGGGTCCCGGCCGACGCTTCGAGGTCGTGCCGATGGACAACGAGGTCAGCCCGGAGAAGTCGCTCGGCCTGCTGCGCAAGGCGGTGGATGACGGGATCCACTACGTTACGCAAGGCAACGGCTCGGCGGTCGCGTTCGCCCTGGTCGCGGCGATCGACAAGAACAACAAGCGCGACCCCGACAAGTCCGTGGTGTTCCTCAACTACGCCGCCGTCGATCCGGGCTTGACCAACGACAAGTGCTCGTTCTGGCATTTCCGCTTTGATGCCGACAGCGACATGAAGATGAAGGCGCTGTCCGACTACATCGTCGGCCAGAAGGACATCCACAAGATTTACATCTTCAACCCCGACTACTCGTTCGGCGTCTCGGTGCAGAAGGCGGCGACGAAGCTGCTGACGGGCCGGCGCGACGACCTGACGATCGTCGGCGCCGACCGGGTGCCGCTGGGCAAGGTGAAGGACTTCACCCCCTACATCGCCAAGTTCCAGGCCGCCGGCGCGGACGCGGTGGTGACCGGTAATTGGGGCCAGGACATCGAGCTGCTGGCCAAGGCGGCGTCCGACAGCGGCTACAAGGGCCGCTTCTTCACATACTACATCGGCGACCAGGTCACCGTGGCGGCGGCTGGCCCGGGCGCGATCGGCGACGCGCAGGTCGCCACCTGGTCCAACAACGTGCCCGGCGTCGACGACGTGGCCGGCGCGTTCGAGCAGCGCTTCCATCGCTCCTTCTACTACTGGAACGTCGTCAACGAGATCGACACGCTGGCTGCGGCGATGAAGCAGGCGGACTCCTCGGACCCGGCCAAGGTTGCCAAGGTCCTGAGCGGGATGAAGCGCCAGACGCCGCTCGGCGTGTCGGACATGCGGGCGGACGACCACCAGCTGATCCAGCCGCTGTTCGTCTCCGAGCTCGAGCCGAACCTGCCGCACGTGTTTTCGGACAGCAAGCTCGGCTTCAAGACCGTTGCCACGATCACGCCGGACGAGACCCGCATGACGACGAGCTGCAAGATGGAGGCGCCGTAAGGCGAGCGGCTGATGAGCCTGTCCCTGGCGCCCATCCTGTTCAACGGCCTGGTGTTCGGCTTGCTGCTGTTCATGCTGTCGAGCGGGCTGACGCTGATCTTCGGCATGATGGGCGTGCTGAACCTGGCCCATGCCAGCTTCTACATGCTGGGCGCCTATTTCGCCTACACGATCAGCGTCGGCTTAGGCTTCTGGGTCGGCCTCATCGTGGCGCCGGTGGTGGTCGGACTGCTCGGCGCCGTCGTGCAGCGCTACGGGCTGCGCGCGGTGCATCGCTACGGCCACATGGCCGAGCTGCTGTTCACCTTCGCGCTGGCTCTGGTGGTCGGCGAGGTCGTGCCGCTGCTCTGGGGTCGCAACCCGGTGCGCTACATGGTGCCGCACGTGCTCGACTTTCCGCTGTTCCAGCTCGGCGGCGTCGACATTCCGGCCTACCGGGTCTTCATGATGGCGGTGTCGCTGGGGATGTTCGTCGTCCTGTTCGCCGCTCTCGCGCGCACCCGGCTCGGCCTCGTGGTGCGCGCGGCGCTGACCCATCCCGACATGGTGTCGATGCTTGGCCATGACGTGCCGCGCGTGTTTACCAGCGTGTTTGGCGCCGGCTGCGCGCTGGCGGGATTGGCCGGGGTCATCGGCGGCAACGCGTTCACGACCCAGCCGGGCATGGCGGCCTCGCTCGGCGGCATCGTGTTCGCGGTGGTGGTGATGGGCGGGCTCGGCTCGGTATGGGGCGCGTTCGTCGCCTCGGTGCTGATCGGGCTGCTGCAGACCGCCTCGATCAGCCTGGACCTGCCGTTCGGGCGGCTGCTCCACCTGGCGCCGGCCGGCGCCGACGGGCTGCTGGCTGACCTATGGGGGCTGACGGTGGCGCGCGCGGCGCCGGCGGTGCCTTATCTGCTGCTCGTCCTCGTGCTGGCGTTCCGGCCGCGCGGCCTGTTCGGCTCGCGCAACGCATGAGCACGACCCTCCAGCATGCCGTGCTGCCGCTGGAGCGCCGACAGGCGGCGATGCGCGCCGCGCTGCCATGGGTCCTGGTGGCGCTGGCGGCGCTGGTCGCGCCGTTCCTGCTGTCGAGCGGCTTCGGCTTGTCGCTGCTCTGCCGGATGGGCATCGCCATCGTCTTTGCGCTGTCCTTCAACATGCTGCTCGGCCAGGGCGGCATGCTGGATTTCGGCCATGCCGTGCTGCTCGGCTTCGGCGGCTTCGCGGCCATGCATGCGATGCGCGCGGCCGGGGCCGGGCTGTGGATCCCGGCACCGCTGCTGCCGCTGTTCGGCGCCGCCGGCGGTCTGCTCGCGGCGATGCTCGGCGGCTGGGTGGCTGCCCGCCGGCACGAGACCGCGTTCGCGATGATCACGCTGGGTCTGGCCGAGCTCGCAAGTGCTGCGGTGCTGATGTTCCCGTCGCTATTCGGTGGCGAGGAGGGCATCACGGGCGACCGCTCCGACGGTCCGTCGCTGTTCGGCTTGGGCTTCGGCCGCCAGTGGAACGTCTACTTCCTGATCGCCGCCTGGGCGTTCGGCTGCAGCCTGCTGATGTGGCGCTACACGGCCACGCCGCTTGGCCGGCTTGCCAACGCGGTGCGCGACGACGACCAGCGGGTCAGCTTCATCGGCTACGACCCGGCGCGTGTCCGCTTCCTGGTGTTCCTCCTGTCCGGGCTGTTCGCCGGCGTTGCCGGCGGGCTGCAGGCGCTCAATGACGAGATCGTCACCTCGACGAACGTCTCCTCCGAGGCGTCCGGTGCGGTGCTGCTGATGACCTTCATCGGTGGCGTGGGGACGTTCTGGGGCCCGGTGCTCGGCGCCATCCTGGTCACCTTCCTGCAGATCGCGCTGTCGACGATGACCGACGCCTGGCAGCTCTATGACGGTCTGCTGTTCCTCGCCGCCGTGGTGTGGGCGCCCGGCGGATTGTCCGGCATCATCCTGGCGCACGCGCCGCTGCTGCGCGCCGGCCGCGGCGGCGCCCTGGTCGGGCCGTATGCGGCGCAGCTGCCGGGCTTGGCGCTGGCGCTGGCCGGGGTCGTATGGCTGGCCGAGCTCGGCTTCCGGTTGCAGGCGGTGCGCAACGGCGCGCCGGCCGGGCTGCTGCTCGGCATGACGGCGCGGCCGCATGAGATCTGGCAGTGGGCCATCGGCGTGGCGCTGCTGCTGGCGGGGGCGGCGCTGCTGCATCGCTTCTGGCCGCGCGCCAGGGCGGCCTGGCAGGCGCAGGTGGCGGCGACCACCGCCGCATGACCGCCGCCGCCGCCATCCCCGTGCTGGAGGTGTCGAACGCCGGCCTGTCCAGCCCCGATGGCGCAGCGGCGCTGGCCATCCGCGACCTGCGCAAGAGCTTCGGCGCCACCGCCATCATCAAGGGGGTGACGCTGGCGGTTGCCGTCGGCGAGCGCCACGCGATCATCGGGCCGAACGGCGCCGGCAAGAGCACGTTCTTCCATCTGGTCAGCGGCCGGCTGCGTCCGGATGCCGGGCAGATCCTGCTGAACGGCGCCGACGTGACCGGCCTGCCGCCGCACGTCATCAGCCGGCGCGGGCTGTCGCGTTCGTTCCAGGTCACCGCGTTGTTCGGGCGGATGTCGGTGTTCGAGAACCTGCGCGTCGCCGCCATGCAGGCGCTCGGCGTCGGCTACGACTTCATCCGTCCGATCGCCAGCCGGGCGCGGCTGAACGCGAGGGCCGAGGAGATGCTGGAGCTCACCGGCCTTGCCGCCCGCCGCCACGTCGCGGCCGGGGCGCTGGCCTATGCCGACCAGCGGGCGCTCGAGATCGGCGTGGCGGTCGCCGGCAACGCCTCCATCGTGCTGCTCGACGAGCCGACGGCGGGGATGAGCCATGCCGAGACCGACCGCGCCGTCGGCCTGATCCGCCGGGTCACGGCCGGGCGGACGCTGGTGATGATCGAGCACGACCTCGGCGTCGTGTTCGACCTGGCCGACCGCATCAGCGTGCTGGCCGACGGGCAGGTGATCGCCTCCGGCCCGCCGGCGGAGGTGCGCGCCAACCCTGCGGTGCGCGTCGCCTATCTCGGCACCGCGGCGGACGCGCTGTCATGAGCGCCGGCGTGAGCGTCCCGGGGCGGCCGCTGCTGGAGGTGAGCGGGCTCGATGCCTGGTATGGCAAGAGCCAGGTGCTGCGGGGCGTCGAGCTGCAGATCGGCCGCGGCGAGATCGTCGCCATCCTGGGGCGCAACGGCGCGGGGCGGTCGACCGCGCTGAAAGCCATCATGGGCGCGGTGCAGCGGCGCGGGCAGGTGCTGTTCGACGGCGTCGACATCAGCCGGATGTCGCCGCACGCGATCGCCCGGCGCGGGCTCGGCTACGTGCCGGAGGACCGGGCGATCTTCCCGGACCTCACGACGCTGCAGAACCTGGTGCTGGGCGAGAAGCGCGGGCCTGGCGATCCGTTCATGCTGGCCGACGCCTACACCCTATTTCCGCGCCTGCAGGAGCGTGCCGCCGCACCGGCCGGCGCGCTGTCCGGCGGCGAGCAGCAGATGCTGGCGATCTGCCGCACGATGATGGGCTGTCCGGCGCTGGTGATGGTCGACGAGCCGACCGAGGGGCTGGCGCCGATGATGGTGGCGCGGGTGCGCGAGCTGCTCGAGGCGGTGGCGGCGCGGGGCACCACCATCCTGCTGGTCGAGCAGAAGCTGGCGATCGCGCTGGCGATCTCGCAGCGGCTCTACGTCATGGGGCATGGACGGGTGGTGTTCGAGGGCACGCCGGCCGCGTTCGCCGCCGACGCGGCGATCAGGCGTGAATGGCTCGAGGTCTAAAAACACCCACAGCCCGTAGAGGTCCTCTAGGAACAAAAGTTTTTTGCTTCTTTTTTCAAAAAAGAAGCCCTTCCTTCTCCCTCCGCTTCCGGAAGGGACCCATGCGAAGAGCGCTAGCAATCCTCGCCGCTCTCCTCCTCCTCGTGGTCGCAGCCCTAGCCGCAACGATTGCCTTCGACCGTCCCGCCGCGCCTCCGCCGCAGCTCGCCGTCAGTACCCCCTACGACGCCGTCGACTTCTCTGGCCTGCCGGCCGTTGAGCGCTTCACCGCCCGCGACGGCGCCCCGCTCGCCTATCGCCGCTATGCCGGCAATCCGGATCGCGTCGTCATCCTGATCCACGGCTCGTCCGGCTCCGGCGTCGCCATGCACCCGGCCGCGCAGGCGCTCGCCGCGGCCGGCGCGACGGTGATCGCGCCGGACATCCGCGGCCACGGCCGCTCCGGCTTGCAGGGCGACGTCGCCTATATCGGCCAGCTTGAGGACGACCTCGAAGACCTGCTCAACACACTCGACCGCGCCCATCATCCGGCCGAGACCACCCTGATCGGCTTCTCCTCCGGTGGCGGCTTCGTGCTGCGCATCGCCGGCAGCCGCCTGGCGCCACGTTTCAGCCGCTTCATCCTACTTGCCCCGTTTCTCGGCCACGCCGCGCCGAACGCGCGCCTTGGCACCGGGTCGGGCGGCTGGGTCTCCGTTGCTATACCGCGCTTCGTCGCCCTGTCGATCGTCAGCGGCTTCGGCATCACCGGGCTGAACGGCCTGCCGGTGATCGCCTTCGGCGTGCCCGCCGGCAACCCGCACCATCAGACAGCGACCTACTCGTATCGGCTGCTCAAGAACTTCGGGCCGGACGACGACTACGTCGGCGACCTCCGCCGCACCCCACGCCCGATCATGGCCGTCGCCGGCGCCGACGACGAGATCTTCCTCTCCGACAGGCTGCAGGCCGCCCTGGCCGCCGGCAAGCCCGGCATCCGCGTCGACATCGTCCCCGGCATCGGCCATATCGGATTGACGACGACGCCGGCGGGGACGGCGGCGATCGTCAGGGCTTGGGCGGGCAGCTAGAAAGGTCTTCTTTTTGAAAGAAAGAAGCAAAAAACTTTCATTCGTTTGGGAAAGCGCGCTGGCGACCGCCACTCGTGGATAAAAGTTTTTTGGTTCTTTTTTCAAAAAAGAACCGCTTCCTTTCTTCCGAGGTCCACCCCGATGCGACGCAGCCTGCTTACCTTGATCCCTTTGCTCTGCGCTGCCGCGCCTGCGGTTGATCGCTCGCTGGTCGCTGTCGGCAACGACATTCCTGCTCATGTCGAGCGGCCGCAGGCAGGCTTCGACTACAGCAAGCGCGACGTGATGATCCCGATGCGTGACGGGGTGAAGCTGCACACGGTGATCGTGCTGCCGCTGGGCGCGCGCGGGGCGCCGATCGTGCTGACCCGCACGCCCTACAACGCCGGCAAGCGCGTGAGCCGCAGCGACAGCCCGTCGATGCTGGCGACGTTGCCGCAGGGCGACGACGTGTTCGTCGCCGGCGGCTACATCCGCGTCTTCCAGGATGTGCGCGGCAAATACGGCTCCGAGGGCGACTACACGATGACGCGGCCGCCGATCGGGCCGCTCAACCCGTCGAGCACCGACGACACCACCGATGCGTGGGACACGATCGACTGGCTGGTGCACAACACCCCCGAGAGCAACGGCCGGGTCGGCATGCTCGGCTCCTCTTATGAGGGCTGGACGGTGGTGATGGCGCTGCTGCATCCGCATCCGGCGCTCAAGGTCGCCTCGCCGGAGAGCCCGATGGTGGATGGCTGGATGGGCGACGACTGGTTTCATTACGGCGCCTTCCGGCAGACCAACTTCGACTACATGACCGCGCAGATGACGGTGCGGGGCGAGGGCAAGCCGGTGCCGCGCCCGGCCTATGACGACTACGACACGTTCCTGGCCGCCGGCTCGGCGGGCGACTACGCGCGGGCGGCGGGGATGGATCAGCTGCCGTTCTGGCAGCGGATGGAGGCGCATCCGGCCTACGACGCGCTGTGGCAGGGCCAGGCGCTCGACCGCTTCGTCGCCGCGCATCCCTCCGGCGTGCCGACGCTGTGGGAGCAGGGGCTATGGGACCAGGAGGACATGTGGGGCGCGATCCACAGCTGGATGGCGCTGGGCGCGGCGGGCCACGGCGCCGACAACCACTTGGTGATGGGGCCGTGGCGGCACAGCCAGGTAAACTACGACGCCGCCAGCCTCGGACGGCTGAACTGGGATGGCGACACCGCCCTGCAGTATCGCCGGCAGGTGCTGCGGCCGTTCTTCGACCAGTATCTCAAGGACGGCGCGGGGAAGGCCGACGTGCCGGCGGCGTTCATCTACAACACCGGCGAGAACCACTGGGACCGTTTTGCGCAGTGGCCGCTGGCCTGCCAGGCCGGCTGTCCGGCACCGATGACGGCGCTCTATCTGCAGCCCGGCGGCCAACTGGGCTTTGATCGGCCGGGCCAGGGCGGCGGCTCGGACAGCTACCGTTCAGATCCGGCCAAGCCAGTGCCCTACCTGCCGCGGCCGGTGAGCTTCGGCGACAGCGGGCGCTGGAAGCCGTGGCTGACCACCGACCAGCGCTCGGTCGCCGATCGGCCGGACGTGCTGGTCTGGCAGACGGCGCCGCTGACGCAGCCGGTGCGGATCTCCGGCCAGCCGGAGGCCGACCTGTTCGCCGCCACCACCGGGACGGACGCGGACTGGGTGGTCAAGCTGATCGACGTGCAGCCGCCGCTGGTGCCGTCCGACCCCAGCATGGGCGGCTACGAGCTGCCCGTGGGCATGGACATCTTCCGCGGCCGCTACCGGCAGGACTTCGCCCACCCGGCGCCGATCCCGGCAGGGCAGGTGGAGCGCTACCGGTTCACCCTGCCGCCGGCCAACCACGTGTTCGAGCCCGGGCATCGGATCATGGTGCAGGTGCAGTCGAGCTGGTTCCCGCTCTATGATCGCAATCCGCAGACGTACGTGGACAACATCTTCCACGCACATGCGGGGGACTACCGCGCCGCCACCCAGCGCATCTTCGACGGCGGCGCCCACGACAGCTTCGTCGACCTGCCGCTGCTGCCGATCACCCCGGCGGAGGCGGCCAGCCCGGGCGCAAAGCCGCCGGCGTGAGTCTCGAACCCGCCCGCGCCGGCGAGGTGATCCTCGCGCGCACCATGGGCGGACTCGGCGCCCTGCTGATCACCCTGTCCGGCCTCTCGCCGAGCATCGGGGTGTTCGTGGTGGGCTCCGACGTGATTCACCAGGCAGGTACGGCGGCCTTCGTCTGCTTCGTCGCAGCTGCCCTGCTGGGTGTCGCCATCGCCAATGTCTACGCCGAACTGGCGGCGGCCTTCCCGGAGACGGGAGGCGAGTACACCATCGTCGGCCGGGTGCTGGGGCCGT
>CAXUCZ010000111.1:0-8717 GCA_964249675.1 uncultured Acetobacteraceae bacterium | reverse complement strand
ATTCGAAGGTCATCGTCGCCATCAACAAGGACGAGGAGGCGCCGATCTTCCAGGTCGCCGATTACGGGCTGGTGGCCGACCTGTTCACGGCGCTGCCGGAGATCAAGGCCGAGCTGGAAAAGGCCGGCTAAGCGTCCAGGCGCGCCGCCCCTGGCCTTCGCGTGCCTGTTCGACTAAGCGGCACGCTCCTTGCTGCGCGTGGCGCAACGCAGGATTGGAGCCGCCATCGTGCACATCCGTATCGGCTACAAGCTGACCTACAACCATCCGGCGCCGACGCCGATGCTGCTGATGGCGACGGTGCATCACGCCCGGATCGGCGACATCATCACGCCCGACGTGTTCCACTCGACGCCGAGCGTGCCGGTGACGCCGTACTACGACGCGTTCGGCAACTGGTGCACGCGGCTGGTCGCGCCGGTGGGCGAGATCCAGATCACCACCGACGCGCTGATCCGCGACAGCGGCGAGCCGACCCCGGTCGATTGGAACGCCGAGCAGCACGAGGTGCAGGACCTGCCCTCGGAGACCATCATCTACCTGCTGGGCAGTCGGTATTGCGAGACGGATAAGCTCTCCAACGTGGCCTGGGACCTGTTCGGCAACACGCCGAAGGGCTGGCCGCGGGTGCAGGCGATCGTCGACTTCGTGCACAACCACGTGACGTTCGGCTACCATTTCGCCCGCTCGACCAAGTCGGCGTGGGACGTGTTCGAGGAGAAGCAGGGGGTATGCCGCGACTTCGCGCACCTGGCGGTGGCGCTGTGCCGGTGCATGAACATCCCGGCGCGCTACACGACCGGCTATCTGGGCGACATCGGGGTGCCGATCAGCGCGTCGCCGATGGATTTCTCCGGCTGGTTCGAGGCGTATCTCGGCGGGCGCTGGCACAGCTTCGACGCGCGGCACAATCAGCCGCGGATCGGGCGCATTCCGATCGCCTACGGGCGGGACGCGACCGACGTCGCGATCAGCATTTCGTTCGGTCGGAGCGACCTGATCGGCTTCGAGGTCGTCACGTACGAGGTGCCGGAGGGCTCGACGCTGGAGCAGGCTCAGCAGATGGAGCTGGCGCGCGTCAAGGCGGTCGCCGATGCGGGCTGAGGCCGGCCGGGCGAGCCGGCCGGGACGAGGATAGCCACCGCGCATGAGTTCGCCGAGCGACGCCGTGCCGCTGATCCTGATGACGGATCCGGAGCATTTCCAGGTGTCCTACGCCATCAACCCCTGGATGCGGCCCGGCGTGTGGGCCGAGGACGCGGCCGGGCATCGACGCGCGGCGCGGACGGCGTTCGAGGCGCTGCGGGGAGCGCTTGGCGAGGCGGGCGCTACGGTCGAGACCATGCCGGGCAGTCCGGGGCTGCCGGACATGGTGTTTCCCGCCAATGCCGCGGTGGTGCTCGGGCGGCGGGCGGTGATGGCGCGGTTTCGCCATCCCGAGCGGCAGGGCGAGGAGGCGCCGTTCCGCGCCGCGTTCGAGGGCCTGGTTGCGCGCGGCCTGCTGGACGAGGTCGTCATGCTGCCGGAGGGATGCCTGCAAGAGGGCGCCGGCGACTGCCTGTGGGATGCCGGGCGGCAGCTGTTTTGGGTCGGGCACGGGCCGCGCTCGACGCTGGCCGGCGGGAAGGCGGTGGGCGCGGCGTTCGATCGCGAGGTGGTGCCGCTGGAGCTGGTGTCCGAGCGGTTCTACCATCTCGACACCTGCTTCTGCCCGCTGTCGGGCGGCGAGGTCCTGTTCTACCCGCCGGCGTTCTCGGAGGATGCGCTGGCGCGGCTGCGGCAGCGTGTGCCGGCCGGGCAGCTGATCGAGGCCGGCGAGGAGGACGCGGCGCGGTTCTGCGTCAACGCCGTCTGCCTGGGCCGCACGGTGGTGATGGCGGCGGCGGCGGCGCTGCTTAGCCGGCGGCTCGCCGAGCGGGGCTACAGGCTGCGGGAGGTGGACCTGTCGCCGTTCATCCTCTCGGGCGGCGGGGCGTTCTGTATGACGTTGAGGCTTGACCACCTCGGCTTGAGCGAGACGGTTGGAAGACGTTCTTTTTTGTAAAAAAGAACTAAAAACGTTTGTCTGCTTGTGTGCGGCGCTCGACTGATCTGCGGCTGGGTTTTTCGATCGAATTCCCGGATTCTTAAGGCCCAAGCCCGACCGTCCAGAGCAACAACGAATACAGGTTCGGGACGGCGTGATGGTGGCGGGCGATGTAGTTGTCGCGCTCGTACCAGAGAAATACCGCAAGAGTGAGCAGGAAGCCGAGCGAGCAGGCCCAGACCAGGAGGATGACGCGCCACTCGCCCTGCTCGTTCTCGGCGTCGGGATCGAGCTCGGGCGAGAACGGCATCATGGCTGGTCGGCGTCCTTCAACGGGGCGTCGCCGGACGCCTCGTGGCCGCCGCGGACCTCGCTTTCCGGGCCGACCTCGTGCAGGTGCTCGCTGGGCGGCACCGGTTTTACGCCTTCGCTGGCAGGCTGATCAATCTTCAGGTCGTCCATGTGAAACCAATATTTTCAGCGAGTTAAGACGATCTTGCCCATAGGCAAGATCACCATCCTGCGAAAGGATTTTAAAGGCTCGGCCTTTAATGGGGTCAAGGGGCAAAGCCCCTTGCCTTGCTAGAACAGCGCCAGCTGCGCCGACTTGGCCGGTTGTACGACAGCGAAGTGCTTCGTCTCCAGCACCTCGCGCCGTTCGAAGCCGTGCGCCTTGGCGGCGCGGTCGAAGCGGCGGGCGAGCAGCTCGGCGTAGGGACCCTGGACGAAGCGGCCGTGGAACTGGCTGTCGTTCAGCGCGCCGGAGCGGGTCTGCCGGATCAGGCTCAGCACGTGGCGAGCGCGGTCCGGCCGGTGCTGCTGCAGCCAGGCCTCGAACATCGCGCGCAGCTCGAGCGGCAGGCGGAGCAGCACGTAGCCGGCGTGGCGGGCGCCGGCGGCGGCTGCGGCGGCGAGGATGCGCTCCAGCTCGGCGTCGTTGAGGCCCGGGATCATCGGCGCGGCCAGAACGCCGGCCGGCACACCGGCTTCGGCCAGCGCGGCGATGGCGGCGAGGCGGCGGCTGGGCGAGGCGGCGCGCGGCTCCATCTTGCGGGCCAGCGCGCCGTCCAGCGTGGTGACCGACAGCCAGACGCGGACGAGGTTGCGGGCGGCGAGGCGCTGCAGAATATCGAGGTCGCGCAGCACGCCGGCCGACTTGGTGACGATGGAGAGCGGATGGCCGTGGCGCTCCAGCACCTCGAGCACCGAGCGGGTCAGGCGCAGGGTGCGCTCCACCGGCTGATAGGGGTCGGTGTTGGAGCCGAGCGCGAGCGGGCGGACGACGTAGTTCGGGCGGTTGATCTCGCGCTCGAGCTGGGCGGCGACGTCCGGCTTGAAGGTCAGCTTGGTCTCGAAGTCGAGGCCGGGCGAGTAGCCGAGATAGGCGTGGGTGGGGCGGGCATAGCAGTAGATGCAGCCGTGCTCGCAGCCGCGATAGGGGTTCACCGCGCGGTCGAAGCCGATGTCGGGCGAGCTGTTCCAGCTGATGACGGTCTTGCTGCGGTCCGGCGTCAACGTCGTGGGCAGCGGCGGCAGGGCCTCGAGCAGGCCCCAGCCGTCGTCGAACGCCTCGGTGCTGGCGGTCTCGAAGCGGTTCGCCGGGTTGTCGAGGGCACCGCGGCCGCGGTGCAGACGCGCATCAACGTGGGCCATGAGTTCACCTTGCGTTCTGGGGTGACTGTGGCGCGTGAGGAGGTGGGCGTCAAGAACGAAGGTGGAACAGGAAAGGCAAGGGCTCGGCCCTTGACCCGCTGGGGGCCGAGGCCCCAGACCCCCGTCCGTAAGAGGAGGCGCGGGTGATCGTCATTGCGGGAGGCGGAGGCGATCTGGGCACGCGCATAGCCAGGGCGCTCGTCGCGCGCGGCGCCAGCGTGCGGGCACTGGTGCGGCGCGACACGGACAGCAGGCGGCTCGGCCAGCTAGGGGTGGAGGTGGCGGCGGTCGACGTCACCTCGGTCTCGGCCGTCGCGGAGGCCTGCGCGGGCGCCGCCTGCGTGGTCTCCGCCCTCAACGGGCTGCGCGAGGTGATCGTCGAGCGGCAGGGCGTGCTGCTCGACGGCGCCGTGCGGGCCGGGGTGGCGCGCTTCATCCCGTCGGACTACGCGGCCGACTTCACCAAGACCGAGCCGGGCGGCAACCGCAATTTCGACCTGCGGCGCGAGTTCATGGCGCGCGCGGACCGGGCGCCGATCAAGGCGACGTCGATCCTCAACGGCGGCTTCATGGACATGCTGGCGGCCGAGATGCCGATCATCCAGCCGCGCATCCGGCGAGTGCTGCACTGGGGCTCGGCGGACCAGATGCTGGACTTCACCACCAAGGACGACGTCGCCGCCTACGTCGCCGCGGCGGCGCTCGACGACACGGCGCCGCGCTTCCTGCGCATCGCCGGGCAGACGCTGAGCGCCCGCGACCTTGCCGCTGTCATGACCGAGGTCAGTGGCCGGCCGTTCCGCACCCTGAGGGTCGGCAGCGTCGCCTCGCTGGGCCTGCTCATCCGCATCGCCAAGGCGGTCGCGCCGCAGCCGCAGGCGACGTTCCCGCCGTGGCAAGGCCTGCAGTATCTCCGCGACATGTTCGGCGGCGGCGCCAGGCTCGCGCCGCTCGACAACGATCGCTACCCACACCCAGTTTGGACCTCTGTTCGCGACGTCCTTCGGGCGCACCCTTGACCCGCGCCGCCTACCGCCGCAGACCGCACTCTCCTTAACGATCGGTTCCAAAGGCCGCTGGCCTTCGGTGGGGTCAAGGAGCAAGCCCCTTGCCTTATCGGGTGCTGCGCGGAAGGGCGACGCGATGACGGTCAATCGCAAGCTGCGGGCGCTGCGTCGTTCGCCGCTGTTGTCGCGGCGGATCTGGGCGCGGCGGATCGCCTTCTGGTTCGGCGCCTTGCTGGTCGGATTGGTGGCGCTCGGCTTTGCGCAGGTGGCGAGTTGGGCCGACGCGTTGTTTCATCACGTGACCACGGCCAGCCCGCTGCTGGCGCTGGTGATCTGCCCGGCGGGGCTCGCCTTCTCGGTGTGGCTGACGCGCACCTCCTTCCAGGGCGCGCAGGGCTCCGGCGTGCCGCAGGTGATCGCGGCCCTGCACACGCGCCGGCCCGAGGTGGTGCGCACGGTGCTGTCGCTGCGGGTCGCGCTCGGCAAGGTGCTGCTGACCACGGTCGGGTTGGCCTCGGGCGCCTCGATCGGGCGCGAGGGGCCGACGGTGCAGATCGGTGCTGCGGTGATGTCGCAGGTCGGGCGGGCGCTGAACCTGCCGCGGCTGTCGGAAAGCCGGGCCCTGGTGCTGGCCGGGGGGGCGGCCGGCGTCGCCGCGGCATTCAACACGCCGCTCGCCGGCATCGTGTTCGCGATCGAGGAGCTGTCGCATTCGTTTGAAAGCCGAGCCAGCGGCACCGTGCTGACGGCGGTGATCGTCGCCGGGCTGACGACGCTCACGCTGGTCGGCAACTACCCGTATTTCGGCGTGACGCCGGCGAGCATGCAGGTCGCCCGCGATTGGCTCGCCGTGCCGGTGGCGGCGGTGCTCGGAGGGCTTGCCGGTGGGCTGTTCAGCCAGGTGCTGATCAGCGCCGCGCGCGGCGTGCCGGGACGGGCGGGACGGCTGATCGCGGCGCGACCGGTGGCGTTCGCCGCCTGCTGCGGGCTGGTGGTCGCGGCCGTCGGGCTGATCTCGGGCGGGGCGACCTACGGCACCGGCTACACCGCGGCGCGCGACCTGGTGCGCGGACAAATGCAGGCGGTGCCGTTCGGCTTCTCGGTGCTGAAGATCATTGCGACCCTGGCCTCCTACCTGAGCGGCATCCCGGGCGGGATCTTTGCGCCGTCGCTGTCGGTGGGGGCGGGGATCGGGCGGACGATCTCGCACGTCCTGCTGCCCGGGCTGCCGACGGCGCCGGTGGTGCTGATCGGCATGGTGGCGTATTTCTCGGGCGTGGTGCAGGCGCCGATCACCGCGGCGGTGATCGTGATGGAGATGACCGACAACCAGCAGATGACGGTGCCGCTGATGCTGACCTCGTTCCTGGCGTTCGGGATGTCGCGCCTGGTGTGCCGGCGGCCGATCTACGGGGCGCTGGCGGCGGGCTTCCTCAGGTCGGTGGAGCAGACGGCGGTGGGGAGGGCGGAGTAAGGCAAGGCAAGCGCTTCTTTTTTGAAAAAAAGAAGCAAAAAACTTTTATCAGTTTAAGAGTTGGTTCTCATGGCGAAGCGCCGGAAATGCAGCGCATTACGACAACCCGTAAAATTGACTGTTTGGTCGAGTCAGTTATTTGAAGGTTTCGCCTTCGATAGATTTTAGGCGTAATTCTTCTTTTCGAGTAAAAGTTTTTTGGTTCTTTTTTTCAAAAAAAGAACTGCTTTCTTAAAGCCCCAACTCCGACAGGCGTGGATGCTCGGCGGGCCGTGGCCCGAGGGTCCAGTGAAAGAGGCGGTCGGCTTCACTGATCCGGACGTCGTTGATGCTGGCTTGGCGGGTGTGCATCAGGCCGTTCTCGTCGAAGGCCCATTGCTCGTTGCCGAAGGAGCGGAACCAGGCGCCGGACGGGTCGTGCGACTCGTAGACGAAGCGCACGGCGATGTGGTCGACGGTGTAGGCCCAGACTTCCTTGATCAGACGGTAGTCGAGCTCGCGCTGCCATTTGCGGGTAAGAAAGGCGGTGATGGCGTCGCGGCCGGTGAAGAACTCGTCGCGGTTGCGCCAGCGGCTGTCCGGCGTGTAGGCGGCGGCGCAGCGGGCGGGGTCGCGGCTGTTCCAGGCGTCCTCGGCGGCGCGGGCCTTCGTCGCGGCGGAGGCGGCGTTGAAAGGTGGGAGTGGCGGACGGGGCTCGGTCATCGGGCGCTCCTTAGGGGCACGCTCAAGTGCTCGTTCAAGCGGGGCATCAGCTCGACCAGGTTGCAGGGGCGGTGGCGGCTGTCGAGCTGGGAGAGGAGGATGTCGTCCCAGCCGTCGCGGACGGCGCCGTTGCTGCCGGGCAGGGCGAACAGGTAGGTGCCGCCGGCGACGCCTGCGAGCGCGCGGGACTGCATCGTGGAGGTGCCGATCTTGGCGTAGCTGAGCATGCGGAACAGCTCGCCGAAGCCTTCGATGCGCTTCTCCAGCACCCGGTCGAGGGCTTCGGGAGTGACGTCGCGGCCGGTGATGCCGGTGCCGCCGGTGCTGATGACGACATCGACGGCAGGGTCGGCGATCCAGCGGCGGAGGCGGGCCTCCAGCGCCGGGACGTCGTCGCGGACGATGGCGCGGTCGATCAGGTGGTGGCCGGCGGCGACGACGCGGGCGGCGAGGATGTCGCCCGAGGTGTCGGTGCCGGGATCGCGGGTGTCGGAGACGGTGAGCACGGCGATGTTGACGGGGGTGAAGGGGCGGGCGGTGTCGATGGGCATGCGGGCACTCCGGCGGGCGTCATAATGACGAACCCGCAGGGGCGGTTCGGGATGCGGTGACGCGATCGGCCGGGCGCGTTTTCGGCGAGGCGGGTGCGCGCCGTGCGCGCCGTGCGCGCGATCAGGCGGCTCAGTGCAGCAGGACGGGATCGAGTTGCGGCCAGTCGCCGGCCGCGAGGGCGTTGCGGGTGGGCGAGGGCAGCTTCATCCGGGCGGCGTAGATCCAGGTGTAGGCGAGGACGCTCTGCACGAAATGGCGGGTTTCGTCGAGCGGGATGGCCTCGATGAACAGCAGCGGGTCGCCGCCGTCGTTGATGGACCAGCGGGCAGCGCTGGCGGGACCGGCGTTGTAGGCGGCGAGCAGGCGGAGCAGGTCGCCGTGGATCGCGCCGCTATCGGCCAGGTAGCGGACGTATCGCTGGCCGAGCTGGAGGTTGAGCGCCGGGTCGTGCAGCCGGGCCTCGCGGCCGGTGTAGCGGTCGGGCTCGCCGGCGACGAGGCCGGCGGTGAGCGGCATGATCTGCATCAGGCCGTGGGCGCCGGCGCCGGAGACGGCGGCGGGATCGAAGTTACTTTCGACGCGGGCGAGGCCGTAGACCATGGCGCGGTCGATGGTGAAGCCGCCGCGCGGGGCAAGGGCGGGCAGGCGGGCAGCGGCGGGCGGCGGGCTGCCGGGCAGCAGGGCGGCGAACTGGTCGGCAAGGTCCGGCAGGGCGGCGGCGTTGAGGCTGAGCAGCAGGGCGCGACGCAGCGCGGGGTCGGCCTCGACCTGTGGCCAGAGCAGGCGGAACTCGGCGCGGGCGCGGTCCGGCTCGCCGACCTGGAGCAAGGCAAAGGCGCGGCGGCTGCCGGGTAGGGCGGCGATGGCGTCGAGGTCGGCCTCGCCAAGCAGAGGGTGGTCGGCCTCGCCGAGCAGAGGGTGGTCGGCCTCGCCGAGCAGAGGGTGGTCGGCCTCGCCAAGCAGGGCGTGGTCGGCCGCGCTGGGGAGCATGCGGCCGGCATCGCCGAGCAGAGCGTGCGCCACCTCGTGCAGCAGGGTGTACTCTGCCTCGTCGAGCCGTGAACGGCCGGCCTCGTCGGGCGGCGTGGCAGGTTGGTCGAGGCCGAGGACGGCGCGGGCGATTTGGCCGTAGAAGCTGGCCGGAGCAGCGGCGGCGGCGCGCAGCAGCCAGGCTCGGGCGCCGGCGGAGTCGTGGGCGTCGCGGCGGACGCGGGCGGCCCAGAAGGCCGCGGCGGCGCGGGCGTCCGGCGCGTCGAGCGGCGCGTTCGAGGCGGCCTGGAAGAGGGCGCCGGCGGCGTCGGGC
>CAXUCZ010000110.1:8206-8736 GCA_964249675.1 uncultured Acetobacteraceae bacterium | reverse complement strand
GCGGCGGCCTGTGGGAGCGCCTGTTCGGCGGCCCCGGCGGCCCGTTGCGCGGCGCCGCCCTCATCCTCGTCGGCATCGCCGCGCTGTGGCTCGCCACCGGCTTCTACCGCGTCGAGCCGGACGAGCAAGGCGTCGTGCTGCGCTGGGGCGCCTATGACCGCACGACCGGGCCCGGACTGAACTACCACCTGCCCTGGCCGGTCGAGAGCGTGCTGCTGCCCGCGGTCACCCGCATCAACCGCACCGAGATCGGCTACCGCTCCGACGGCGAGAGCCAGCAGGTGCAGGACAACTCCGCCGAGGGCGCGACGCCGCCGGCCCGCGCCCTGCGGACCCGCGGCCTGCAGATCCCGGTCGTCCTCTACACGTACCTGAACCCGGCGTACGCCTACGGCTTCGAGCGTTTCCTCGACGCGAGCGCCGCCGCCGGGGTGGACGGGGTGCTCATCCTCGACCTGCCGCCCGACGAGGCCGGGCGCAACGCCGAACTCGCCCGCCGCCCCGGCGGGCTCAAGATGATCCGCCTCGTC
>CAXUCZ010000110.1:0-8196 GCA_964249675.1 uncultured Acetobacteraceae bacterium | reverse complement strand
CGCCGACGACGCGACGCCGCCGGCCCGCGCCCTGCCGACCCGCGAGCTCTCCGAGGAGAGCCTGATGCTCACCGGCGACGAGAACATCATCGACATCAACTTCACCGTGTTCTGGCGCATCAGCGACGCCAAGAGCTACCTCTTTAACACCCGCCGGCCGGACTACACGGTGAAGTCCGCCGCCGAGAGCGTCATGCGCGAGGTGATCGGCCACACCGCCATCCAGTCGGCGCTGACCGGCGGCCGCACCGGCATCGAGACCGCGGTCACCACCGGCGCCCAGGCGATCCTCGACGCCTACGGCTCGGGCGTCGAGATCACCCAGGTGCAGCTGCAGAAGGTCGACCCGCCTGAGGAGGTCATCGAGAGCTTCCGCGACGTCCAGCGCGCCAACACCGACGCCGACACCGCGCGCAACAACGCCCAGGCTTACGCCAACAACATCGTCCCGCGCGCCCGCGGCGACGCCGCCGCTGTCACCGCTGCCGCCGAGGGCGACAAGGCGGCGGCGATCGCCAGGGCCAGCGGCGAGAGCCGGCGCTTCCTCAGCATCCTGGAAGCCTACCAGCAGGCGAAGTCCGTCACCCTGACCCGGCTCTACATCGAGACCATGCAGGCGCTGCTGACCCGCACGCCGACCACGGTCGTCGACAACAACCTGCGCGGCCTGCTGCCGCTGCTGCAGCTCGGCGCCCCGTCGCCCGGCGCGCCGCCAACATCGCCGACCCCCGCAGCCCCGGCAGCCGCGCCATGAAGCGGCTCGCCATCCTCGCCGGCATCGTCGCGGTGATCGTGCTGATCGTCATCGACGCCTGCTTCTTCACCGTGCGCCAGACCGAGACGGCGCTGGTCACCCAGTTCGGCCAGCCGGTGCGCGTCATCACCGAGCCCGGCCTGCACGCCAAGATCCCGCTGGTGCAGACCGCCATCGAGTTCGACCGCCGGCTGCTCGACTATGAGAGCTCGCCCGAGGAGGTGATCCTGGCCGACCAGCGCCGGCTCATCGTCGACACCTTCACCCGCTACCGCATCATCAATCCGCTGGAATACTACCAGTCGGTCGGCCCCACCGAGGAGGGCATCCTCGGCCGACTCAACTCGTCGGTCGGCTCCAGCCTGCGGCGGGTGATCGGCCGCGAGACGCTGCCCGACGTGCTGTCCAACCAGCGCGGCCGGATCATGGCGCTGATCCGCGACCAGGTGAACCAGGAGATGCGCAATTTCGGCGTCGACGTCATCGACGTGCGCATCCGCCGCGCCGACCTGCCGCAGGAGAACACCGACGCGATCCTGGCGCGCATGCGCTCCGAGCGCGAGCGGGTGGCGACCGAGGCGCGCGCCGAAGGCGCCGAGGCGGCCCAACGCATCCGCGCCAACGCCGACCGCGATAAGACGGTGCTGATCGCCGACGCCAATGCCGGCGCCGACGCACTGCGCGGCCAGGGCGAGAACCAGGCGATCGCGACCTACGCCGACGCCTATGGCCGCGACCCGGGCTTCTACGCCACCTGGCGCACGCTCGACGCCTACCGCCAGGCGTTCGCCTCCGGGCAAGACCGGCTGGTGCTGACGCCTGACAGCGACTTCTTGAAGCTGCTAAAGTCGGTGCCGAAGCAGTAGAAGCGGTTCTTTTTTGCAAAAAAGAACCAAAAAACTTTTGTCCGATAGCGGACTCGTCGAGCTTGATGCGCGGCAGCGCAGAGAGAAGTTTTTTGCTTCTTTTTTTCAAAAAAGAAGCTCTCGCCTCGCCTTACTTCAAGGACCCTTGCCCATGCGTCCCCTGCTGCGTGCGCTCGTTCTGTCCGTGCTCGCCGTGCTCGTGCCGGTGGCCGTGCCGGCCGCGCCGGCGCCGGACGGCTTTGCCGACCTTGCCGCCTCGCTGCTGCCGGCGGTGGTCAACATCTCGTCCTCGCAGACCCTCAAGCCGGGCGCGTCAGCCGATGGCGACGCGCCCGGGTCGCCCCAGGGCTCGCCGTTCGAGCAGTTCTTCCACGACTTCATGAACCGCCAGAAGAACCCGCATGGCGGCAGCGGCGGCGACGACGACGAGCCGTCAGAGGGTGGCGGCGCGCCGGGCGGCAATGACAGCCAGCCCCGCCACGTGCAGTCGCTCGGCTCGGGCTTCATCATCGACCCGTCCGGCATCGTCGTGACCAACAACCACGTGATCGCCGACGCCGACGACATCACCGTGGTGCTGCAGGACAACACCTCGCTCAAGGCGACGCTGCTTGGCCACGACGACCGCACCGACATGGCGGTGCTGCAGGTCCACGCCGACCACAAGCTGCCGGCCGTCGCGTTCGGCGACAGCGACGCCGCCCGGGTCGGCAACTGGGTGCTGGCGATCGGCAACCCGTTCGGCCTCGGCGGCACGGTAACCGCCGGCATCGTCAGCGCCCGCGGCCGCGACGTGCAGCAGGGCCCGTACGACGACTTCATCCAGACCGACGCGCCGATCAACCGCGGCAACTCGGGCGGCCCGCTGTTCGACATGTCGGGCCACGTCATCGGCATCAACTCGCTGATCTACTCGCCCTCCGGCGGCTCGATCGGCATCGGCTTCGCCATCCCCGCCTCGCTGGCCCGCGTCGTCGTCAACCAACTCTGGCATCTCGGCCACGCCCGGCGCGGCTGGCTCGGCGTGCGCATCCAGCCGGTGACGCCCGACATCGCCGCCGCGCTCGGCCTGCACGGCACCGCCGGGGCGATGATCGCCGGCGTGGATCCGGGCGGCCCGGCGGCGCGGGCCAAGCTGCTGCCCGGCGACGTGATCCTCAAGTTCGGCGCCGAGCCGGTCAAGGAGATGCACACCTTGCCGCTGGTGGTCGCCGAGACCGCGGTCGACGTCAGCATGCCGGTGGTGGTGTGGCGCGACGGCCGGGAGCAGACGCTCCAGGTGAGGACCGCCGAGCAGCCCGTCGAGCCGGCGGTGGCCGCGGCGAGCAAGCCGGCGGCGCCGCCGTCGCCGGTCGGCACGGCGGTCGCCGGTCTTGGCTTCAAGGTCAGCCCGATCACCGACGAGGCGCGGCAAAAATACTCGATCGCCAACGATCAGAAGGGCGTCGTTGTGATCGAACTGGCGCCCGACAGCCCGGCCGCGCTCAACGACCTCAAGCTGGGCGACGTGATCCAGGAGGCGCAGCAAAAGCCGGTCGCCACACCGGCCGACCTGACGGCGACGCTGACCGACCTGCGCCGGCAGGGCCGCAAGACCATCCTGCTGCTGGTGCAGGGCAGCGACGGCATGCGCTGGATCCCCGTCCCCACCGCCGATGCGCCATCGAAACGCAAGACGTGATCGCAAGGCCGCGAGCTCCGCTCCTGGACTGCGCTGGGGCCTGAGGCCCAGACCCCATCCTCCAGGCACCGATCTCGCCCGGAGGCACGGCTCACAAATGGATTTTAAAAGCTCCGCCTTAAATGGGGTCCAGGGGCAAAGCCCCTGGCCCTCTACCGCCGAGCCGCAAGGATCCGCTCCGCGACCTCAACGAAGCCGTAGCCCCCTTCCGCCGTAGTGACGTAGCTCGGCTCCGCGCTCATCTGGCCGCTGAATCGCCGCACGTTGGCGACGCCGCACGAGTTGGGAAAGAAGCCGAACATCGGCGCGTCGTTCGGACTGTCGCCGACGAACACGACGGCCTCCCGCTCGCGCTGCAGATCCAGGCCGAGCAGGTCTGCCGCAAGCCGGAACGACATGCCGAGCTTGTCGTAGTCGCCGAACCAGCCGTTGACGTGGATCGACGACACCTTGGCCGTCGCGCCGGCCTCGGTGAACAGCTCGACGATCCGCGCCACCGCGTCGGCGCCGAGTGGCGGCACGTCCTCGCAGAAATCGATCGCGAGGTCGGCCTCGCGGTAGTTCTGATCGGCAGCGACGGCGCAGCCCGGCACCGCGTCAAGGATACGCCGGCGTAACTGATCGAGCCGTTCGCGATTGCGCTTGCGCTCCGCGTCCGGCGTCGCGAACACCCGCCGCATCGTCTTGCCCGCGTCGTCATAGGCGAAGTAGAACGCGCCGTTCTCGCCGACGACGCCGGCGACCGGCCAGAACCGCGCGATCATGTCGCACCACCCGGCCGGCCGGCCGGTGATCGGCGCCACCGGAATGCCGGCCGTCCGCAGGTCCTCGAGCGCCTGGTAGGCGCGCGCCGGCAGCCGGCCGCGCAGCGTCATCGTGTCGTCGATGTCGGCCAGCACGGCGACGATCGACGCGGCGACGCTGTCCGGCATGCGGGCGAGCGGCTGCATCAGCCTTCGCTCGCCGCGAACGCCGACAGGATGCCGGCATCCGCCGCCAGGTCGAGGAACGAGAAGCGGTTACGCATCTCGTGCGCGTGCCTCAGCGCCTCGCGGTAGAACGCCGGATCAAGCCCGAGCTCCGCCGCGGTGCAGGCGCCGCCCGCCGCCGCCAGCAACCGCTCCATCTCCGCTGCCGGAACGATGAACGCCGCCAGTTCGTCGCGCAGCGCCGGCCAGATCGCCGCCAGCCGCGCATTGAGCCGGGCCGCGCCATCCCCGTCCAGCGCCTTGGCTTCCAGCTCGGCGAGGCACTGCCGCGCGACGTCCGGACCCATCCGCCGCGCCATGTCGGCGGCGTCGATCCGGCTCGGCCGCACGATCGGCGGCGACGTCCAGCTCAGCATCCGCTGCTGCAGCCGCGCCAGGCTCAACGAGGCGACGCCGACCTGCTGGCCGTGCAACGTTCCAGGATGGCGCTCGCCGGCGAAGCAGTCGATGTAGTGCGAGATCTGGTGCTCGCCCATCGAGCCATGGTTCGAGACGCCGGTGAACGAGATGCCGAGGCCGCACAGCGTCAGCACCCGATACAGGTAGCCGTTGGCCGCCACGTCGCCGCCCCGCAGACCCTCGACGCGACGGTTCAGCTCCGCCTCGTCCTCGCGCTGGATGCGGTAGGGCGCGTCGTCGTAGTCGCTGCCGAGCAGGCGATGGCTCATCCACAGATCGACCTGCGCGACCGAGCGCGCCAGGCAGTCGCCGAAGCCGGCCGCCGCCAGGAACCGCGGCGCCGCCGCGGAGACCGACAGGTCGACGAAGAAGCCGGCCGCGTTGTGCGACGGCAGCGACACTTTCAGCCCGCTATCCAGGGTGATCGACGCCGTCGAGGAGGTGTAGCCGTTCATCGAGGCGGCGGTCGCGAACACGCAGTAGCGCTTGCCGGCGAGGCCGGTGACGTATTTGCACAGGTCGTTGACGGTGCCCGAGCCGACCGCCACCACGCCGTCGATGTCGTCGCCCAGCCGCTCGGCCAGCGTCCGCACCGACGCCATGTCGGCATGCGGCGCGCGCAGGATCACGCTCTCCACCGGCCCGAGCATGGCCGCCGCGGCCACGATGCGCTCGCCCATCGCCGCCTGCGTCGCCTCGTCGGCCACCACCGCCAGCCGCTCGCCGAGCCGCATGTCGCGGATCAGCCCGGCCTCCTGTCCGACAAGGCTTTCGGCGATGACGATCCGCTCGTCGGGAAAGCTGGCGCTGCGCCCGGTTGCAGGATTGATCCAGCGGCCCGCCAGCAGGTCGTCGATCAGGCTCGTCCAGTTGCGTGCCGGCGTGCGCTCCGCGCCCAACCCGTCCATGCCGGTCTCTCCACCTTGGCGTCCTTACAATAGACAGCGCTTTTTGACTTTCGTCAAAATGAAGGCGGTGTCGGCTTGACAACGCCGCCGCCTCGGGCGCTCGCTGCATCCGGTGCCATGCTGAAGACCGACGGGCTCCTGCCGATCGTTGCCGCCAAGTGAGCAGCCCGGTGCCGCACGTGCCGGCCGGGTTCGACGACGCCGTCGTCTGGGCCGCCTGGCTCTACTACGCCGACCAGCTCAACCAAAGCGAGGTCGCGAAGACCTTGCACGTCTCGCGCGCCACCGTGGTCAACCTGCTGCAGGAGGCGCGCGAGCGCGGCATCGTCACCATCAGCCTGCGCGCCGACCTCGTCGCCCGCACCACGCTCGCCCGACGCCTGGCGGAGCGCTACCGGCTCGTCGCCGCGCTGGTGATCCCCGCGCGCGGCGAGCTCAACTTGCCCCAGCTTACCCTGGTCGAGCGCCTCGGCGACGCGGCCGCTCGGCTGCTCGCGGACCAGCTTCGCCCCAAGGACGTAATCGGCGTCGCCTGGGGCCGCACCGTGCTTGCCGCCGCCCGCGCCATCACCGTGGCGGAGGCCGTCGCACCGCTCACCGTCGTCCAGGTCGCCGGCAGCTCGACCGCCTCGGAGGACTTCTCCCCCGAGCTCTGCACCTCCGTGCTCGCCAGCCGCCTCAACGCCCGCTGCGTCAACCTGCTCGCCCCGGCGCTGCTGTCGACCGCGGAGCTGCGCGACCGCCTGCTCGACGAGCCGATGCTGCGCCACCAGCTCGAGCTGGTCCGCTCCTCCACCCGCATCCTGTTCGGCGTCGGCGACCTCGGCGCCGCCTCCACCGTCCGCCGCTCCGGCTTCGCCAGCGCCGACACCGTCGCCTGCTACGCCGCCGCCGGCGCCCAGGCTGTCGTCATCGGCCGCTTCATCGGCGCCGACGGCCAAAGCGTCGCCGGCGCCCTCGACAACCGCATGGTCGGCATCTCGCTCGACGAGCTGCGCTCCGTTCCGGTCCGCATCGGCGTCGCCGGCGGCCGCTCGAAGCTGGCGGCGCTCCGCGCCACCCTCGCCGGCGCCTACGCCACCCACCTGGTGACCGATGTGGACACCGCGCAAGCGCTGCTGGCCTAAGGTGATTAAGAAGAAAGGCGAGGGGCTTTACCCCTCGACCCCATTAAAGGCGAAGCCTTTAAAATCCATTTACCATTCGTGTTTCACGGCGAGATCGGCGGCGTGGGAGGCAGGATCGAATGGCTTCGCCAAGCAAGAACGAGTGTCGATTGACTCCAACTGAATGGGGCCTGGGGCCGCGGGCCCCAGCGGTTCCAGGGCGGAGCCCTGGCTTTGCTTTTCACGGAGGCGCCTCGTGACATCTGAACGCTGCGTGGTCGGCATCGATGCCTCGACGCAATCGGTCAAGGCGATCGCGTGGACCGCCGACGGCACGCCGCTCGCCGAGGGCCGCGCGCCGCTCACGCTTGAGCAGCCCCAGCACGGCTACGCCGAGCAGGATGCCGACAGCTGGTGGCGCGCCACCTGCACCGCGCTGCGCTCGCTGACCGCCGCGGTCGACCCCGCAACGATCGACGCCGTCGCGATCTCCAATCAGCGCGAGACGGTGGTTCTGCTCGACGCCGACAACCGTCCCGTCGGCCCGGCCATGACCTGGCTCGACAACCGCGCCGCCTCCACCTATCGGGATCTCGCTGCAAGCTTCGGCGGCGAGCGCCTGCACGCCATCTCCGGCCGTCCGGTCGACGTCATCGTCGTCGTCTACCGCCTGCACTGGTTGGCGCGTCACCAGCCGGAGCGGCTTGCTCAGGCAAGCCTGATCGCCGACGTGCACGGCTTTCTCACCCTGCATCTCACCGGCGCCGCCTGCGCCAGCTACATGAGCGCCGACCCGTTCGGCCTGTTCGACATCGTCGCCAAGCAATGGTCGGCGCCGCTGCTCGACCACCTCGGCATCCCGCTCGCCAAGCTGCCGCCCGTCGTCGCCCCCGGCCAGCTCGTCGGCCGCATCACCGCGGCCGCGGCCGCCGCTACCGGCCTGCGCGCCGGCACCTCCGTCTTCGCCGCCGGCGGCGACGGCCAATGCGCCGGCCTTGGCGTCAACGCCATGCGGCCGGGCAGCGTCTACCTCAATCTCGGCACCGCCATCGTTGCCGGCGCCTGGTCGGCCGAGCCGGTCATCAGCCGCAGCTGGCGCACCATCATCGCCCCGACCGGCGGCTACTTCCTCGAGCACGTCCAGCGCGCCGGCGCCTTCTTCGTCAACTACGTCGTCGACACCGTCGCCGGCGGCCGCCAGGACCCGGCCGTCTACAACCGCCTCGAAGCCGCCGCCGCCGCCATGCCCGTCGGCACCGACGGCCTGCTCATCTGCCCATACCTGACCGGCTGCATGGACCCGCACTGGAACCCGGATGCCCGCGCCACCATCACCGGCCTCGCCCCGCTGCACACCGCCGCCCATGTCTATCACGCCACCCTGGAGGCGCTGACCCTGGAGGCCGCGCGCGCCATCCGCTCGATGCACGAGGCCGGCCTCGCCACCGAGCAGGTGCTCGTCATCGGCGGCGGCGCCAGCAGCCCGCTCTGGC
>CAXUCZ010000109.1:0-8774 GCA_964249675.1 uncultured Acetobacteraceae bacterium | reverse complement strand
GCATGAGATGTCGGTCGAGATCATGCATCTTCGCGAGCTGGTGCTGGCCGCCAAGCTCGCCATGGCGCGCAACATCGCCGATCGCAAATGGATCACCGTCGACAGCCCGGTACCCTATCTCATGAGCGATCTGAACCGTCTGCTCGAGACCGCCATCGGCAGCCTGGACAATCGAGGCAATCTGCCGGCGTATCTGCGCATCAAGTCACGGCTGGCGCTGTTGCAAACGGATCGCCGCTTTGCATTGATATTCGACATCGGCCTCGTCGTGCGCGACAATTTCTCGACCCTGCTCGGACGCATCTTTCGCATCCCTGCAAACGGCAGGCCGCTTGCAATTCTTGATCTCGCCAGCATCCCTTCGGAAGTGCTGAACGTGGTGGTCGGGGTGATCTGCCGTCTCGCCTTCGACCTCGCAACCTGGATCGGTCATCGGCAACCGATGCTTCTGGTCTGCGAGGAGGCCCATCGATACGCCCCGCAGGACTGCGCCTTGGGATTTCAGCCAGCCAAGCGGGCGCTCTCCAGGATTGCCAAAGAAGGCCGAAAATACGGCATCAGCCTCGGTGTCGTCAGTCAACGCCCGTCCGAGCTCGACGCCACCATTCTCTCGCAATGCAACACCGTCTTTGCGTTTCGGATGTCCAACGAACGTGATCAGGAGATCATCCAGGCTTGCCTGTCGGAGGCGTCTGCCGCGACGTTCTCAGCCCTGCCATTTCTCGGCAATGGCGAAGCAATCGGGATTGGCGAAGGTGTTCCCGTGCCGATGCGCCTCCATTTCACCTTGCTGCCGGACGACGAGCGGCCGCGTAGCCGCTCCGCCCTGTTCTCCGAGCGTTGGCAGCAGGTCGACGACGGCACGGCTCAAGAGCTTGACAAGTTCGTCGAGGCGATGCGGGGCACTGCGGCAAACTGAGGCGGACAGCAGTCGACTTGACATGGCTCGAGCGTCTGCAGGTCTTGCCGTGCGCGAAACGTGCCTGTGGGCGACAGCTTTGCCTCGGGCCGTCGAGGCACTGGTAGAAGCGCTCCATTGTAGACGCAGAACTGGACGGTGTTTCGTCCTTGCCCCACAAAGCGGGCGGCATTGCGAACCGGTCTGTTGATCGGGTAGGCCTTGCAGCGAGCGCCTGGCTTGCTCCATGAGCGGCTCCTGCAAGGCTCGGCACGGCGGCTAAAACTTACGAATGTCCAGCATCATGCGCAGCAGCCCACAATTACGCCGTGGTGACTGCGGCGTCGGTTTCAACGCTTAAGCGAGCGGCGCAAACCAACCACCATTGGCACGATGAGTGCGGCGGTCGCCGCGGCGGCGAGAATGCCGACGGTTTGGCTGCTATGGTCGGCGATGGCGCCGTAGACGATCGGCGCCAGCCCGCCTGCGCCAATGACCGCCGTGTAGAACAGCGCGAACGCCCGGGCGGTCTCATCGTCACGCGCCAGCTCGGGAACCGTGCCGTAGAGCACGGAAGAGGTGCCGTTCAGGGCGACGCCCAGCAGAGGCAGGAGGACCAGCATCGCCACGAGCGGCAGGTACAACGTGGTGGCGATCAGCAGCGCCGTAGCGGCTTCCGTCGCGACGACGCTGCCGATGACGCCGAGATGCTGGCCGAGCCAGCTGCAGGTCGCCTTGCCGAATGCGCCGCCCACGAACAGCAGCGCAAGCCCGAGGCCGACGGCAGGCGACGCTCCACCCCGCGCGTGGATCAGAAACGGCAGGAACAGCAGGTAACCCATCCGGGTCGCGGTGTCGAAGGCGCCAATGGTCAGCAGCAACGCGAACCCGGGGCGGGCAGGTGCGCGCATGATGGCGCCGGACCGGGACGACGCCGCAAGCGCCCTCGGGACCAGCATCAGCAGAACCAGGGCGACGCACAGACCGAGCAGCGCCATGAGGCCGAGCACCGGCCTCCAGGCGAGCGACGGCAGCAGCAGCGCGGCGACGGCGGGAAGCGTGGCCTTGCCGAGATCGCCCGCAAAATTAAAGGTCCCAAGGGCGCCGCGCGGCGCCGGGGCATAGGATTCGGTGACGAGCAGCGAGCCGCGGGGATGCTGGATACTGGATCCTGCCCCGGCCAGCACGAGACCGACGCCGAGGCCGAGCAAGCCAAGCGGCAACGCCATGACGACGACGCCTGTCGCGGCGATGACGGTGGACAGAACGAGTGCCGCGCGGGGCGACAGCGCGCGCACCAGCCTGACGCCTGGCACCTGCAAGCCGCCCATGGTGCCATAATACAGGGCGCGGAGGATGCCCAGGCTGGCAAAGGAGAGGCCGAACTGCGCCTGCCAAACCGGCAGGAACGGGTAGAGCACGTCGGTGTAGCCGTCGTGGAGCGCATGCGCGAGACAGGCGGCGACGAGGCTGCGGCGCTTCGACGGCGGTGCCACGGCGCGACGGCCTACGACCATGACGTTCGCAATCGGCATGGGCGAACCGCTCCCTCGCCAATAAGGTCGGGCTGCCGCCGGGACGTTCGACCGGCGAGCCGACGAAGCTCTAGCGCGAGTCGATCGACACGCCTACGTCCCCGAGGAGCGGTGACCGGAACACTTGTCTGCGCTGCGGCACGTGCGGTCCGGCTCGCGACAGCAGTCGGTTCAGCACCCGTCGTATGCCGCGGGACTGTCCTGCGAGGGTGACCAGCTGGCCCGAGGACAGCTCGGCCTCGACGAGCCTCCCGGTCCCGAGCGCGACCCCGACCCGGCGCCGCCTCGAAGGCGCGGAGCGCATGCAGGCTTGCCCGTCGACGCCTTGGACCTGATCCATCGCGACTTGAGACAACCGAGTCTCGTCGAGGCGACCGGCATCACGCCGCAGCTCGTCGCAGCAGACCGCCGAGCACAGCCGCGAGCATGTCGGCGGCGACGACATCGGCTGGCTGCTCTTCCAGACGCTCCACGGCCACATTGCCGCAGCCCAGCCGTGTATGGTCGACTGACCACCGCCGGCGGCGAGGGGATTGGAGGCAGACCAATGAAGAAGCCGCTTGCCGTCCTGCTCGCCGCCCTTCTCGCCGCCTCGCCATGCCTGGCCGCGCCAAAACCCTGCACGCCGCATGGCGGGTCGGTCCCGGTCAACGCCAACACCACCCGCCCGTCCGACCCGTTCTTCGTCCAAACCGCCGGCCTACGCCTCAGCACCACGCCGCCGACCCGCGACCCGCGCAACCCTGCGTACCCGCAAGCCACCGAGCTGCCCGACGGCACGCTGCCCTCGCCCGACGCCGACGGCAACTTCATCATCGGCCCGACGCACGCCGCCGCGCCCGAGACCCTCGTTGGCGCCGGCGTGCCGCACGGCACGATCCGCACCGTCACCATGACCTCCGCCGACAGCCTGATCTACCGGCCCGGCGTGGTGCGCGACGATCCCGGCGGCTGCCCTAACGAGGCGATCAACACCGCCGTCACTGCCCCCGCCGATCCGTCGAACCTCATCAACAACGCCAGCCATCCCGGCAACTGGACCAGGCAGGTCGACGTCTACGTGCCCGCCGGGCTCGCCACCGGCGTTGCCGCGCCCTTCATCGTCTTCGGCGATGGCAGCTCGACCGGCTTCTTCCACGAGCACGTCCTGTTCAACATCCTCGACAGCATGATCGCCGCCCACCGCCTGCCGCCGATGGTCGCGATCGGCATCGGCGCCGGCGGCCAGGACGCGCAAGGCTCCGAGCGCGGCCGCGAATACGACACCGTCTCCGGCCTCTACGCCGAATGGGTCGAGCATGAGGTGCTGCCGCTGGTCGAGCGCACCGCCGGCGTCCGCCTCACCGCCGACCCCGACGGCCGCGCGACCATGGGCTTCAGCTCGAGCGGCTCGGCCGCATTCACCATGGCCTGGTTCCACCCCGAGCTCTACCACCGCGTGCTCGCCTACTCGCCGACCATGGTGAACCAGCAATGGCCGCACGATCCCGCCCTGCCCGGTGGCGCCTGGGAGTTCCATGATCCCTGGCCCGGCCCGTTGACGCCGCGGCTCGCCGTGCAGGGCAAGTCCGTGAGCGTGTCCGACCGGCCGACCGGCGCGCCGCTGATCCCGAACAGCGCGGTCAAGCCGATCCGCTTCTGGTTCGAATGCGGCGATCGCGATCTCTTCTACTACGTTCCGGCAATGGCAGACGGCATGCATGACTGGACGCTTGCCGACGAACGCACCGCGGCGGTGCTCGCCGCCAAGGGCTACCACTACCAGTTCGTCTTCGCTCGCAACGCCGCGCATGTCGACAACCCGACCGAGGCGCAGACCCTTCCCGAAGCGCTCGCTTGGCTCTGGAAGGGCTATCCCGTCACCGCGTCTGCTGGCCCTTAGCCGGCGACGGGGCAGCCCGGGGGCGGCAAGTCGGGGGCGGCAAGTCGGGGGCGCTGCTGCCAGGCTCCACCAAGAGCCGGGGCTTCGGCTCCGGAGCTCGACGGCGGCAAGATTGCCGCCCGATCGTGGCGCTTGCGCCGCCCGGCGTGATGCCGATGCTTGCGGCGGGCTTGTCAATCCGGCAGCTGCCAAGCACGATGCGGCCTCGGCACGCCAGGGCACCTGGAGACGATCATGCCCGCCCTGAGTGCCCGTTGGCGCGACCGACATCCGAGCGAGCGACGCCGCATAGCGGTTCCCCGTATCTGCGGCAGCACGATACTCGCCGTCGTCGCGGCCGGCCTGATCGGATGGCCGATGATCGGCCGTGCCCAAGGGGTCGGTCCGACACCGCAGCCTCAAGGCAGCCAGGTAACGGCAGATCAAGCCGCCGCGACGCCGACCGAGTGGTATGCCTACCATCTGCAATCGACGTTCACGGAACAGTTCTCGCCCGGCTTTCCATCGCCATACAGCGGTGCTCAAAGCCTGCCGTCCGTCGCCCTCGGCCGGGAGACCTTCGACGCGACCGTGTATCTGGGAGTGCGGCCCTGGAGTGGCGCAGAACTCTGGCTTGACCCCGAGATCGACCAGGGCTTCGGACTTGGCAACACCTTTGGCGTGGCCGGCTACCTAAGCGGCGAGGCCTACAAGGAGGGCGCCGCAGAGCCGTATTTTCTCATGCAACGATTACTGCTGCGGCAGACCATCAATCTCGGCGGCGCGATCGAGAAGCTTGATCCTGATCTCAACCAGCTTGCCGGCACGCAGACATCCAACCGCATCGTCGTCACGGCCGGAAAGTTTTCCGTCGTGGACATCTTCGACACCAACACGTACGCGCACGATCCACGCAACGACTTCTTCAATTGGTCGGTCATCGACCAGGGCAGCTTCGACTACGCAGCCAATGCCTGGGGCTACACCTATGGCGCGGCCGTGGAGACGTATGTCAACGGCTGGGCATTACGGGTCGGCGCCTTCGACCTCCCGGACATTCCCAACGGCAAGAACATCGCGCCGCGGATCCTGGGGCAGTTTCAACTGGTCGGCGAATTGGAGAGAAGCCAGACGCTGTGGGGTCGGCCTGGCAAGGTCAAGCTTCTCTATTGGCTCGATCGCGGTGAGCTGGGCAGCTACGACGACGCAGTCGCACTCGGTGCTGCGACAGGCATGACGCCATCGACGGGCGACGTGCGCACCTACAAGAGCAAGGACGGCGTCGAGCTGAACGTTGAACAGCAGATCGCGTCCGATCTTGGCGTCTTCGCCCGCGCCGGGCTTTCGCAGGGCAGCGTCGAAGAGGATGCCTTTACCGACATCAACAAATCCGTCCAGGCCGGCATCGCGCTGGGCGGCCGCCGGTGGAACAGGCCGGACGACATGGTGGGCGCGGCCTTCGCGGTCAACGAGATTTCCAGGGCCGGCAAGGAGTACCTCGCAGCGGGCGGCCTGGGCGGCATCATCGGCGACGGGAGGCTGCCGAACGCCGGTCCGGAGCAGGTCTTCGAAACCTATTACACGCTGCCGCTCTTCCAGCACGTCCACATCACCGCTGACTACCAGCTCGTCAATCATCCGGCCTACAACGTTGATCGCGGCCCGGTCTCCGCGATCGGCTTACGACTGCACGCGCAGTTGTAGCTGGATTATTGGGCGATGAGCCGCATCATGGTCGCGAGCAGCCCTGCCGTCCTTCGTGGTCGTCGGGACGATGACCACGGTTAGACGTGGAAACTCTCGCCGCAGCCGCAGCGGCCCTTCTCGTTGGGGTTGCTGAAGCTGAAGCCGGCGCTGAGCTGCTGGGTCTCGTAGTCCATCACCGAGCCGATCAGGAACAGCGTGGCCTTGCGGTCGACCAGCAGCGTTAGGCCACGGTCGCGCACGACCTCGTCGTTCGGTCCGGCCTGCTCGACCCAGCTCATGTCGTAGGACATGCCCGAGCAGCCCTTGGTGCTGACGGCGACGCGCAGCAGCATACCCTCCTGCCCGCCGGCGTAGAGCGCCGCGAGGCGCTCGGCGGCGCGCTCGGTCATGGTCAGCAACGGCGGCAGAGCGCGGCGCGGCGCGGCGGCCGGCATCATGGTGGTGCTCATCTCGTCACCTCTCAGTACATGTTGAGCGCGAGGCGCGCTTCCTCGGTCATGCGCGACTGGTCCCAGGGCGGATCCCACACGGTCTTCACGTCGGCGCCGGTGACGCCAGGCACGGTGACGACGGCGTCGCGCACCATCACCGGCAGCTCCTGCGCGCTCGGACAGCCGGGCGCGGTCAGGGTCATCTCGACGCTGACGAAGCCGTCGTCGCGGATGTCGATCGCGTAGATCAGGCCGAGCTCATAGATGTTGACCGGGATCTCGGGGTCGAACACCGTCGCGATGGCGTCGATCAGCGCGGTCTCGGAAACCTCGGCCGGCACCTCGCCGTCGGGCGTCCAGGTTCCGACATTGGCGCGCTGCGCAAGCCCGGCGGCGTCTTCGGTCATCGAGCAAGCTCCTGGTCGAGCGCCGCCCTGAGCGCGCTCCATGGCAGTGTGGCGCAGCGGATGCGGCTGCGATACTCGTGCACGCCGACGAGCGGCTTGAGCGGCTCGATCAGAGTCGGGGCGGCCGCCGCGTCGCCGGTCTCCAGCATGCGCTCGAAGGCCTCGCCGGCGAGCCGTATCTCGGCGTCGTCACGATGTTCGACGAGGCCGGCCATGAGGTCCGCCGAGGCGATGCTAATGGCGCAGCCCCGCGCCTCGAAGCCGGCCTCGACCAGGCGGCCGTCAACGCCGCGTCGCACCCGGACGGTCACCCGGTCGCCGCAGAACGGATTGTCGCCGACCGCCTCGGCGTCGAACACCTCCAGCCGGCGGCGATGGCGCGGGTTGCGGCCGTGCTCGAGGATGATGTCCTGGTAGAGGTCGCGCAGCTCGTCGAACATGTCAGGCGAAGAAGCTTCTGACGCGGTCAAGCGTGTCGGCGAACGCGTCGACGTCGTCGAGCGAGGTGTAGACGCCGAAGCTGGCGCGCGCGGTGCTGTCGACGCCGAGGCGGCGCATCAGCGGCTCGGCGCAGTGGTTGCCGGCGCGCACCGCGATGCCGTTGCGATCCAGCAACGTGGCCACGTCGTGCGAGTGGGCGCCGTCCAGGGTGAAGGAGATGACGCCGCCGCGGTCCTGCGCCTGGCCGACGACGTGCAGGCCCTCGATGCGCGACAGGCGGGCGAGCGCGTGCTCGGTGAGTGCGGCCTCGTGGGCGGCCAGCGCGTCGAAGCCGATCGCCTCGACGTAGCGGATCGCCGCGCCGAGGCCGATCGCCTCGATGATCGCCGGCGTGCCGGCCTCGAACTTGTGCGGCACGTGCGCCCAGGTCGAGCGCTCGAAGCTGACGGTCGCGATCATGTCGCCGCCGCCGGCGACCGGCGGCATCTGCTCGAGCAGCTCGGCGCGGCCCCACAGAATGCCGATCCCGGTCGGGCCGTAGAGCTTGTGGCCGGTGAAGACGTAGAAGTCGCAGTCGAGCGCCTGGACGTCGACGCGGCGATGCACCACCGCCTGGCTGCCGTCGAGCAGGATGCGGGCGCCGTGCTCATGGGCGAGCCGGCACAGGCGCTCGGCCGGCGTGTAGGTGCCGAGCACGTTGGACATGTGGGTGATGGCGACGAGGCCGACGCGGCCGTCGGCGAGCAGCGCCTCGTAGGCCGCGATGTCGAGCTCGCCGTCATCCGTGACCGGGCAGACGCGCAGCTCGACGCCGTGGCTGTCGCGCAGCATCTGCCAGGGCACGATGTTGGAGTGGTGCTCCATCTCGCTGAGCAGCACCGCCTGGCCGGGCTTGAGCATCGTGCGGCCGAAGCTCTGGGCGACGAGGTTGATCGCATCGGTGCTGTTGCGGGTGTAGACGATTTCGTTGCGCGACCGAGCGTTCAGCAACTGGGCGACGAGGTCGCGCGTGCCCTCATAGGCGTCGGTGGCGCGCTCGCTCATCCAGTGCAGGCCGCGATGCACGTTGGCGTATTGGTGCTCCATGGTGTGCACCATGGCGTCGATGACGGCGCGCGGCTTTTGCGCCGAGGCGGCGCTGTCGAGGAAGACGAACGGCTTGCCGCGCACGTGCTCCGCCAGGATCGGAAAGTCCGCCCGGATCCGCTCGACGTCGAACCCAGCCGGCGCGATCGTGGACATCTGGTTCATTGCTGGTCCCACCAACTGTCGACGGCCTGCTCCAGCATCGCACGCGCCGTCGCGTGCTGCACCGGCTCGAAGGCCTCGACGAGAAAGGCGCGCACCAGCAGGGCGCGCGCCTCGGCTTCCGGCACGCCACGGCTGCGCAGGTAGAACAGCTGCTCGCTGTCCAGCTCGCCGACGGTGGCGCCGTGCGAGCACTTCACGTCGTCGGCGAAGATCTCGAGCTGCGGCTTGCAGTCGATCTCGGCG
>CAXUCZ010000108.1:0-8824 GCA_964249675.1 uncultured Acetobacteraceae bacterium | reverse complement strand
CGGTCAGGTCGGCCATGACGTTGCGGATGGTGGCCGGGGAGAGCGCGATAGGCAGCCGGCGCGACAGGGTGCGGCTGCCCACGGGATCGCCGGTCTCGACGTATTCCTCGACGATCTCGCGCAGCACCGCGGCGGCGCGCGGATCGAGCCCCGGCACCGGAGTGCGCGGCGGTCGAGGCGAGCGCGGCGGTGGGAAGGGGTTGTTCATTCGGCTATCGTGCATGATTTGTGCCGCCGAGGTCGACGTCAATACACCTGACCAGGCGTGCGGATGACGTCGGTCATTATGCCGTCGAGAACGGCGGGAGGGACACCATCGTGGAGGTTGGCGACGAGAGGCGGGGCGCCGGCCGGACCGATGCTCGCCGGCTGGTGCGCGGCGAGCGGCTGGTGCTGGCGAGCCACAACACGGGCAAGCTGGGCGAGATCAGGGCGCTGCTGGCGCCGCACGGGCTGCAAGTGGTCTCGGCCGGGGCGCTGGGGCTCGCCGAGCCGGTCGAGGACGCGCCGGACTTCGCCGGTAATGCCCGCATCAAGGCGCTGGCGGCGACCCGGGCGACCGGGCTTGCCGCCCTCGCCGACGACAGCGGCTTCTGCGTGGCCGCACTCGGCGGCGCGCCGGGCGTGCTGTCGGCCCGCTGGGCCGGGCCGGCGAAGGATTTCTCCGCCGCGATGGCGCGGGTGGCGCGCGAGATGGGCGACGCGGCGGACCGCGGCGCCTGGTTCTGCTGCGCGCTGTGCCTGGCCTGGCCGGACGGCCGCAGCGAGACGGTCGAGGGCCGGGTCGGCGGCCGAACGGCTTGGCCGCCACGCGGCAGCCTGGGGTTCGGCTATGACCCGATGTTCCAGCCCGACGGCAGCGCGCTGACCTATGGCGAGGTCGACCGGGCGACCAAGGGTGGCGGCAGCCATCGCACGCGGGCCTTCGCCGCCCTGCTGGCGCGCTGCCTGCCGACGGAATGATCTCGACAGTCGCCGAGCAGGACGAGCCGCTCGCGCTCTACGTCCACTGGCCGTTCTGCCTGCACAAATGCCCGTATTGCGACTTCAACAGCCATGTGCGGCCGCAGATCGACCAGGCGCGGTTCGGCGCCGCGCTGCGCCGCGAGCTGGCGTTCGAGGCGGCGCGACTCGGGGCGCGGCCGCTCGGCTCGATCTTCTTCGGCGGCGGCACGCCGAGCCTGATGGCCCCAGAGACAGCCGAACTGCTGATCGAGGACGCGCGGCGGCTGTTCCGCGCCGCGCCGGACTTGGAGATAACGCTGGAGGCAAACCCGACCAGCGTCGAGGCCGGCCGGCTGGCCGCGTTCCGCGACGCCGGCGTGAACCGCCTGTCGCTCGGCGTGCAGTCGCTGCGTGACGACCAGCTCGCCATGCTCGGACGGCAGCACTCGGCGGCCGAGGCCATCCGGGCGCTGGAGACGGCGCGCCGTCTGTTCGCGCGCCTCTCCTTCGACCTGATCTACGCCCGGCCGGGCCAGTCGCTCGCCGACTGGCGGGAGGAGCTCGACCTGGCGCTCGCGCTCGCCGCCGATCACCTCTCGCTCTACCAGCTGACGGTGGAACCGGGCACCGGCTTCGAGGCCCTGCACCGGCAGGGACGGCTGGTGCTGCCCGACATGGACGACGCGGCGCGGCTCTACGAGGCAACGGCGGAACGGGCGGCAGCGCACGGGCTCATAGCCTACGAAATCTCGAACTACGCCAAGCCCGGCGCGGAAAGCCGGCACAACCTCGCCTACTGGCGCTACGGCGACTACGCCGGCATCGGCCCGGGCGCGCACGGTCGGATCAGCCTGGACGGCGCGCTGTTCGCGACCAGGCGGCACCGCGCGCCCGAGCCCTGGGCCGAGCGGGTGGAGCGGGACGGCGACGGCAGCACCGAGATGATCCCCGTCGCGCCCCAGGAGCGAGCGCGCGAGATGCTGCTGATGGGGCTCCGGCTTGCGGACGGCATCAACGCCGAGCGTTTCGAACAACGCACAGGGATCGCGCTGGCCGAGGCGGTGGACGCCGAGATGCAAGCCGCGCTGATCGAGGCCGGCTACCTGGAGGCGACGGCGTCGCGGCTGGTGGCGACGGCGGAAGGCCGATTGCGGCTGGATGGGCTGCTGGCGGCTTTGGTGATGTAGGCAAGGCCAGGACGCTGTCCTGGACCTGCTGGGGCCGTGAGGCCCCAGACCCCATTCGACAGCGGGGCCGGCAGAACATGATGCTTGATGGATTTCAAAGCCTACCAGCCGTTGCTGCCGGGCACGCCCTTGAAGGGACCCTTCAGGTCGCTGGTGACCCAGCCGCCATAGAAGCCGCCGGGTTGCGGGGTGGCTTGCTCGTCGCCGACGAAGCACTGGTCCATGGCCTGGCAGTAGACGGCCAGGTGATCGCGCAGCGCGGCGTAGGCCGGCACCGGCGTGGGGTAGCTCCAGGCGCAGCGGGGCGCGAAGGCAGCGCCGGCGCGCAGGCTCCAGTAGCGAGCGACGCCCTTCCACTCACAAAAGCTGCTGCCGCTGGCGGGCTCGACGATGCAGCCCGTGAAGGCGTCCGGCGGCAGATAGTAGACCGGCGGGTGAGTGGTCTCGAGCACGCGCCAAGCGGCGCTGGTCTCGGCGACGACGTGGCCGCCAAGGACGATGCGCAGCGGCTTGGCCACCGGTTCGAGGGCGGGTGGACGGGGGTAGAGCCAGACGTCTTCCATGTCGAGCATCTGCATTTGGGTTCGCGAAACGCAAGTCGGGATCGAGCGCCTGAACGGGATCCGAGGCCTCGGGCCGTCGTGCGAAGCACGCCTTGAGCCGTCGTGCGAAGCACGCCTCGGGCCGTCGTGCGAAGCACGCCTCGAACCATCGTGCGAAGCACGCCTCGAACCATCGTGCGAAGCACGCCTCGAGCCGTCATGCGAAGCACGCCTCGGACCATCGTGCGAAGCACGCCTCGGGCGTGACGGTGGGTGCAGCGAGAAGCCCCGGCCTTGCCTTTCTACGCGTCCTGCCGGAAGCAGGCGCAATGATCCTCGTCGAAGTCCTGCGCGGCGGCCACGTCGAGTCCCGCCATGCCGGCGCGTTCGTCGTTGCGGATGCGGATGGACGGGTGGTGTTGCAGGGCGGCGAGACGGCGGCGCCGGTGTTTCCGCGCTCGGCGGTCAAGGCGCTGCAGGCATTGCCGCTGATCGAGACCGGGGCGGCCGACCGGTTCGGGCTGGACGACGAGGCGCTGGCGCTGGCCTGCGCCTCGCACGACGGCTCGCCCGAGCAAACACGCGTCGCCGAGCGGATGCTGGACAGCGCCGGCCTGACCAAGGCCTGCCTGGAATGCGGCGTGCAGTAGCCGAGCAGCGCGGCGGCGGCGCGGGCGCTCGCGGCGGAAGGCCGGGTCGCCACGGCGCTGCACAACAATTGCTCCGGCAAGCATGCCGGCTTCCTGTGCGTCGCGGCGGCGACCGGGGCGCCGGTGGCAGGCTACGTGGCGGCCGACCACCCGGTCATGCAGCGGGTGACGCGGACGGTCGCGGAGGTGACCGGAGCGCCGCTCGAGGCGTCGAATCGGGCGACGGACGGCTGTTCGATCCCGACCTTCGCCATGCCGCTGACGGCGCTGGCGAGCGGGTTTGCCCGGTTCGGCTCCGGGCAGGGCCTTGGATCGGTGCGAGCGGCGGCGGCGGCGCGGCTGCGGCGGGCGGTGGCGGCGCATCCGGAGCGGGTGGCCGGGGGCAAGCGGTTCGACACCAGGCTGATGCAGGCGCTCGGCAGCCGCGCCTTCGTCAAGGTGGGTGCGGAGGGGGTGCACTGCGGCGCCCTGCCGGAACTCGGGCTGGGGTTCGCCGTCAAGTGCGCGGACGGCGCGGCGCGGGCGAGCGAAGTGGTGACGGCAGCGATCGTGCAGCGAATGCTCGAGGTCGAAATCGACGCGTCGCTGGCCCGTCCGGAGCTGCGCAACTGGAACGGGCTCGTGGTCGGCTCGCTTCGGCCGGCGCCGGCACTATCTGAGTGACCGGATGACGAAGGCCTCTCTCCATGCATGACCGCCCGCAGCAATTCGCCTCGGACAACTACGCCGGCATCTGCCCGGAGGCCTGGGCCGCGATGGCCGAGGCCAATGCCGGCCCCTCCCCCGCCTACGGCGACGACCCCTGGACGAGCCGAGCCTCGGACGCGTTCCGTCGGCTGTTCGAGACCGATTGCGAGGTGTTCTTCACCTTCAACGGCACCGCGGCCAACTCGCTCGCCCTGGCCGCGCTGGCGCGCTCCTACCATGCGGTCATCTGCTCGGACGTGGCGCATGTGGTCTCCGACGAGTGCGGCGCGCCGGAGTTCTTCTCCAACGGCTCGAAGCTGCTCACCGCGCCCTCGATCGCCGGCCTGCTGACGCCGGAGGGCATCCGCGCCGTCGCGACGGCGCGCACAGACATCCACCACCCCAAGCCGCGCGTGGTCACGATCACCCAGCCGAGCGAGACCGGGCAGGTCTACACGGTCGACGAGGTGCGCGCGATCTCGACGACCTGCCGCGACCTCCGGCTGCACCTGCACATGGACGGATCGCGCTTCGCCAACGCCTGCGCGAGCCTCGACTGCACGCCGGCCGAGCTCACCTGGCAGGCGGGGGTGGAGGTGCTGTGCTTCGGCGGCACCAAGAACGGCATGGGGTTTGGCGAGGCAGTGCTGTTCTTCGACCGCCGATTGGCTGAGGATTTCGACTATCGCTGCAAGCAGGCGGGCCAGCTCGCCTCCAAGATGCGCTTTCTCTCCGCACCCTGGATCGGCATGCTGGAGAGCGGCGCCTGGCTGCGCAACGCCAAGCACGGCAATGCGTGCGCGCAACGGTTCGCCGCCAGGATCGCCGCCGCCCCCGGCGTTCGGCTGGCCTTCACGGTGCAGGCGAACGCGGTGTTCGTCGAGGCGCAGCCGGCGGCGCTCGAGCGGATGCGCGCGCTCGGCTGGCGCTTCTACACCTTCATCGGCGGCGCGGCGCGCTTCATGTTCGCCTGGGACGCGAGGCCCGACCAGGTGGACGCGGCGGCCGACGACCTGGTGCAGGCGGCCGGCGGCAAGTAATCCAAAAGGAAGAACTTCTTTTTTGAAAAAAGAAGCAAAAAACTTCCGCCCGATTGTTCTCCGCTTAATGGGGAAAAGTTTTTTGGTCCTTTTTTTCAAAAAAGGACCGCTTCCTTTTGACAAAATACGCCAGGTATAATCTGCCATGGAGCTCGTGGTTCTCAACCTAGACCGCAGCCCTGAGCGCCTCGCCCAGTTCGAGCGCGACAACCCGTCGCACGCGTCGATCCGGCGGTTCAGCGCCGTCGACGGTCGCACGCTCGACCGCGGCGAGTTGCGCGCCTGCGGCATCCTGTCGCCCGACCTCGAATACGGCGACGGCGCACTGGGCAGCGCCCTGTCGCATTTGGCGCAGTGGCAGCATGCGGCGCAGAGCGGCCGGGCCTTGACGGTTCTGGAGGACGACGCCGTGCTGTGCGGCAATTTTCGCGAGGAGACGGCGCGGCTGCTCGGCGCGCTGCCGGCCGGCTGGGACTACGTGCAGTGGGGCTATAACTTCGACACCTGCCTGACCTACGACATGCTGCCCGACGTCTCGCCATGCACGGCGACGTTCGATCAGGAGCGCCTGCGCCAAGCCATAGGCAGGTTCCACACGGTCGCGATCGCGGGCGCGCTGTACAGGCTGGTGAGCTCGCTCGGCATTCCGGGCTACACGATCTCGCCGCAAGGGGCGACGCGGCTGCTGCGCGCCTGCCTGCCGCTGCGGCCGATGCAGAGCTTCTATCCCGGGCTGAACCAGTGGTTCGGCCACCGCAGCATCGATTTCATGCTCAACACGTTGCATGAGACGCACGCCAGCTACGTCGCCGTGCCGCCGCTGGTGGTCAGCGCGAACGAGACCGCGGTCAGCACCGTTGCGGGAGCAAGATGAAGACCAGGGCTTTGGCCGAACCCACCAAGGGCCCGCGGCCCTTGGATCCCGCTGACGGACGTGACGGGGGTCTGGCGCCTCAGGCCCCAGCGGAGTCCAGAGGCAGAGCCTCTGGCCTCCCCCGCCCTTCATTGCGCGGCGCCATGATGGCGTAGCCGACAAACGCAGCAAAGAACCCGACATAGTAGCCGATATCCGCACCGCCGAGCCATTTGGCGACGATGCCGGTGTACAAGTCGGAGACCGAGAACAACACGATCGTCGCCAGCGAAACGACAACGAACAGGCTGGCGCCGACGGTCCAGCGCCGGGCGGCGTCACGGCGGCGCCCGGGGCGGCAATACCAATCGGCCAGCACGATGCCGGTCCAGGGCGCGATCCAATACAGCGTCAGAACGAGGTAGCTGGCGTAGAGGTCGGTGTAGTGGCCGGCGCCGAGCACGGCGAGCGCGTAGCCGAGGCTGGCGGTGAGGATGGCGGCGATCACGCGCGGCACGTGCAGGCCGGCGGAGATCAGGCTGTAGGACGCGGTGGTGTCGTTGACCGAGTTGCCGGTGATCGAGGAGAGCGCGAGTGCCGCCAGCACCACGGGCGCGAACCGGCCGGCGGCCTGCTGCATGCCCGCGATGACGGCAAGCGGCGTTGCGTCGGCCATGCTGCCGGCGGTGAGCAGGCCGAGCAGCTGAAATGGCGCGGCGGCGCCGACCAGGCCGGCGAGAGCGCGCGTGACGATGCGCCGCGGCGGCGTGTCGGCGGGCAGGTAGCGGGTGTAGTCCGACGCGTAGGACGCCCAGGACAGGTTGAAGCTGGCCAGGATCGCGGTCGCCAGCACGAAGTTCGGCAAGCTCGGCGGCAACGGCACGCTGGCGGCGTGGTCACGCAGCAGGCAGAGCACGCCGGTCACGGCAAAGGCGACGAGCAGCACTGCGCCAAGGTATTTCTGCAAGCCCTGCACGACGTCATGGCCTTCGATGCTGGCGGCCATCTGGATGCCGGCCAGCAGCGCGAGCGCAATCCAGAACGGCAGCCCGGCGCCGGCGAGCGCCAGCAGCGCCACGAGGGCGGCGGCGGCCGGCACGTTGTTCACCGCGTCCCAGCCGACGCAGTAGATCCAGTTCAGCAGGCTCGGAAGGCGCACGCCGTCGCGGCCGAACGCGCGGCGCGACGCCTCCATCTGAGGCAGCCCGGTCGGCGGCCCGATCGTGGCGGCGAGCGCCACCGGCAGGCCGCCGACCAGGTTGCCGATCAGGATCGCCAGCATGCCGAACTTGAGATCGAGCCCGAGATGGACGAGCAACACCCCGGCGACCCAGCCGCCGGGGCCGAGATTGGGCGAGAAGTGGCTCCAGAACACCCGGTCGAGCGGCATCGTCTGCTGCTCGGGCCTGAGGCCGGCGGCGACCGCGTCGGCGCTGACCGCCTCCATCAGCGCGGGCGGCGGGCGAACATCACGGCCCGGAGAAGGTCGGCGCTCGCCCTCGCCTCACCCGCTGACGGCCTCGCGCGTGGCTCGGGCGGCCTGGATGTCGCGATACTCGCGGGAGTGGCGGATGATGTGGCAGAGATTGTCGATCGAGTCGGTGCCGGCGCGAAGCTTCTCGGCGTAGAAGCCGATGGCGGTTGTCTCGGGCTCGCGCTGCAGCAGCGCCTTGTAGATCGTCCGCACGACGATCTCGAACTCCTCGAGGCTCTTGCCCGCCGGCGGGGCGAAGGCAAGCCGCTCGCCGGCGAGCCGGCTGTCCGGCAGCAGGGAGGAAACAATGTGGCGACGCTCCGCCTCCAGCAGCGCAAGTTCCGACTTGTCGAAACCCTCGCCGTAGGGCTGATGACGCCGCTCCCACTCGATCTTGAGCGGGAAGGCGTCGAACGGCGTGTCATAGAGCTCGTGCAGGACGGCGCTGCCCCACTTCGTCACGAAGTACTTCTGGTTCGCGATCTTGGCGGCGGAGATGATGGCGCGCACGTCGGCCGAGACGCGCGTCGTCTTGTTGCGCGCGTGCTGCACGAGCACGCGGTCGTCGGTCACGAACGGCACCTGCACCTTCTTGATGCGCGTGATGTAGTCGCTGTCCTCGGAATAGGCGGGAAAGAAGTTCTCGTCGAACGCTCCGATGCGGTCGAACGCCATCCAGCCATAGGCGAAGCAGGCGAAGTCCTGCTTGACGACCTCGCCCTTGCGCATGCCAGCCGCCTCGACGCCGTGCAGAAAGCCGAGGCCGATGCCGTTATAGCCCCGCAGGAATGTGACGAAATCGTCCAGGCCGCCGGGGATGAACTCGATGTCATCGTTGATGACGAGGGTGAGTTCGCGCTCGTCGGTGAAGGATTCCAGGATGCCGTCGTTCCAGCTCCTGGCGACGCCCCTGTTGGCGCGGTGCAGCGTCAGGTTGGCCGAGGCGGTGGCGCAGAACTCGACGAGCTGCGCCTCGAGGGCAGGCTCGGAGGAGTGGCAATGGATATACCAGTGCACGTCGTGCCGCGTCTTGCCCTCGACGCTGGCGAACAGGTCATTCGGGAACTCGGAGTAGACGAGCGTCACAATGCCGATCTTCATCCAGGCGTCCTCGCGAGCTGCCCGGCAAGTGTGCCCCGAACCGGCTTGACCAGCAACTCGCAGAGGGCGGCGTCGAAGCGGTCAGCCCTTCAGGTCGTCCGGCACCTTGCCGCCGTTCTGCGCCAGCTGCTGCATCACCTCGCGATGCAACCAAACATTCATCGTTGCGGAGTCGGACTCGTCGCCGGTGTAGTGCAGCTCCGAGGCGAGCGTCTTACGCGCGGCAAGGCTGCTGTCGAGGTCGAGCAGCTTGAGCAGGTCGACGATCGAGCGCTGCCAGTTCAGCGTCTGCGGGTCCTTCGACGCCATGTCGGCCAACACCGCCGCGACATCGCCCGGCGCCGA
>CAXUCZ010000107.1:0-8842 GCA_964249675.1 uncultured Acetobacteraceae bacterium | reverse complement strand
TTCGCCGCATCCTCACCGATTACGGCTTCGACGGGCACCCGCTGCGCAAGGACTTTCCGCTCACCGGCTACGTCGAGGTCCGCTACGACCAGGATCGCAAGCAGGTGGTCTACGAGCCGGTACGGCTCACCCAGGACTTTCGCAATTTCGATTTCATTTCACCCTGGGAAGGCATGACGACGCTGCCGGGCGACGAGAAGGCGCATGAGCGCCGGTCGGCCAGCCGCTCGATCGCACCGCCCAGCGGACGAGAGGTGCCACCTACATGAGCGATCTTATCGAGCGCCACGCTCGCGTCGACCACGGCGAGCGCCCGAAGCTCGGCGGCAACAGCGAAGTCGCGGACGACCCACTCGATACGCAGGCGGACAGCGCGCCGGGGGGCTCGACCAAGACAATCGAGATCGACAGCCACGCGATTAATTTCGGGCCGCAGCATCCGGCGGCGCACGGCGTGCTCCGCCTGGTGCTTGAAATGGACGGCGAAGTGGTCGACCGCGCCGACCCGCACATAGGCTTGCTGCATCGCGGCACCGAGAAGCTGATCGAGCACAAGACCTACATGCAGGCGCTGCCGTATTTCGATCGGCTCGACTACGTCTCGCCGCTCTGCATGGAGTATACCTGGACGCTGGCGGTGGAGAAGCTGCTCGACATTGAGGTGCCGGTGCGCGGCAAGTGGATCCGCACCATGTTCGCCGAGCTGACGCGGGTGCTGAACCATTTGCTCAACGTCACCACCTACGCGCTCGACGTCGGCGCGTTGACGCCGGTGCTCTGGGGTCATGAGCAACGCGAGAAGATCCTGGAGTTCCAGGAGGCGGCCACCGGAGCGCGCTATCATTCGAACTGGTTCCGTCCGGGCGGCGTTGGCAAGGACGTGCCGGCTGGTTTGCTGGACCGGATCTGGGAGTGGTCGGAGACCTTTCCGAAGTTTGTCGATGATCTGTCCGCGCTGCTGACCGAGAACCGCATCTGGAAGCAACGCACGGTCGACATTGGCGTGTTCAGCGCTGAGCAGGCGCTGGCGTGGGGCTGGAGCGGGCCGAACCTGCGCGCTTCAGGCGTGGCGTGGGACCTGCGCCGGTCACAGCCGTATGACATGTATCGTGAGGTAGAGTTTAAGATCCCGGTCGGTCGCAACGGCGACTGCTATGATCGCTACTTGATGCGCCTCTACGAGATGTACGAGAGCGTGAAGATTGTCCGGCAGTGCATCGAAAAGATCCAGCCGGGCGCGGTCAGGATTCAGGATCGTAAGTTCTCGCCGCCGAAGCGTCAGGAGATGAAGCGCTCGATGGAGGCGATGATCCATCACTTCAAGCTCTACACCGAGGGCTACCACGTGCCGGCCGGCGCGACCTATACCGCGACCGAGAGCCCGAAGGGCGAGTTCGGCGTCTACCTGGTCGCGGACGGCACCAACCGGCCGTATCGTTGCAAGGTCAGGCCGACGGGGTTTGCCAACCTGCAGGCGCTGGAGACGATGTCCAAGGGCCACATGCTGGCCGATGCGGTCGCCTGCATCGGCTCGCTGGACCTGGTTTTCGGCGAGATCGACCGGTGAGCGGCGCGGCGGACTCCGCCTCGCACGGCATGGGCGCGCATGGCCACATGCAGTCCGAGGACGTCGGCGACGGCTCGAGCGGCGAGGGCTATGCGCGCGACCATGGCGAACCGGAGGAGTTCGCGTTCGACGAGCAGAGCGAGGCGGCGATCGCGACCGCGATCGCCAAGTATCCGCCGGGCCGACAGGCCAGCGCAGTGATCGAGTGCCTCTACCTCGCGGCACGGCAGATGGGGCGTGAAACCGGCAGCGCCTGGGTGCCGCGGATCGCTATGGACGCTATCGCCAAGCGTCTCGGCATGGCGCCGATCCGCGTCTATGAAAACGCCACCTTCTACAGCATGTTTCCAACGACGCCGGTGGGTCGCTATCACCTGCAGGTCTGCACGACGACGCCGTGCTGGCTGCGCGGCTCGGACGAGATCGTTACGGCGTGCCGCAAGGTGTCCGGCATTCATCACTGGCGAGAGACCAGCGCCGACGGACTGTTCACCATGACGCAGGTGGAATGTCTTGGCGCCTGCGTGAACGCGCCGATCCTGCAGATCAACGACGACTACTATGAGGACGTCGACGGGCCGACGACGGAGCGGATGCTGGAGGCGGCCAAGCGCGGCGAGGGGTTGCCGAAGCCCGGCTCAGTGACCGGGCGGCTGTGGTCGGCCCCCGAGGGCGGCCGGAACACGCTGCTGATCGATCCATGCGTCAAGCAAGCTGATGCGGCGACGCGCACTGAGATGTCACACACCCATATATCTGGTCCTGGAGCTGGAGAGTAGGCGATGCTTGCCGACAAGGACCGCATATTCACCAACCTGTACGGTCAGGCCGACTGGACCTTGAAAGGCGCGCGGCAGCGCGGCGACTGGGATGGCACGACCGGGATCCTGGCGCGCGGGCGCGAGACGATCATCGAGCAGATGAAGGTCTCCGGCCTGCGCGGCCGCGGCGGGGCAGGCTTTCCGACGGGCATGAAGTGGTCATTCATGCCCAAGACGTCGGATGGGCGGCCGCACTATCTCGTCGTCAATGCCGACGAGAGCGAGCCGGGGACGTGCAAGGATCGCGACATCATGCGTCACGATCCGCACAAGCTGCTTGAGGGCTGCCTTATTGCCTGCTTCGCGATGGGAGCGCACGCCGCCTACATCTACATTCGCGGCGAATACTACAACGAGGCGTGCAACCTGCAGGCGGCAATCGTCGAGGCCTATGCCGAGGGGCTGCTTGGCCCGAACGCCTGCGGTTCGGGTTGGGACTGCGACGTCTTCCTACATCGCGGCGCCGGCGCCTACATCTGCGGCGAAGAGACGGCGCTGCTGGAGAGCCTGGAAGGCAAGAAGGGATTGCCGCGGCTCAAGCCGCCGTTTCCGGCGGCAGTCGGATTGTGGGGCTGCCCGACCACGGTGAACAACGTCGAGACCATCGCCGCGGCGCCGGTCATTTTGCGGCGCGGCCCGGCGTGGTTCTCTGCGCTCGGCCGGCCGAAGAACGCCGGGACCAAGATCTTCTGCATCTCGGGCCACGTGAACAAGCCCTGCAACGTGGAGGAGGAGCTCGGCATTCCGTTGCGCGAGTTGATCGACACCTATGCCGGCGGCGTACGCGGCGGGTGGGACAACCTGCTCGGCATCATCCCGGGCGGCTCTTCCGTGCCGGTGCTGCCGAAGGAGGTTTGCGACACGGTGCTGATGGACTTTGACAGCCTGCGGGACGTGAAGAGCGGCCTTGGAACGGCGGGCGTGATCGTCATGGACCGCTCGACCGACATCGTGAAGGCGATCGCCATCCTCGCGCACTTCTACAAGCACGAGAGCTGCGGCCAATGCACGCCCTGCCGCGAGGGCACGGGCTGGATGATGCGGGTGATCAACCGCATGGTGGAGGGCCGGGCAGAAGTCGAGGAGATCGACATGCTCGACCAGGTAAGCCGGCAGATCGAGGGCCACACGATCTGCGCGCTGGGCGACGCTGCGGCCTGGCCGATCCAGGGCCTAATTCGCAATTTTCGCCCGCAACTCGAACAGAAGATCGCCGCCTACAAGGCGGGCGGTTTACGCCCGATTGCGATCACGCCGGGCAACCTGCCTCTTGCTGCTGAGTGACTTGTTTCCAAAGGCCGCCGGCCTTTGGCGGGCCCAGGGCAGAGCCCTGGCCTTAGCTTTCTGAGGGTTTGATGACGAAGCTGACGATTGACGGCCGGACCCATGAGGTTGCCGCCGGCTCCACGGTAATCCAGGCCTGCATGCAGGCCGGGATCGAAATCCCGCATTTTTGCTTTCACGAGAAGCTCTCGATTCCTGGCAATTGCCGGATGTGCTTGGTCGAGGTCGAGAGGTCGCCCAAGCCGATTGCCTCCTGCGCCTATCCGGTCGCCGAGGGCATGGTGGTCAGGACCGACACGGCGATGGTGCGCCAGGCCAGGCGCGGGGTGATGGAGTTCCTGCTCATCAACCACCCGCTCGATTGCCCGATCTGCGACCAGGGCGGCGAGTGCGACCTGCAGGATCAGGCGTATTCCTACGGCATGGACCACTCGCGCTATGCCGAGAGCAAGAAGGCGATCAAGGACAAGTATTTCGGGCCGCTCGTGAAGACGATCATGACCCGCTGCATCCAGTGCACGCGCTGCGTTCGTTTCGCGACCGAGATCGCCGGCACGGACGAGCTCGGCTCCACCTCGCGCGGCGAGAACATGGAGATCGGCACCTACATCGAGAAGGCACTGACGACGGAGTTGTCGGGCAACCTGATCGACATCTGCCCGGTCGGTGCGCTGACCTCCAAGCCCTATGCGTTCACGGCGCGGCCGTGGGAGCTGGCGAAGACCGACAGCGTGGACGTGCTCGACGCATTGGGCGCGGCGATCCGGGTGGATGCGCGCGGGCCCGAAGTGCTGCGCATTCTGCCGCGCGACAACGACGCGGTGAACGAGTGCTGGCTTGGCGACAAGTCGCGTTTCTCGTTCGATGGGTTGAAGAGCCGGCGACTGGATCGGCCCTGGGTGCGGCGGGACGGCAAGCTGAAGCCCGCGAGCTGGCCGGAGGCGTTCAGCGCCATCCAGCAGCGGCTTCAGGGCCTGACGGGCGAGCGAATCGGGGCAATCGCCGGCGAGTTGGCGGACGCCGAGAGCATGGTGGCGCTGCGCGACCTGTTGGCGACGCTCGGCTCGCGCAACCTGGACTTCCGGCAGCGCGGCGAGGCGATCTCGTCGGCGCGCCGCGACCACTACCTGTTCAACTCGTCGGTGGTCGGGATCGAGGAGGCGGATGCCATCCTGCTGATCGGCAGCAACCCGCGCCATGAGGCGCCGGTGCTGAACGCCAGGATCAGAAAAGCTTACCTGGCCGGCACGCCGATCGCGGCGATCGGCGTGCCGAGCGACCTGACCTATGCGGTCGAGTGGCTAGGCGAGGATCCGGGCGCGATCGCCCGCGCCGGTGCGGCGGCCGGGGTGCTTGGCCGGGCGACGCGGCCGATGATCATCGTCGGACAGGGCGCGCTGCGCCGGCCGGACGGGGCGGCGGTGCTGGCGGCGGCCTGGGCGCTGGCCGAGCGGGTGGGCGCGCTGAGCCCGGAGTGGCACGGCTTCAACATGCTGCACACGGCGGCGAGCGCCGTCGGCGCGCTCGACCTCGGCTTCGTGCCGGGCGAGGGCGGACTGGGGACGGGAGCGATGCTGGGCGGCGGGGTGGACCTGCTCTGGCTGCTGGGCGCGGACGAGCTCGACATGGCGGCGATCGGGCAGGATACGTTCGTTGTTTATCAGGGCCACCATGGCGACCGCGGCGCGGCGCGGGCGGACGTGATCCTGCCCGGGGCGGCGTATACCGAAAAGCCGGGCACCTACGTCAACACCGAGGGACGGGTACAGCGTGGCTACCGTTCGGGGTTCGCGCCGGGGGAGGCGCGCGAAGATTGGCGGATCGTGCGGGCGTTCAGCGAGGTGATCGGCCGCACGCTGCCCTATGACGACCTCGACGGCGTGCGGCGGCGGTTGGCGGCGGTGAACCCGGTGTTCGCCCGGGTCGGGCTCCAACGGTTCGGCGCCGAGCCCGGCGGCGCGCCGGCTGGCGACGCGGCGGCGGTGGGCAGCGCTCCGTTCGTGCCGGCGGTGGCCGACTACTATCAGACCAATTCGATCAGCCGGGCGAGCAAGGTGATGGCGCAGTGCTCGTCGCTCTACGTCGCCAAGCCGCTGCTGCAGCAGGCGGCGGAGTAGCATGCAGCACTTCTTCTTCGACACGGTGCTCGGCCAGGTCATCGTCACGGTGGCCGAGACGCTGGCGGTGCTGGTGCCGCTGATGATCAGCGTCGCTTACGCGACCTATGCCGAGCGCAAGGTGCTGGCGGCGATGCAGCTGCGCATCGGGCCGAACCGGGTGGGGCCGTTCGGACTGCTGCAGGCGTTCGCCGACGCGCTGAAGATGCTGATGAAGGAGACGATCATTCCGACCGGGGCGAACCGGGTGTTGTTCCTGTTCGCACCGATGCTGACCTTCGTGTTGGCGATGATCGCCTGGGCGGTGATCCCGATCGACAATGGCTGGGCGATCGCCAACATCAACGTCGGCATCCTCTACCTGTTCGCGATCAGCTCGCTCGGGGTCTACGGCATCATCATTGCTGGTTGGGCGAGCAACTCGAAGTATCCGTTTCTCGGCGCGATGCGCTCGGCGGCGCAGATGGTCAGCTACGAGGTCTCGATTGGATTCGTCATGGTGTGCGTGCTGCTGTGCGTCGGCAGCCTGAACCTGAACGACATCGTGAAGGCGCAGAGCCCCGTCTGGTTCTGCGTGCCGCTGTTTCCGATGTTCATCGTGTTTCTGATCTCGGCGTTGGCGGAGACCAACCGGGCGCCGTTCGACCTGGCGGAAGGCGAAAGCGAGATCGTCGCCGGGTTCTTCGTCGAGTACAGCGCGATGGCGTTCGCGCTGTTCTTCCTGGGCGAATACGCCAACATGTTCCTGATGTGCGGAATGACGACGATCCTGTTCCTCGGCGGCTGGCACGCGGTGTTTGGGCTGACCTTCATTCCGGGCTTCATCTGGTTCGGCGCCAAAGTGTGGGCGCTGATGTTCGTGTTCTTCTGGGCACGAGCGACATTCCCGAGATATCGCTACGACCAGCTGATGCGGCTTGGTTGGAAGGTCTTCTTGCCGTTATCGCTGGCTTGGCTGGTGCTGACGGCCGGCTTCCTGATGGCGACCGGCCTGCTGCCGCATCCCGCCGTATGACAAGACCGGGGCTTTGCCCGAGACCGCGTTGTCTGGCCAGGCGTGCCCCACAGCTTTGACAATCTTATATGAAGGGAGTCTGGGGCCGCAGGCCCCGGCGCAATCCAGAGGCAGAGCCTCTGGCCTTCCCTCTCGACGTCGCGTAAAGGCCGCTCGCGGCCAGGAGAGTACCTGATGGCGTTCATGGACCATGGTGCCGGCCGGTTGCTGCTTGGCGAGATCGTTTCCGGCATGGCATTGACGATGCGCTACTTCTTCAAGCCCAAGGCAACGATCAACTACCCCTACGAGAAGGGCCCGATTTCGCCGCGTTTTAAAGGCGAGCATGCGCTGCGTCGCTATCCCAATGGCGAGGAGCGCTGCATTGCCTGCAAGCTCTGCGAGGCCGTCTGCCCGGCGCAGGCGATCACGATCGAGGCGGAGCCGCGGGAGGACGGGTCGCGGCGGACGACACGCTACGACATCGACATGACCAAGTGCATCTATTGCGGCCTGTGCGAGGAGAGCTGCCCGGTGGATGCGATCGTCGAGGGGCCGAATTTCGAGTTCTCGACCGAGACGCGCGAGGAGTTGATGTACCAGAAGGACCGGCTACTCGATAACGGCGACCGCTGGGAGGCGGAGATCGCCAAGCGTCTTGAGCTCGATGCACCGTATCGCTGAGGCCGGCCGATGATCGCCACCACCATCGCCTTTTACGCGTTCGCCTTCATCCTGCTGGCCTCGGCGGTGATGGTGGTGAGCGCGCGCAATCCGGTGCACTCGGTGCTGTTCCTGATCCTGGCGTTCTTCAACGCCGCGGCGCTGTTCCTGATCGCCGGCGCCGAGTTCCTGGCGATGATCCTGGTGATCGTCTACGTCGGCGCCGTCGCCGTGCTGTTCCTGTTCGTGGTGATGATGCTGGACGTGAACTTCGACCAGCTCCGCGAGGGCTTCCAGCGCTACGCCCCGGTCGGCGCCGCGGTCGGCGCCGTGCTGTTCATCGAGTTGTTCCTGGTGCTGACGGGCTGGAAGCTGGCGCCGAACGCCGCCGCGCTGCGCATGTCGGCGACCCCCGGCGGGGTGAACAACACCACCGCGCTCGGCGTGCTCATCTACACCGACTACATCCTGCTGTTCCAGCTGGCCGGGCTGATCCTGCTGGTGGCGATGATCGGCGCCATCGTTCTGACGCATCGGGACCGTCACATTGCGCGTCGGCAGAACATTACGCGGCAGCAGAGCCGGTCGTTGGCGGACACGCTGGTGATGATCGACGCGCCGCTCGGCCAGGGCGTCACCACCATCCTGCGTCCGAAGCCGCGGGTGCTGGTCGGGCATGGACATGAGAGCGACGACACTGGCGGGCATGACCACGGCCATGCGGACGACCGGCACGAGCCGGTGCATGGCGTCGGCCATGCCGGTCCCGGGGAGCACGGCTGATGCAGGGCGGCGCGCTGGCGATCGGGCTTGGCCACTACCTCGTCGTCAGCGGCGTGCTGCTCGTGCTGGGCATCTTCGGCATCTTTCTGAACCGTAAGAACGTCATCGTCATCCTGATGTCGATCGAGCTGATCCTGCTGGCGGTAAATCTCAATTTCGTCGCCTTCTCTTCGGCGCTAAACGACATGGCGGGGCAGGTTTTCGCCCTGTTCGTGCTCACCGTCGCTGCGGCCGAGGCGGCGATCGGGCTTGCGATCGTCGTCGTCTATTTCCGCAATCGCGGCTCGATCCAGGTCGAGGACGTAAACCTGATGAAGGGCTGAGATGCACCCGCTGCTCCATCTCGCGCCGCTGTCGCTCTACGCGATCGCGGTGTTTTCACCGCTGCTCGGCGCGCTGATTTCCGGCCTGCTCGGCCGGGTGATCGGCGACCGGACGAGCCAGGTCGCCACGATCGGCCTGATGGTGCTGGCGGCGTGCTGCGGCGTCACCTGCTGGATCGACCTGGTGTGGCGCGCCGCACCCGTGGCGGTGCTGCCGATCGCCACTTGGATGCATGTCGGCGGCTTCGACCTGGCCTGGGCGCTGCGCTACGATACGCTGTCGGTGACGA
>CAXUCZ010000106.1:0-8852 GCA_964249675.1 uncultured Acetobacteraceae bacterium | reverse complement strand
AGTGGGCTTGGGCTCGGCGGCGCGGTCGGTCGCAAGGCCCGAAAGGTCCTTGTCGAGAAACTCGATCAGGTCCTGGCGCAGCTTGTCGAGATCAACACCACAGGCGCGCAGCACGGTCGCCGCGTCGCTGTCGTCGGCGAGGCCCAGCAGCAGGTGCTCGAGGGTTGCGTATTCATGGCGGCGCTCGCTCGCCAGGGAGAGGGCACGATGCAGCGTCTGTTCAAGATTGCGTGACAGCATGATCAATGACGCTCCTTCGCAGACCCAGGATGCTCCACCGTCGACCGCGTTTGCACAAGAGCGAACGGGGGATGGATCACGCTGATCTTTTCGTCGTCAGCGATGAATGTGGTTCATCCCGCGCCGCATCCAATCCCCCGCGCCTCCAGGCCGAACGCGGCCTTCGCTACTCCTTCTCGATCGTGCATTGCAGCGGATGCTGGTTCTGCCGCGCCAGGTCCATCACCTGCGTGACCTTGGTCTCGGCGACCTCATAGGTAAACACGCCGCAAACGCCGACGCCGCGGCGATGGACGTGCAGCATGATGCGAGTCGCCTCGTCGCGGGTCTTCTGGAAGAAGCGCTCGAGCACGTGCACGACGAACTCCATCGGCGTGTAGTCGTCGTTCAGCATGAGGACCTTGTACATGGCGGGCTTGCGCGTCTTCGGCCGCGCCTTGACGACCACTCCGGTATTTGGTCCGTCACCCTTCTTGTTATCGTCGCTCATCGTCGCTCTTTCAGTCGCCGGCCCCAGACTGCCGGCAATGCGGCCGCCAGCCGCTGCCCGCCGATCCTACGTCGAGGCTCGAGCGCAGCAATACCGCACTCGGCTCGCGCGATCGCCGTGGAGGCGTCCGGCTCAGCATATCGGAACGTGCGCGCCCGGGGAAAGGCCGCCACGTGGCGTTTGCGGCAACACCATGACGGCGCTTGAGACGACGGCGCCCACACAGAAAAGGCCCGGCGTGAGCCGGGCCCTCAAGTGCACCCGAAGGTGCGACGCTTGATCCGGTCGCCAGGCGCCGGAAATCTTGGTCGGACTATCAGGCGCGCGGCGACACCATGTCAACAGCCGCCGTCAGCCTGGCCGTGATCGGAGCGGCAGCGTGCTCGGCCAGCTTGATCGAGGTCTCGGTGAAGCGCCCGGTCTCGCTCACCGTCTTCTCCATCGCCGAGCGAGCGAGCCCGCTCTGCAACTCGAAGGCATCGCGCAGCGACTTCGCGCCCGACAGTGCCCGCATCGTCGACAGCGTCTCGTCCAGCGACGCCTGAGCGCTGGCCGCCATCTTGGCCGACAGCTCCTGCACGCCGGCGGTCCAGATCTGGCTCGACTTCATCATTGCCTCAAGATTGGCCTGGCCGAACGAGACGAACTGCTCTGCTGTGGTCATGTCATGTGATCCTGTGATGCGTGACCCGCGCGCTGGACGGCGCCCACGCCGGGCCGTTTCTGGGTCGGTTGCGGCAAGTCAAATCCATCCGGCTCACCGCGCATCACCTCGGCATGCTGCAGTGCACGCGCGATCTACGGTAGCAGACTCCATCACGTCAACCTGATTGTGAGGCGCGATCGCGGGATTTCAGGAATGCCCAACGGCAGTACGGTGGTCCGACCGCTCGACAGGTCGCTAGCGGTGACACCGGAGGTGCCGGTTCGGTAACGGTCCATTAAGCATTGTATATGAACAATGCTGGACAGAGATCGAGACGCCTTGATAGCTTCCGCCGGCGGCACGACCCAGGGGACCAGGCAGATGATTGTTTCGGAGCGCTTGTTCAGCCTGGCGCCCCAGGCTCGCCTTTGACGATCGTCCGCCGCACGCTGCTGCAAACCGGATGGTTGACGCTGGCATTGCTGACCTGCCTGGCCGGCGTCGCTTGGGCGCAGGTCGGATCGTCGCGCTACAGCTCGATCGTGGTCGACCAGGCGAGCGGCAAGGTGCTGCAGTCCGCCGAGGCGGATGACCTGCGCTACCCGGCGAGCCTGACCAAGCTGATGACGCTCTACATGACGTTCGAGGCGCTGCGCGACCGACGCGTCGGCCTCGACCAGGTGGTTCCAGTCTCCGGCCATGCGGCTTCGATGGAGCCTTCGAAGCTCGGCCTGGTGCCGGGGACCTACCTCACGGTCGAGGACGCGATCTACGGCATCGTCACCAAGTCCGCCAACGACGCAGCCTGCGCGCTCGGCGAACTGTTGGGTGGCGACGAGCAGCGCTTCGCCCAGATGATGACGCTGCGCGCCCGGGCGCTCGGCATGAGCAACAGCACCTTCCGCAACGCATCCGGCCTGCCCGACCTCGAACAGATGACCACCGCGCGCGACCTCGCCGTGCTCGCCCATCATCTGATCTCGGATTTTCCGGACCAGTATCACTACTTCAGCACGCCGAGCTTCACCTTCCACGGCCGCGTCATCTTCAACCACGACCGCATGCTGCAGAGCTATGACGGCGCGGACGGGCTGAAGACGGGCTATACCGTGCTGTCCGGCCACAACCTGGTCACCTCGGCGATGCGCGGCGGGGTTCGGTTGATCGGCGTCGTCATGGGCGCCGCCTCGAACCCGGAGCGTGACGTCCAGATGGCGAGCCTGCTGGACGATGGCTTCGAGGGCATGGGCGTGCCGGTCATGCGCCGCGCCGCGCCGCCGCCGCGCTTGCCGAGCCTGATGGCGGCGGCCGAGGCGGAGACGCTGCCGGCGGCACACTGGCGGCATGGTCGGCGCGAGCGGCGCGTGTATGCCGCCGTCGAGCCTCACCGCCAATTCGTACGCCTGCGTCATTACGCGTCGCACGCGTCCTGGTCGTCGCAGCCGCGGCTGCAGATGGCGATGGTGCGTGGTCGCGTCATCCATGCCGGTGGCGCAAGCTGCTCGCGCCGGCATGGACGCTGCCGGCTCGCTAGCCTTTAGGAACTCAGAAAGGCAGGGGCTTCGCCCCTCGACCCCATAAAGGCGGAGCCTTTAAGATCCTTTACTATTAATGTCGCGGCGCGTGCCGTGCCGGGATCGACTGTCGTCGCCACGCAAGCGGAAGCTGGTTTATCCTTCAAACAGACGGGGTCTGAGGCCTCAGGCCGCAGCGGGTCCAGGGCAGAGCCCTGGCCTTCCTTGCGGACCGGCTAGCTTGCGCCTTGACCCTGGCCTCGGCATCCTCAATCTCGCCAAGCAGGCACCACGGGACCCATATGGACGGCGGATCAGACCAGCGCAGCATCACGATCCACAAGCCGGGCGACTTCGTCGGTTTGCATCGCGCCGGCGCCCTGGCCGCGGCCACTCTCGACATGATCGCACCGCACGTGCAGGTCGGGGTCACCACCGACGAGCTCGACCGGCGCTGCGTCGCCTTCATGCAGGCGCATGGCGCGACCTCCGCCTGCCTCGACTATCGCGGGTATCCGAAGTCGATCTGCACCTCGATCAACCACGTCGTCTGCCATGGCATTCCGGGCGAGCGGAAGCTGCTCGACGGCGACATCATCAACATCGACGTGACGGTGATCCTGGACGGCTGGCACGGCGACACCAGCCGGATGTATGTCGCCGGCGCCGCGTCGACGCGGGCGCGGGTGCTGATGGACGTGACGTACGAGGCGATGATGCGCGGCGTCGCGGCGGTCAAGCCGGGCGCGACGCTGGGCGACCTCGGCTATGCGATCCAGGCCTATGTCGAGCCGCAACGCTTTAGCGTGGTCCGCGATTTCTGCGGCCATGGCATCGGTCGGCGCTTCCATGAGCCGCCGAATATTCTGCATTTCGGCCGTCGCGGCGAGGGCGCGACGCTGCGGCCGGGCATGGTGTTCACCGTCGAGCCGATGGTCAATGCCGGCCGTCCAGAGGTCAAGGTGCTGGACGACGGCTGGACCGCGGTGACGCGCGACCGCAGCCTGTCGGCGCAGTTCGAGCACATGGTCGGCGTCACCGAGACCGGATGCGAGGTGTTCACCATCTCGCCGGCCGGTCTGCACCACCCGCCCTACGCCGCCTAGGCAGGCGGTTGGCCACCCGACGGGATCTGTCCGAGACGACCGGCGAGCTGCCGCTGGCCGGTCCAGCGGTCGCGCCGATCGGCGCCGAGGGGCATCGCGCGAGGATGCGCGGCAAGCTCCTGCAAGCCGGAGCCGATGCGCTTGCCGACCACGAGCTGCTCGAGATGGTGCTGTTCCTCGCTTTGCCGCGGCGTGACACCAAGCCCATTGCCCGCGCCCTGCTCGCCCGCTTCGGCAGCTTCGCCGGCGTGATCGCCGCGCCGGCGAACGGCCTGCGCGAGGTCGAAGGAGTGGGCGATGCCGGGCTGTCGGCGCTCAAGGTGGTGCAGGCGGCAGCCCTGCGGCTCGCCCGCGCCGAGGTGCAGGCGCTACCGGTGCTCGGCAATTGGGACCGGCTGATCGACTACCTGCATGCCGTGCTGGCGCGCGAGCGCGTCGAGCAGTTCCGGATCCTGTTTCTGGACAGCCGCAATCGGCTGCTTGCCGACGAGGCGCAGTCGCGCGGCACCGTCGACCATACCCCGGTCTATCCGCGCGAGGTCGCCAAGCGAGCGCTCGAGCTGCATGCGACGGCGCTGATCCTGGTGCACAACCATCCGAGCGGCGACCCGTCGCCCTCGCGCGACGACGTGCGGATGACGGAGGATATCCGCCGCGCGTTGGAGGCGCTGTCGATCACGCTGCACGACCACATCGTCGTCGGCAACGGACGCCATGTCAGCTTTCGGCGTGAAGGGCTGATCTAAGGCGGTCGGCCGCCTGCTGGCCACGGATCGCCGTCGCGCCAAGCTGATGCGTCGCGCGCACGACCGCCCGCCAGGCTCGCGCCAGCCAATCCAGCGTGGTCGAAACGGCGTCTTGCCAGGCCGACGGCAGGCGGACGCGCCTGGCCCAGCCGGCCAGCTGGGGCGAGACCTCATGCCAGCCGTCGGCGATCATGCGCAGCGCCACGACGACCACGATCAGCAGCCCGACCCAGGCTATCCAGCGATGCCGCTCCAGCAGCCTGGCCAGCAGCCCGGCGGCCAAACCCATCAGCCCGACCGACAGCGCCAGCCCGACGACCAGCACCCAGACATGCAACCGCGCGACGCCGGCGACGGCCAGCACGTTGTCGAGGCTCATCGACAGGTCGGCGACGATGATCTGGGTGATCGCCTGGGGGAGCGTCTTGCGCATGGCGGGCCGGCCAGGCGACGCCCGGTGGCGGGCGCGCAACTCGCGCAGCATCCGCCAGCACACCCATAGCAGCAGCAACCCGCCCGCCAGGGTCAGCCCGATGACGGCCAGCAGGCTGACCACGACGCCGGCGAGCGCGATGCGGGTCGCCGTCGCCGCGAGCACGCCGAACAGGATCGCCCGGCGCCGCACGCGCGCCGGCAGCCCGGCGACCGCGAGGCCGACGACCACGGCGTTGTCGCCAGCCAGCGTCACGTCGATCAGCACCACCTGAAGCAGCGCCACCAGGCTGCCGATGCTCAGTTGCTGCATCAGGTCCGGCCACATGGTTCCTCCCTTCGGCGCTTGGCGCTTGCGGCGACCGCCGGCGGTGCCTACTGCGTCCCACCGATCACCGTAACCGACCGAGGCCGCCGATGGTGCCGCGCTACACCCGCCCGCAGATGGCCGCCATCTGGTCGGCCGAGAACCGCTACCGCATCTGGTTCGAGATCGAGGCGCTCGCCGCCGAGGCGATGGCCGCGATCGGCGACGTGCCGGCCGAGGCGGCCCGAACGATCCGCGTGGCGGGTGGCGCCGCGCTGGCCGCGATCGGGCCGGCGGACCTGGATCGCATCGACGCGATCGAACGCGAGACGCGTCACGACGTCATCGCCTTTCTCACCTGGCTGGCCGAGAAGGTGGGACCGGACAGCCGCTACGTGCACCTTGGCCTGACCAGCAGCGACGTGCTCGACACCTGCCTGGCGGTGCAGCTCACCCAGGCGGCCGACTTGCTGCTCGCCGACGTCGATGCGGTGCTGGCGGCGCTCCGGCGCCGCGCCTTCGAGCATAAGCATACGCTGACCATCGGCCGCAGCCACGGCATCCACGCCGAGCCGACCAGTTTTGGGCTCAAGCTCGCCGGGCACTACGCCGAGTTCGCTCGCAATCGCGCCCGGCTGGCGGCAGCGAGGGCCGAGGTCGCTACCTGCGCAATCTCCGGCGCCGTCGGCACCTACGCGCATGTGGATCCGCGGGTGGAGATTTTTGTCGCCGCCAGGCTGGGGCTCGCGCCGGAGCCGGTCTCCACCCAGGTGATCCCGCGCGACCGCCACGCGGCGTTCTTCTGCGCCCTCGCCGTGGTGGCGAGCGGGGTCGAGCGCCTGGCCACCGAGGTGCGCCACCTGCAGCGCTCGGAGGTGCGCGAGGCCGAGGAGTTCTTCCATCCCGGCCAGAAGGGATCGTCCGCGATGCCGCACAAGCGCAATCCGGTGCTGAGCGAGAACCTCACCGGTCTGGCGCGGCTCGTGCGCGCCTGCGCGGCGCCGGCGCTCGAGAACGTCGTGCTGTGGCACGAGCGCGACATCAGCCACTCCTCAGTGGAGCGCGCGATCGGACCCGACGCGACGGCGACCCTGGACTTCGCCCTGGCGCGGCTCGCCGGCATGGTCGAGACGCTGGTGGTCTATCCGGAGCGCATGCTGGCCAACCTCGAGAGCCTCGGCGGGGTGGTGCATAGCGGCGAGGTGCTGCTCGCGCTCGCTCGGGCCGGCATCTCGCGCGAGGAGGCCTATCGCATCGTCCAGGCGCGGGCGATGGCGACCTGGACCGAGCTCGGCACGCCTGGCGGGCGCGACTTCCGCGCTCATCTTGATGGCGATGCCGACGTCGCCGCCCGCGTCGACGCGGCGACGCTGGCTGCGGCCATGGACCCGACGCTGCACCTACGCTCGTTGGACCACGCCTTCACGCGGGTGTTCGGCGAGCCTGGCCCTGCGCCCGCGACCGCCTGACGAGCGGGCCTGGCGCGTGCCATCGTCTCGCCACCTGGCTGTTAAGATTTCGGCAAGGTCGCCAGGCTATCCTGTCGAGGAAGATGGAGGAGGCTCAACACATGAGTAAGATGTTGCTCTCGCTTGCTGCGCTTGCGGCAGTCAGCGGCGGCACCCTGAGCGGTGCGCACGCGGCGCCGCTTGGCACCGCGATCGCGGCTCCGCACCCGGCGGCCGTGACGGCCGGCGCCGAGGTGCAGACCGTGCAGTACTACGGCTACGGTCGGCCGGGCTACTATCACCACCATTGGCGCCGCTGGCACCACTGGCACCACTGGCACCGCGGCTACTAAGCGCCGAACGCCAGGAACACCCGGACGGCCGAGGTGAGGACTTAGACGACTCACTTGGCGACGAGGTGACGACCTGGGCGACGACCTAGGCAACGACCCTGGCGGCTGAGCGGGCGAGGCGCCATCTGGCGGTCGATGTGCACCGTCGTCCTGCTCAGCCGTCCGGGAACGGAGTGGCCGCTGCGGCTCGCCGCCAACCGCGACGAGCGGCTCGATCGTGGCTGGGATCCGCCTGGTCGCCACTGGCCTGAGCAGCCCGACGTGGTGGCCGGACGTGACCGGACCGCCGGCGGCACCTGGCTCGGCGTCAGCGACGGCGGGGTCGTGGCGGCGGTGTTGAACCGCGCCAACTCGCTCGGTCCGACAGCGGGCAAGGCAAGCCGCGGCGAACTGCCGCTGCTCGCCCTGCGGCAGAGCACCGCAGCCGATGCGGCCGCGGCGATCCAGGCGCTCGACGGACGCACGTGGCGCCCGTTCAACCTGGTGGTGGCGGACCGGCTCGGTGCGTTCTTCCTGCGCGGCACGGGCGCGGCGCAGATCGACGTCGTCAGGCTGGCACCCGGGCTGCACATGGCGACCGCCCTCGACGTCGACGACCCGGCAAGCCCGCGCACCATGCGCCACCTGCCGCGGTTTGCCGCCGCCACATGGTCCGATTGGGGACGCCTGCTGGCCGACCGGAGCGGGCCGCGCGAGGCGCAACTCAACGTCGGCCCAGAGGACGGCTTTGGCACAGGTTGCGCCAGCCTGATCGCGCTCGGCGAGACGGTGTGCTTCCGGTTTGCGGCCGGACCGCCGGACGAAGCCGCCTTTGAGGATGTCAGCAGCGGCTGCCGATCGATGCAGCCTGATATCAGCCGTTGAGGACCTGAAGGTCGCTCAGGGAGGCAGGACTTCTTTTTTGAAAAAAAGAAGCAAAAAACTTCTGTCCGGCTTGGGCAGGGTCGCAGGCGATTCAGGTGAAATACCGCAAGATCTGGAGGCAGGACGAAGATCGTGGTTGGCCGCCGGCGTCCGCGGCAAAGCGCGGCGGAGACGACGTCTTCTTAATCATTACAACTACTTAGCGCAATCTTGCCTATAGGCAAGATTGCCGAACGAGCAGCCGAGCCACCGCTCGACGACTGTGCTAGCACGATCGCCGCGTCGTCTCATGCTCATCCGTCCTGCTGACAATGACAGGTTCTTCCAGAAAGAAGCTGCTGCAACGGCTCGCCACATCCGGTCCAGGCGGGCCTGGAGCCGCCGGCCGAGCCGAAGTCGAGTGATGAAAGTTTTTGGTCCTTTTTTCAAAAAGGACGCCTTTTTCCACGCGGCCGCCGGGCTGCCCGGCCCAGGCTTGGAAGCTCCGCCGCCGGTGCGTTCAGGGCACGGCCCTGGCTTTGGCTTCGCGTCGGCTGCTATACGCCGCCACAAGACCCAAGGAACACAGTCATGGCCCGCCGCCGGCAGCTTTACGAAGGCAAGGCGAAGATCCTGTTCGAGGGTCCGGAGCCGGGCACCCTCGTGCAGTATTTCAAGGACGACGCCACCGCCGGCAACGGCGCCAAGAAGGGCATCATCACCGGCA
>CAXUCZ010000105.1:0-8913 GCA_964249675.1 uncultured Acetobacteraceae bacterium | reverse complement strand
GCTTTGTCGTGCTCGCCCTCGCCTTCCGCCGCGGAGTCAAGGCGCGGGGCACAAGCGGCAGCAGCGCAGGCGCTCTGAGTCTCCGCGCCCCATCAGGGAACCCTCCGGGCGGCCCTGCAGCGCCGTCGGCGCGCCGGCGGCCTCGCTCGGGGTGGCCACCGGGGCGCCGGCACGCTTCTTGCGCACCTCGACCTGCACGACCTTGGAGCGGCCGTGACTGAAGCTTTGCCTGACCGAGCCTGCGTCCACAGTCCGCCCAAGCTCGAGCCGCCCTGCCGGTCGCAGAGAAAGCCGCCCCTTGGCCGCGTCCTGATCGTTGCCTTCGCTCATGCACCTGTCCGTTCACACAGCACCCGCCCGATCCGGGCCGACGCATCATCCACACACGCCGCCAAGCTTGCGGCACTCAACCCTCGTCCACGTCCCGCCCGCGTCTCAGCCGCTCGGCGGACTGATCCCGGCCAGGCGGCCAGCCTCCACGCCGAGCCGCTCGGCAAGCTGGCCGGACGCGACGGCGACATGCACCACATGGTCACGCCCGAAGATCGCCGCCAGCTCGGTGCTCGCCAACGGCCGAACCGCCGGCACGCCGCCGCGCCCACTGCCCATCAGACGCCGGCTCTCCTCGACGCTGCCGTCGCTTGCCTCGATCACGAGGCCGGCGCGCCCGAGCTGCAACCACTCGCGCGCCCGCTCGAAGCCCGCCACCGCCTGCCCGGCACGACGGGCCAGGCCGACGAGCTCGCCGATCCGCCGACGCAGTCCGGCGCGCAGCATGGCGTCGAGGTCGGGCGGCACGGTGACGGGGCCACGAGCGGCGCGCGAGAAGGCGCCTCTGACACGCGCGTTCTCTATCACATCCCGACGCGCACTCAACCATATTCCCCGGCCGGGCAGCGTTGCCGCGAGGTCCGGCACGATCATGCGGTCCGGACCGACGACGAAGCGCAGCATGCGCGTCCGCTCGCCATGCTCACGCGTGACCGCGCAGCGGCGCAACGGCCCGCCCGGCGGCGGATCGGCCTCGTCCGTGGCGGCGCCGGCTTGCAGCGCTGCCTCAGGCGTGGCCGGCCTCCTCGGTCTCGGCGGTCGCGCCCGCCGCCGCCGCCGAGGCGTCAACCGCCGGCGCGTCGTCGCCGAACCAATGGGCGCGGGCCGCCATGATGATCTCGTTGGCGAGCTCCTCGTCCATCCCCTCGGTCCCGACGATCTCGATCAGCTCGTCGCCGGCGAGGTCCGCCAAATCGTCCAACGTCTTCACGCCCTTGGTGCCGAGCGCCACCAGCATCGTCGGGCTCAGCGCCTCGAAGGAGGCGACCTCGTCGCTGACCCCGAGCGTCCGCCGCTCCTCGGTCAGCTCGTCGTCGCGCCGGGCCAGGAAGCCCTCGGCGCGGCGGATCAGCTCCTCGGCCAGCCCCTCGTCGAAGCCCTCGATGTCGGCGAGCTCCTCGAGCGGCACGTAGGCCAGCTCCTCGACCGTGTTGAACCCCTCGGTGACCAGCAGGCCGGCGATCACGTCGTCGACGTCGAGCGCCTCGACGAACAGGCCGGTCCGTCGGCGGAACTCCTCCTGCCGCCGCGAGCTCTCCTCGGCCTCGGTCAGGATGTCGATGTCCCAGCGGGTGAGCTGGCTGGCCAGCCGCACGTTCTGGCCGCGCCGGCCGATCGCGAGCGACAGCTGCTCGTCCGGCACCACCACCTCGACGCGGCCGCTCTCCTCGTCCATCACCACCTTGGTCACCTCGGCGGGCGCCAGCGCGTTGACGACGAAGGTCGCGGCCTGCGGTGACCACGGAATGATGTCGATCTTTTCGCCCTGCAGCTCCTGCACCACCGCCTGGACGCGCGAGCCGCGCATGCCGACGCAGGCGCCGACCGGGTCGATCGAGCTGTCGCGGCTGATCACCGCCATCTTGGCGCGGCTGCCGGGGTCGCGCGCCACCGCCTTGATCTCGATGATGCCGTCATAGATCTCCGGCACCTCCTGGGCGAATAGTTTGGCCAGGAACGCCGGATGAGTGCGCGAGAGGAAGATTTGGGGCCCGCGCGGCTCTTCACGCACGTCGTAGATGTAGGCCCGCACCCGGTCGCCGTTGCGAAAACTCTCGCGGGCGATCAGCTCGTCGCGGCGCAGCAGCGCCTCCGAGCGGCCGAGCTCGACCATCAGGTTGCCGTACTCGGTGCGCTTGACCAGGCCGTTGATGATCTCGCCGACGCGGTCCTTGAACTCGTCGTATTGCTTCTTGCGCTCGTATTCGCGCACCCGCTGCACGATCACCTGCTTGGCGGTCTGCGCGGCGATGCGGCCGAAATCGATCGGCGGCAGCGGGTCGACGATGTAGCCGCCGATCTCGATCTCGGGCTGGAACTTCTTGGCGATGTGGACCGGGATCTGGGTCTCCTCGTTCTCCACCGTCTCGACCGCCTCGGTCCAGCGCGACAGCCGCACGTCGCCGCTCTTGCGGTCGATGGTCGCGCGAATGTCCTTCTCGTGCCCGTATTTGGCGCGGCCGGCCTTTTGGATGGCCTGCTCCATCGCCTCGAGCACCTCCTCGCGGTCGATCGATTTTTCCCGCGCGACGGCGTCGGCGACCAGCAGCAACTCGGGGCGGGATACGGCGGTGTCCATCGTAGAGCCTCTCAGTTGGTCCGTTCGGCAGCCTCAGGCGCGGTCGCGGCGATCAGCGCGTCGGTCAGCACCAGCTTGGCGCGACGCAGATCGTCGAGCGGCAGCGCCACCTCGTCGCCGGTCTCAAGCTTCATCCGGCCATGCGTCGCGTCAGCACCCAGCAGCAGGCCGACAAACCGCTTGCGCCCGTCGATCGGAACATTCACCTCGGCTTTCGCCTGGTGGCCGGCAAACCGGTTCCAATCCTTCGCCCGGGTCAGCGGCCGATCGATCCCGGCCGAGCTGACCTCGAGGTTCCACGCCCCGGGGATCGGATCGTCGACGTCGAGCACCGCACCCACCGCATGGCTGATCGCCTGGCAATCCTCCACCGCGATCAAGGAGCCGTCGGCCCGGTCCGCCATCACCTGCACCGTCGGCACCGAACGGCCGAGCACGGCAACCCGCACCAGCTCGTATCCCATGCCGGTCAAGGTCGGCGCGATCGCCTGCACGATCCTGCCCTCGAGCCCGGATTGGCGCGGCAGGTCGTCGTCGTCAGCCGCAGCGGTGAGTTCGATGTCGTCCAAAAACAAAAAAGGCGGCCCGTGAAGGCCACCCCCCAAAGGCGTGGAGAATGTAGTGAGTGCTGACTATTTAGAACTCACGGGAAGGTAAGGCAAGGGCTCTGCCCTTGACCGGCGTCATGCCTTGGCATGCTGCGCATAACGGCCCGCGGCCCTTGGATCCCATCTATCGACGGCGTAACGACCAGTAGAGCGGCCGACGGCCAGCCGCCAACGCCTTGGCCTCGTAGCGCGTCGGCGGCCAACCTTCGGGGCGTTCGTCGACCGGCGCGCCGTGGGTGAACAGGTCCTGGGCGGACATCACCTCCTCGACCCAGGCCTGGTAGGTCGGGTCGTCGCTGGCAATCCGCCACTCGCCGCCCGGGCGCAGCACGGCGGCGACCAGCGGCAGGATCTGCGGATGCACGAAGCGACGCTTGATGTGCCTCGCCTTGGGCCAGGGATCAGGAAACATCAGCATCAGCCGGCTGACGCTGGCCGCCGGCAACAGCCGCAGCAGCGCCCGGGCGTCCTGATCCCACAGCCGCAGATTGCCCGGCAACGCGCCGCTCGCCTCCTCCCCCTCGCCGACCAGCTTGGCGAGCATGGAGCACAGTCCGTTCTCGAACACCTCCGCCGCGATCAGCCCGACTTGCGGTGTGTCACCAATCAGCGCGAGCGCATGCTCCCCGCCGCCAAAGCCGACCTCGAGCCAAACCTCGTTTACGGGAGACGCGAAGGCGTCGACCAATCGATCTCTATGCGATGGATCAAACCGGATGCGCGGCAGCGTGACATCCAGCAGCTTTTGCTGCCGCGGCCGCAACGGATGGCTCCGCTGTCGCCCATACAGCCGGTCCGCCGGCGCCTTCATCGGATGCGGGTCTGGGGGCGCGGCCCCCAGCGGGGTCCAGGGGCAGAGCCCCTGGCCTTATCGTGAGAACGCTGACCTGAGATCGGAAACCAAGTTCGTCTTCTCCCAGGTGAACGAGCCCTCGACGGCCTCGTCCGGGGAGCGGCCAAAATGCCCGTAGGCGGCGGTCGGCACATAGATCGGCGCGTTCAGCCTCAGGTGCTCGCGTATGCCGCGCGGCGAGAGGTTGACGAGTTGGCGCAGCGTACCCTCCAGCCGCAGCTCGTCGACGTCGCGGCCGGTGCCGTGCAGGTCGACGTAGACGGAGAGCGGGTGGCTGACGCCGATCGCGTAGCTGATCTGGATGGTGCAGCGCTCGGCGAGCCCGGCAGCGACGACGTTCTTGGCAAGATAGCGGCAGACATAGGCGGCCGATCGGTCGACCTTGGTCGGGTCCTTGCCGCTGAACGCGCCGCCGCCATGCGGCGCGGCGCCGCCATAGGTGTCGACGATGATCTTGCGGCCGGTGAGCCCGCAATCGCCGTCCGGCCCGCCGATGACGAAGACGCCGGTCGGGTTGACGTAGAATTCGGCGTCCTCCGGCATCCAGCCCTCCGGCAGCACGCTCTGCACGATCGGCCGCAGGGTGGCCTTGAGCGCCGCCTGGTCCATCCCCTCCTCGTGCTGGGTCGAAATCACGACGCTGGTCGCGCCGACCGGCTTGCCGTCGACGTAGCGCAGGGTGACCTGGCTCTTGGCATCCGGCAGCAGCCCGGCGGCCTGGGCGTCGCCGGCGCGGCGCAGCGTGCTGATGCGGTGCAGGATGCCGTGCGCGTAGTGGATCGGCGCCGGCATCAGGCTGGCGGTCTCGGTGGTCGCGAAGCCGAACATGATGCCCTGGTCGCCGGCGCCCTCGTCCTTGTTGCCGGCGCTGTCGACGCCGACCGCAATGTCGGCGGACTGGGCGTGCAGGTGGCACTCGACCTGGGCATGGCGCCAGGAGAAGCCGGCCTGGTCGTAGCCGATGTCCCGCACCGCGTCGCGGGCAAGCTGCATCAGGTGCTCGGGCGTGACGCTGGCCGGGCCACGAACCTCGCCGGCAAGGATGATGCGGTTGGTCGTGACCATGGTCTCGCAGGCGACGCGGGCATACGGATCGGCGGCGAGAAACGCGTCGACCACGGTGTCGCTGATGCGGTCGGCAACCTTGTCCGGATGGCCTTCCGACACGCTCTCCGAGGTAAACAGATACTCGCCGAGATCCCGCATAGTCGCTCCTTGCCGCGACCGGTCTGGCGGGCGCGGGATGTGTGGAGGATCAGGGTTTAGGGGTCAAGGCAAGGCCAGAGGCTCTGCCTCTGGACTCCGCTGGGGCCTGAGGCCCCAGACCCCCATCCATGGAGTCCAGCCGGCTCCTTCTTGCTTGGCGAAGCCGATCAATCGTCTGCCTCACGAGTCAGACCTCGCCCGCGGGGCATGAACGAAAATGGATTTTAAAGGCTCCGCCTTTAATCGGGTCCAGGGCAGACAGCCCTGGCCTTGCTTCACCGCATCGGCAAGCCCTGCCGCACCCCGCCCTGGCTCACCAGCCTGTCTTCGCCCCGCGGCAGCTTGAGCGGCGAGCCGGCGCCGACGGTCGCGTCGAACATCTCACCGTAATTGCCGACGGCGCGGATGGCGTTGCGGGCGAAGGCGTCGGTGAGGCCGAGGCGGCGGCCGAGGCCGTCCTCGCGCCCGAGCAGGCGTTTCAGCTCGATGTCGCCATGGTCGTCGATGGTGTCGACGTTGGCGCGGGTGACGCCGTTCTCCTCGGCGAGCGTCAGGGCGTTGAGCGTCCAGGCGACGATCTGCGCCCATTGCGGGTCGCCCTGGCGGAGGACGGGGGCGATCGGGTCGTTCGACAGCGTGTCGGGCAGCAGCGCGAAGTCGGGGATCTGGCCGTGAAAGCCGGTGCGGGCGTCGGCGAGCCAGGTGCGGTCGGCGGTGATGGCCGCACAGCGGCCGGCGCTGAGCGCCGCCTCCATCTCGCCCATCTCCTCGAACGGGAACTGGCCGAAGCGCGGCACGACGCGGCGCAGGCGCGGCAGCAGCGCCTCCATCTCGGTCTCGGAGATGAAGCAGACGAGCTTGCCGTTCAGGTCCGCGAGGCTGTGGATACGGGCGCGGCGAACCAGAAAACCCTGGCCGTCATGCAGGATGGCCGGGGTGAAGGCGACGCCGTAGCGCGCCTCGTTCGAGATGTCGGGCGTCGCGCCGACGAACAGCGCGACGCGTCCGGCCTGCAGTGCGGCGAGGCCGGCCTCGTCGTCAGGCACGCCGAGGAAGTCGGCGCGGGCCGGGTCGCCGAAGATGGCGGCGGCGACGGCGCGGCAGGCGGCCTGGGCGAGGTCGAGGACGGGGCCGTGCGTATCGCTCTTGGTGTAGTCGAGCTCGGCCCGGCTGACCGCGCAGGTGAGCCGGCCGGCGGCGCGCACGGCGGCCAGGGTCGGGCCGGCGGGGGCGACGACGAGCGGGTCGTTATGAACCGGGCGAGGCGGCTCGGCGGATTGCAGCGGCACGGCGCTGTTGCCGAACGGGATGGGCGCATGCGGCGCGGCCTGAGCCAGCGCGCCGGTGGACAGGAGGCCGGCGAGCAGGGCGGCAAGCGTCGGGTGGGCGTTCATCGGGTCCTCATAGCGAAGGGGGACCGGCTCGCGCCGATCCCCCTCTATGTCAGGCTGGCAAGGATCGCCTGGGATAAGCCGGCTCAGGGGTTCCAGGTGCCAGAGGTCGGCACGCCGGGGGTGGTGGAGGGACGCGGGTTGAAGTCGGCCGGTGCCGGGTCGAGCAGCTTGCCGCCCTGGTAGTCGGTCGGCACGATGTTGAGCACGTAGCAGCCCTCGCCCTGGTAGTGCGGCAGGACATGCAGCGCGGCCGGCGGGATCATCGCGTAGGAGCCCGGCAGCGGCGCCGTTCTGCCGGTCAGCCGGGCGTTGTCGAAGGCGGAGAACAGGTCGCCGATGCCGGCGGTGTCGTCGGCCGGGCCGAGGTTGGATTGCGGCACCGGCAGGCTCTCGCCGGCCTTGAAGCCGCGCTTCTCGTCCGGCAGGTCGGCGAGCGGCGTCAGCCCCTTCAGCGCGTTGATGAACTTGATGACCGAGCTGTGCTCCGAGTATTCGTGGTCGATCACGTGGGTGCGGCTGTAGGGCGAGATGACGATCGCCGGGATGCGCGGGCCGCCGGCGAGCGGATTGCCTTCCGGGTCCATCTCACGCAGCCGCGGCAGGGCATGGTCGTAGAGCCCGTCGGTCTCGTCGTAGGTAATGATGATCGCGCTGTCCTTCCAATACGGCGACGACGCAATGGCGTTGACCTCGTCGCCGATCAGGGCCTCGGAGATCTGGGTGTCGGAGTAGCCGGGATGGTCGTCGCTGCCGGGCGCTGCGGCCTGCACGACGCCGACCGAAGAGGGGCTGCCGGGGTTGGCCGCACCCGGATCGACCGGCACCAGGCCGTCATTATTGCCGTAGCCGCCGCGGATGTAGAATACGCCGCCGCCGGTGGGCAGGGCGCTCTTGCCGATGGCGGTGAAGAAGTCGCCCAGGCCATGCAGGTGCGCCGTCTCGGCCGGGTTGTCGCCGACATAACCGAAATATTGCGGGCCGTTGTGGTGGGTGACGTAGGTGCCGTTGAGCTCACCGCCGGGCAGCGTGTCGGTCGGCTCGGCGTCGTAGCCCTCCTGGTACCAGCCCCAGTTCACCGGCGAGACGCCGTCGCCGGCGATCTGCTTGATGTCGGCCTTGACGTCGAGCAGGTCGAGCAGCGGGTTCTGGTCGGTGGTGATCGTCTTCTCGATCTTGCTGCCCATGAAGGAGAGCGGCAGCGTGGCGTAGGTCTGGTTGAGCGCCGGGGTCGCCGGGCTCTCGTCGTTCGGGCCGTAGGGCGGCTTGACCGCCGAGTAGTCGAGGTTGGAGCCGGCAAACGGGCCGGCGTCGCCCACGATCGGCTCGCCCCCCGAGCTCTTGATCGCTGGCGAGGCGGTGTTGCTGCTCGCCTCGGAGGGGTGGAGCGCCCACTGCGTCTGGCCGGACTGGCCGGCGATCATGGCGATCGCGTTCGGCGTCGATGGCCCGATGATGCTCTGGTAGAAATTGTCGAACAGGGTGAACCGGTCGGCGAGCTGCCACAGGAATGGCACGGTGTCGCAATCGTCATGCGACATCACCAGCTCGCCCTTCTGCACCGAGGCCTCGGTCGGGCTGGTGGCGAGCGGCGCGCCGGTCTTGAGCACGACGATCTCGCCGGCGCTGGTGGTGGTGAGGCCCTCCTCGTTCAGCGCGTAGCGGTCGTTGCGGGCGACGCCGGCGCTGTCGACGTCGAGGCTGTTGTCGATGCCGCCATGCGAGTGGTCGACCGAGTCGGTGACCGAGGTGTAGATCGGGATCGTCTTGCCGTTCGCCGCGATCACCGTCTGCGGGATCAGGAACGGCGACACGGTGGAGACCTGGCCGCTGCTCAGCACGATCTTCTGGCTGAAGCCCGGGGTGCTCGTCGCCGGCTGGCTGAACAGGCCCTGGGCGCCGGGAAAGGTGCCGAAGTGGAAGTCGAACGCGCGGTTCTCCTGGAACAGCACGAAGACGTATTTGACGTGGCGCTGCAGCAGGTCGAGCTTCTGCGCCTTGGTGAGCCGCGGCTCGGCGGCGACGTTGCTGGCGTAGCGCAGGGCGATGGCGCTGGAGTGCTTGCCGGCGGACACCATGGCGGCATCGCTCGTCGAGCCGGCGGCGAGCAACGCCGTCGGCTGCAGCATCGCCACTGTCGCCATCGTCGCGCAGGACGATTTCCACCAGTTCTTGCGGTTCATTACGGAGACACTCTCGCCTGTTGGTTGGTGGGCAGGCTAGTAG
>CAXUCZ010000104.1:1085-8920 GCA_964249675.1 uncultured Acetobacteraceae bacterium | reverse complement strand
TCTCCTTCACGTCGTTGGTGAAGAAGTCGGCGATGTCCTCGTAGGCCGACCAGTTCACCGGCACGCCGAGCTCGTAGCCGTATTTGGCCTTGAACTGCGTCTTCAGCTCCGGGCGCTGGAACCAGTCATGACGGAACCAGTAGAGGTTGGCGAATTGCTGATCGGGCAGCTGGTAGAGCTTGCCGTCGGTGAAGGTGCCGAAGGACAGGCCCATGAAGTCGGGCAGGTCGATCTTGGGACTGGTGATGTCCTTCGCGTCGTTCGCCATGAAGTCGGTGAGCGAGCCGCCGACGATGTCGTGGTAGCGCGGGTGGGTGCCGATGAAGTCGCTGTCGTTCATCCAGAAATCGTAGATCGGGCGGCCCGACTGCATCTCGACTTCGATCTTGTCGACGAGTGCGCCCTCGTCCATCAGGTTGTGATTGACCTTGATGCCGGTGATCTCGTCAAAGGCTTGGGTCAGCACCTTGGACTCGTACTCGTGCACCTTGAGGATTTCGGAGACGGTGTTCAGCACCATGCCCTTGTAGGGCTTGGCGGCGTTGATGAACCACTCGAGCTCCGCCATCTGCTCGTCCTTGGACATCGTGGACGGCTGGAACTCGTTGTCGACCCATTTCTTCGCTGCATCGACCTGCTGCGCGTGCGAGGTGCCGCTGCGGATCAGGATGCCGGCGCCGACCGCGGCGCCGACCTGCAATACTTCACGCCTTTTCATTGTCGCGTTCCCCCGATGTTATTATTTCGTAAATACACAGCCCTCATCAAGCATAGCGGAACATCGCCACGCCGAACAAGATCGAGATTCCCAGCGGATAGAACAGCTCGCCACCGCCGAGGCGCATCCATAAAATGAAGATGTAGGCGCTGCCGATCAGGCTGATGAAGTAACGGTCGCCGCGTGTCGTGCGGAAGCGGAACAACCCGACCCGCGGCGTTTCGGGGCGGTAGATCGCCAGCAGCGTCAGCGCGACCAAGCTGATCGCGATCAGGGCGAAGAAGCCGCCACTTACCCAGGTCCAGGCCATCCAGCCGAGGTTCACGTCAACAGCTCCTCAAACGCGGCCAAGCGCGAAGCCCTTGGCGATGTGGTTGCGCACGAACCAGATGACGATCGCGCCGGGGATCATCGTCAGCACGCCGGCTGCGGCCAGCAGGCCCCAATCGGCGCCGGCGGCCGAGATCGCCTGCGTCATCACCGCCACGATCGGCTCGGCGGCGTTCGCGGTCAGCGTCATCGCCAGCAGCTGCTCGACCCAGGAGAACATGAAGCAGAAAAAGGCGGCGACGCCGATGCCGTTGCCGATCAGCGGGATGAAGATGCGGATGAAGAAGCGCGGGAAGGAGTAGCCGTCGAGCGCCGCGGTTTCATCGATCTCGCGCGGCACGCCGGAGATGAAGCCTTCCAGAATCCACACCGCGATCGGAACGTTGAACAGGCAGTGCGCAAGCGCGACCGCCCAGACGGTGTCGAACAGGCCGATCGAGGAGTAGAGATTGAAGAACGGCAGGGCGAACACCGCCGGCGGCGCCATCAGCTGCGACAGCAACCAGAAGAACAGGTGCTTGTCGCCGACGAAGCGGTAGCGGCTGAAGGCGTAGGCTGCCGGCAGCGCGATGCTGACCGAGATCACCGTGTTGATCGCGACGTAGCTGATCGAGTGCATGAAGCCGCGATACCAGATCGGATCGTCGAAGATGTGCCGGTAGTGCTCCAGGGTGGCCGGGTGCGGCCACAGCGTGACGCCGGCGTTGATCTCGATGTTGCTCTTCAGGCTGGTGTTGATCAGCCAGTAGATCGGCAGCATCAGCACGATGATGTAGGCGGTCATGCCGAGCGGCCGGCCGAGATTGCGCATCACGCCGCTCCGATCTCGGATTGCCGCTGCTCCGAATGCGTCGTGTAGGTGAAGAACACCCAGCAAACGGTCAGCGTGATCAGGTTGTAGGTGAGCGACATCGCCGCCGCATTGCCGAGGTCGACCTGGCCGAGGGCGAGCTTGACGAGGTCGATCGACAAGAAGCTCGTCGCCTCGCCCGGGCCGCCGCCGGTAACGATGAACGGCTCGGTATAGATCATGAAGCTTTCCATGAAGCGCAGCAGCATGGCGATGATCAGCACCTTGCGCAGCTTTGGCAGCTCGATGTTGGCAAACACCGACCAGCGACTGGCGCCGTCGATGCGCGCGGCCTGATAGAACGCGTCCGGGATCGCCTTGAGCCCGGCGTAGCACAGCAGGGCGACCATCGAGGTCCAGTGCCAGACGTCGATGGTGACGATCGTGGCCCAGGCGGAGAACGGGTCCTCGGTGTCGTTGTAGGGCAGGCCAATGCGGTTGAGCGTCGAGCCGAGCAGGCCGATGTCCTGGCGGGCGAAGATCTCCCAGATCGTGCCGACGACGTTCCACGGGATCAACATCGGCAGCGCGATCACTACCAGCACCGCGCCGACCCGCCAGCCCTGCCGCGGGATGCACAGCGAGACGGCGATGCCGAGCGGGATTTCGATTGCCAGCACGACGAAGGAAAAGATGAAGTTGCGCACCACGGCGCCGGCGAAGCGCGCGCCGATGTCGGTCGAAGGGTCGAGCAGAGCACGGAACCAGCCGGCGCCGTTCCAGAAGAAGTTGTTCTGGCCGAAGGTATCCTGCACCGAGTAGTTGACGACAGTCATCACCGGGATCAGGGACGAGAACAGCACGAAGGCGAGCACCGGCAGCACGAACAGCCAGCCGCGATTATAGAAAGGCTTGGCGATCACCATCTGGTCGTCGCTCATGCGGCGATCCCCTCCATGCGTCCCTCGATGCGAACGTCATCGACATACACGTGCAGGTGCGCCGGACTCAGCGTCATACGCGCCTCCGAGCCGGAGATTGAGGTGCCGGGCGGCACCGTCGCCACCATCTCATGCTGGCCGAGGCTGACATGGGCGAGGCGCAGCCGGCCGAGGTCGTCGACGCGGCGGATGCGCACCGGCAGGTCACCGGTGGTCCCGATCATTGCGTAGTCGGGCCGAATGCCGAGCTCGGCGTGGCCGTCCGGGCTCGCCGCGTAGCTGCCGGGCAGGCGGATCTGGTGGTTGTCGACCACCGCCGCGTTGCCGAGGATGCGGGCGGGTAGGAAGTTCATCCCCGGCGAGCCGATGAAGTAGCCGACGAACTTGTGCGCCGGGCGCTCGAACAGCTCGGAGGGTGTGCCGATCTGCACCGCCCGGCCCTCGTTCATCACGACCACGAGGTCGGCGAAGGTCAGCGCCTCGACCTGGTCGTGGGTCACGTAGATCATCAGCAGGTCGAGCGCCTTGTGGACCTCCTTGAGTTTGGAGCGCAGGTCCCATTTCAACGCCGGGTCGATCACCGTCAGCGGCTCGTCGAACAGCACCGCCGAGACGTCGCGCCGCACGAGGCCGCGGCCGAGCGAGATCTTCTGCTTGGCGTCTGCGGTGAGGCCGCGCGCCGGGCGGGCGAGCACGGCGGTGAGGTCGAGCATGGCGGCGACCTCGCGGACGCGAGCATTGATCTCGACCGGGCGCATGCGGCGATTGCGCAGCGGGAAGGCGAGGTTCTCGGCCACCGTCATCGTGTCGTAGATGACCGGGAACTGGAACACCTGGGCGATGTTGCGCTGTTCGGTGGGCAGCCGCGTCACGTCCCGATCGTCAAACAGAAGCCGGCCTTCGGAGGGGATCACCAGGCCGGAGATGATGTTGAGCAGCGTCGTCTTGCCGCAGCCGGAGGGGCCGAGCAGGGCGTAGGCGCGGCCTGGCTGCCAGACGTGGTTGATCGGCGACAGCGCGTAGTTGCCGCGGCCGTAGGCGTGACCGACGCCGTCGAGGGTGATGCGTGTCATCCGATCCTCCTCAGGCCGACGCGGCGAGGCGCGGCTCGGCGACAATCTCGCCCGCGCGATCGAAGACGAACAGGCTCGACGGGTCGAGGCGCACCTCGGCGGCGGCGCCGGGCTCCCAGTCATGCACGCCGTGCACCAGGCAGACGCAGCTGGCGCCGCCGAGGTCGACATGCACGAAGCTCTCCGAGCCGCTGAGCTGGGTCGCGATCACGGTGCCGGCGAGGCGCAGGTCGTTCGGCCCGACGGGCGCCAGGCTCGCATGCTCGACCCGGAAGCCGAGGCGATACTCGCCGTCGGAGAGCTGGGCGAGGCGGCCGGCGGCCGACAGCTCGCGGCCGGTGGACGTCGTCAGCCCGGCGCCCAACTTGCGGACCGCGAGCTCGTTGAGCGGTGGGTCGGAGAACACCCGAGCCGCCTCCAGCGTATGCGGCTCGCGATACAGCAGGGCGGAGGGGCCGAATTGGCTGAGCCGACCCTCGGTCATCGTCGCCGTGCTGCCACGCAGCAGCAGCGCCTCCGTCGGCTCGGTGGTGGCGTAGACGATGATCGAGCCGCTCTCGCCGAAGATGCGCGGCAGCTCCTCGCGCAACTCCTCGCGCAGCTTGTAGTCGAGATTGGCGAGCGGCTCGTCGAGCAGCACCAGCTCGGCGCGCTTGACCAGGGCGCGGGCGATGGCGGTGCGCTGCTGCTGGCCGCCGGAGAGCTGGGCCGGCAGGCGCTGCAGCATCGGCTCCAGCCTGAGCACCTGGGCGGCCTCGCGCACCCGTCGGTCGAGCTCGGCGGCGGCGACGCGGGCGACGCGCAACGGCGAGGCGATGTTCTCGTAGATCGTGAGCGAGGGATAGTTGACGAACTGCTGGTAGACCATAGCGACCGAGCGCCGGCGCACCGGCACGTGCGCCATGTCGCGCCCGTCAACCAGGATGCGGCCGCTGGTCGGCCGGTCAAGACCGGCCATCAGGCGCATCAGCGTCGTCTTGCCGGCCAGCGTCGGGCCGAGCAGCACTGTCATGGTGCCGCGCTCCAGGGTGAGCGAGACGTCGTGCATGATCGTGTCGGCACCGACGACGAGACCAACGTGCTCGAGCGCGAGGCTCACGCGGCGGCGTCCTGGGTCAGCATGCCGGCGAGTGCGGCGTCGATGGCGGCAACCTCCTCGGCGGACAGGCGCAGGCCGAGCTTGGAGCGCCGCCAGATGACGTCCTCGGCGGTGCGCGCCCACTCGGCTTCGACGAGGTAGCGCAGCTCGGCCTCCGTCAGCCCGCCGCCGAACTCGCGTCCGAGGTCAGCCAGGGAGCGGGCGCCGTGCAGGATGCGGCCGGCGCGGGTGCCGTAGGCGCGCACCAGGCGGCGGGCCAGGCGCTGCGGCAGGAACGGGTAGGAGGATTGCAGACGGGCGACCTCGGCGTCGTAGCCGGTCATCGGGAAGTCGCCGCCGGGCAGCGGCTCCTTGCCGGTCCAACCGGCGCGCCTGACGCTCACCGCCGGCAGGTGGGTCGCAAGGTCGGCCAGCGCGGCCTCGGACAACTTGCGGAAGGTGGTGATCTTGCCGCCGAAGATCGACAGCAGCGGCGCCACGCCGTCCGGCGCGTCGATCTTGAGCACGTAGTCGCGGGTGATCTTCTGCGCCAGGCTGTCGCCTTCGCTGTGCAGCGGGCGGACGCCGGAATAGGTCCAGACGACCATGTCGGGGGTGACCGGGCGGCGCAGATATTCACTGGCCGAGCGGCAGAGATAGTCGATCTCCTCCTGCGAGGCATGCACCTCGGCCGGGTCGCCGTGGTAGTCCTGATCGGTGGTGCCGATCAGCGAGAAGTCCTGCTCGTAGGGGATGACGAAGAAGATGCGCTTGTCGGCATTCTGGAAAATGTAGCACTCGTCGTGCTCATAGAGCCGGGGCACGACGATGTGGCTGCCCTGCACGAGGCGGACTGGAGTGCGCTCGTTGGAGCGGATTACCTCGCCGGCGACCTCGCTGACCCACGGGCCGGCGGCGTTGACCAGGGTGCGCGCCTTCAGGCGCCGCTGCTCGCCGGTCACGGTGTCGCGCAGCACCACCTCCCACAGGCCGTCACGACGGTCGGCGGAGATGCAGGCGGTGCGGGTGAGCACCGTCGCGCCGAGCTCGGCGGCGGCCATGGCGTTCAGCACGACGAGGCGGGAGTCCTCCACCCAGCAATCCGAATACTCGAAGCCGCGGCGGAACTCGGGCTTGAGCGGGGCGCCGACGGGGTCATCGGTGAGGCGGACGGTGCGGGTTGGCGGCAGGGCCTTGCGGCCGCCGATGTTGTCGTAGAGCAGCAGGCCGAGGCGCAGCAGCCAGGCCGGACGCAGCTTCTTGTGGAACGGCAGCAGGAAGCGCAGCGGCCAGACGATGTGCGGGGCGACGCGCCAGAGCACCTCGCGCTCGGTCAGCGCCTCGCGCACCAGGCGGAATTCGTATTGCTCGAGGTAGCGCAGGCCGCCATGGATCAGCTTGGTGGAGGCCGAGGAGGTGCCCGACGCGAGGTCGCGGCGCTCGCAGAGCAGCACCCGCCAGCCACGGCCGGCCGCGTCCCGGGCGATGCCGCAGCCGTTCACGCCGCCGCCGATCACGGCGATGTCGTAGATGTCCGAGGTGGTGTCGCCAGCCACGTGCCGCCCCCGCTTGCGAGCGCGCCTTGGACGACGCGTTTTCGTTTGTCATCAAGACACGAAAATTTGGAACGGGCAAGCGAGCAGAGGGTGAAGGCCAGGAGCTCTGCTCCTGGACCTCGCTGGGGCGGCGCCCCCAGACCCGCACCCGTTTGGCGCCTCACTTGCTCGGCGGAGCGATCAATTCTGTTCCATCATGCCGCCCTCGCCCGGCAAGCATGAACGACGAATGAATTTCAAAGGCGTCGCCTTTGATCGGGTCCAGGGGCGACGCCCCTGGCCTTCCTCAAGGCTCTGAGATGTCCTCAGCCGCGCCGGCAATGATGACGTCGATGCCGTGGCGCTCGGCCAAAGCGAGGCGGAACTCGGCGGGAAGGTAGTCGGTCACCAGCACGTCGATCTCGTCGAGGCTGGCGATCCGGACCGGCGCGCGGCGGGTGAACTTCGAGCTGTCGGCGACCAGCACGACGCGGTGGGCGTTCTCGATGATGGCGCGGGAGACCTCGACCTCGCGCAGGTCGTAGTCGCGCAGGGTGCCGTCCGGGTCGATCGCCGAGGTGCCGATGACCGCGACGTCGACGTTGAACTGCTCGATGAGCTGCACCGCGAGGTGGCCGACGATGCCGCGGTCGGCGCGCAGGCTGCCGCCGGCGACGACGACGTTGATCGAGGCGCTGCGGGCGAGCTCGGTCGCGACGTTCATGTTGTTGGTGACGACCAGCAGGCCGGCGCGGCCGGCGAGCGCGCGGGCGACCTCCTCGGTCGTGGTGCCGAGATTGATGAACAGCGAGGAGTTGTCGGCGATCAGCCTCGCGGCGGCCTGGCCGATGAGCTGCTTCTGCTCGAGTGCGACGAGACGGCGCGCCTCGTAGGCCAGGTTCTGCACCGAGGTGGCGACGATGGCGCCGCCGTGCACGCGGGTCAGCACGCGGGCCTCGCACAGCTCGTTGAGGTCGCGGCGGATGGTCTGCGGGGTCATGGCGAAGCGCTGGGCGAGGTCCTCCACCAGCACCCGGCCGCTGGCCCGGGCAATGGTGACGATCTCCGCCTGGCGGCGGACGCTGATCGACTGGCTCATCAGTCAGAAAGGGCCTTCTTTTTTGAAAGAAAGAAGCAAAAAACTGTCATGATAGAGGTGCTTCGCGCACGTTGGCTTCTTAAAGGACGAACGCTTTTTGGTTCTTTTTTCAAAAAGAACTCTTCCTTACAGTCCCAGATTGAACGCGATAGAGATCCGCAAGCTGTCGCCGCGGTAGGGACGCACCTGGTGCATCAGCCAGGACGGGAACAGGAACAGCAGGCCGGGGCGGGGGCGGATGGTTTCGCCGCTGCCGACCGAGCTGCCGTCC
>CAXUCZ010000104.1:0-1035 GCA_964249675.1 uncultured Acetobacteraceae bacterium | reverse complement strand
TCGCCGGGCCGGGACCGCGCGGGTCGAGCATCTCGAACTCGCCGCCGAGGGCCGGGTCGGCGAAGCAGCCGCCGTCGTCGACATAGTAGGTGCCGGACCAGAAGGCGCCGGGATGATAGTGGCAGATGTTGCTGGCGCCGGGGCCGTTGACGTTGGCCCAGGCCTGCACCGTCCACGCGGGCTTGACCGCAGCGCCGTGACGATCGGCGGTGAGGCGGGTGGCGAGCTCGCGCGCGACGTCGAGCACGTGGGTGACCTCGCCGCCGCCCCAGGCGGCGATCTCGCGGTCGGAGTGCCAGCCGCCGGCGTTGGACGCCTGCACCGAGCCGGCCTCGGCGCGGCGCGCCAGGATGACCCGGCGCAGCTCGGCGTTGCGGGCGGCGGCGCCCGGCAGCTCGACCGCGGCGACGGGGGTTGCGAACAGTCCCTTGACGTTGATGTCGAGCCGCATCGCTTCCCCGCACCTCGTTCGCCATGCTCGCCCATGGCCCGCCCGTGACGCCGGCTGGACCTCGCCGGCCGGTCTCGATATGCGGGGCTGGTGCGGTCGGCTTCAAGGGGTGGATCAGGTGACTCGCGCGCGCGGCGGCGTGCTTGAGGCGCGTCAGCCCGGCAGCAGGGTCAAGCCGTGGAGGTTGTCGAGGCGCCTCTCGTGCAGCGGGCGGGCGGCGTCATCACGCAGGCGATCTTCGCCTTTCCGGGTGGTCGGCGCTTCCATTTCGCCGACCCGAGCGGACAGGAACCGGCAGTCCTCGAGGCCGACTAGCTCGCTGGGGCCGCACGCTTCTCTTACGTCGCGACCGGCGTCCGGGCTGAAGCGATGTATGAACCCGGGCAGGTCGAGGCGCTGAGGCGGCTGGTCGAGGGGGCCTTGGCCCGGTGGACGCTGCCGGACGACACGCGTGTGGCGGTGCTGGCGGTGTCGGAGAACGCGACCTTTCTGCTGCGCTTGCCGGATGGGCTGCGGCGGGTGCTGCGGGTGGCGCGGCCTGGCTACCATACGCTGGCGGAAATCCAGTCGGAGCTGGCGTGGAG
>CAXUCZ010000103.1:0-9131 GCA_964249675.1 uncultured Acetobacteraceae bacterium | reverse complement strand
CTTCTGGCACGTGGTGGACACGCACAAGGTCAATATCTTCTACACCGCGCCGACAGCGATCCGCTCGCTGATGCGTGAGGGTGATGCGCCGGTGCGCAAGCATCACCGCGGCAGCTTGCGGATTCTCGGCAGCGTCGGCGAGCCGATCAATCCGGAGGCGTGGCGCTGGTACCATCGTGTTGTCGGCGACGAGCGCTGCCCGATCGTCGACACGTGGTGGCAGACGGAGACCGGCGGCATTTTGATCTCGCCTTTGCCCGGCGCGATCGCGACCAAGCCGGGTTCGGCGACGCTGCCGCTGCCGGGCATCAAGCCGCTGCTCGTCGATGCCGAGGGGCGCGTGCTGGAGGGTGAGGCGGAAGGCAATCTATGCCTGGCCGACAGCTGGCCCGGACAGATGCGCACGATCTATGGCGATCACGAACGATTCATCCAGACGTATTTCTCGACCTATCCAGGCTTGTACTTCACTGGCGACGGCGCGCGACGCGACGCCGACGGCTACTACTGGATTACCGGCCGCGTCGACGACGTGATCAACGTGTCCGGTCACCGGATGGGCACCGCGGAGGTGGAAAGCGCGCTCGTTTCCAACACGCTCGTCGCGGAGTCGGCGGTGGTTGGTTTCCCGCACGAGGTGAAAGGGCAGGGCATCTACGCCTACGTGACGCTGAAGGACGGCGTGCAGCCAAGTGACTCTCTGAAAAAGGATTTATGCGCCTGGGTGCGCCGCGAGATCGGACCGATCGCGGTGCCGGACGTGATCCAGTGGGCGCCCGGATTGCCGAAAACGCGCTCCGGCAAGATCATGCGGCGCGTCTTGCGCAAGATCGCCGCCGGCGAAAGCGATCAGCTTGGCGACATCTCGACGTTGGCTGATCCCGGCGTTGTCGGCGACCTCGTTGCCGGCCGTGTTGCGTGAATTGTATGCGGCGGTGATCGGAGTGCTCGGCGTTTTTTGCTCGATGCGAAACATTTTGCCGAAAACCGTAATCGTCGAAGTGAAACCCGGCGATGTGATACTTGTATTCGTGTGATTGCCGAGCCACACAGATCAGACCACATGCGAATCGGCAATCCAGGAGCACGATCAATGGCGCGAGCAAGCACGGCCACCAAAGGCAAACGCGTCGCTTCGACACGCAGGGCGCCGGCGAGCGCATCGGCGAGAAAGTCGACGGCGACGAAGGCGAAGACGGAAAAGCCGGTCGCCGCCAAGGCATCTTCCGCCAAGGCAAGCGCGCGTCCGGCGGTGAAGTCGGCGGCCGCACCCAAGGTGAGCAAGGACGAGTTGCGCGCTCAGGTCACCAGGCTCGAGCGCACGGTCTCGACGCTGCGCGCCAAGAACAAGGAGCTGACGCGCGCGAGCAAGCAGCCGGCGGCGTCCGAGGCGAAGGCCGAGACGGCGCCGAAGCGTGCGACCAAGACGGCGGCGCCGAAGACGACGACGGCGCCGAAGACGGGCGCCCTCAAGCGCGGTCGCAAGACCGTTACGGCCGACAAGGTCGAGACCAATGCGGTGTCGCAGGAGCCGGCGTCGGCCGAGCACGAAGCCTGAGGCGTCGCGCCGCAGGCAGCTGCCTGCGGCGAAGACAGACGCTAGGCGACCGGTTCGCCGGCTGTGGCCTCCGCGTGATGCCGGCGATCGAGACGCGCGATCCACGGCAGCAGTGCGAGGCACAGCAGCAGCGCTGATGCGGCAACGGCGAAGAGCGTGCGGAACAGCGACGCGTAGATCACGAGCGTTGCAGCTGCGGATGCCGGACCGAGCCGGTCGATGGCGGCCAGGTTGGCGATCGTGCTGCCGATGTAGAGCGCGACGCCGATCGCGAGGTAATACGATCCCATCATGAAGCCCGACATGCGGGCCGGCACGTAGCGCGCAACGACGGCGAGGCCGAGGCCGCTGGTCAACAGCTCGCCGGCGGAAAACAGGCCATACGCCCAGACCATCACCCAGGATGAGACGAGCGGCTTCGTGCCGAGGGCGGCGCAGAGCCACCAGACGAGAAACGCGCCCGCATTGGCGGCAAAGCCGGCGGCGAATTTCACCGCGATCGGAATGCGCCAACCGCGCGCGTCGACGCGATTGTAGAGCCAGACCAGGATCGGCGTCAGCACCACGATCCAGATCGGATCGAAGGCCTGGAACTGCGCCGGCGACCAGCGGAACAGCGTGCGGCCGAAAACACTGCAGTCGAGCGAGACGTTGCGCAAGGAGAAGAGCAGCAGGGATGTTCCCGTTTGCTGGTAGAACACGAAGAACAGCAGCACCTCGCCGGTCAGCACGTACATCACCATCAGCCCGGCGCGCTCGGAGGCGCGGCAGCGGCGATAGATCCAGGCCCAGATGCCGAGCGTTGCGAGCCCGGCGACCCACACGCATGCGCGTGCGATCTGCGGATGCTGCAGCACCAGGCTGGCCATCGCCGTGATGGCCACGATGCCCGCCAGCAGCGCGGCGAGGCGGCGGGCCGGCAGCGCCGCGCGGTCGCGCGAGGTGCCGACATGCGCAAGCCAGCGACGCAGCGCCGCGTAGCTGACGAGCCCGACCGCGAGGCCGACGGCCGCCACGCCGAAGGCCGGATGCCATCCGAAGCGGCCTTCCATCCAGGGCGTGAACAGGATCGAGACGGTCGAGCCCACGTTCACCGCCATGTAGTAGATCGTGAACGCGCTATCGAGGCGCGCGTCGTCGCCCTCGTAGATGCGGCGCACGAGGTTGGCGACGTTCGACTTGAACAGGCCGTTGCCGACGATGATGATGGCGAGCGCGACGTAGAGGCTCACGCCGCCCGCAGCCAGGCCGAGCCGTTCGACCGGCACGGCGAGCAGCGCGTAGCCCGTCATCAGCGTGGCGGCGCCCACGATCATCGTATGGCGCGGGCCGAGCAGCCGGTCGCCGATCCAGCCGCCGAGCGCCGGCGCCGCGTAGAGCAGGGCGCTGAATGCGCCCCAGAGCAGGTTGGCTTGCGCATCGGCAAAGCCGAGATGCTGCACCAGGAACAGCAGCAGGATCGCCTGCATGCCGTAATAGCCGAAGCGCTCCCACAGCTCGATCAGCAGCACGACGGTGAACGACTTGCGGCGCGAGACGGCCGATCGCGCCGCGGTTATTTGGCTGTTCGTGTCCAAGCGGGCCGTTCCTCGATCGTGGGACCGCACTGTCGCGACCGGGCGCGCGTCTTGGCAAGACGGCGAACCCGACGCTGCCTCGCACCGTTGCACCGCAGTCCGGCGCCTGCTCGGATGCGTCCACCGATCCCCCGCAGCGAGGGCCCACATGTCCGCAGGCGACCATTACGACGTCATCATCATCGGCAGCGGACCGGGCGGCGGTTCGGTCGCGCACAAACTGGCGCCGACCGGCAAGCGCATCCTGATGATCGAGCGCGGCGACTACCTGCCGCGCAGCCGCGCCAACTGGGACAGCAAGACGGTGTTCGTCGACGGCGCCTACCAGGCGAGCGAGACGTGGTACGGACGCGGCGGCGAGACCTTCCATCCGGGGCTGCACTACTATGTCGGCGGCAACTCGAAGGTCTATGGCTCGGCGCTGTTCCGTCTGCGCGAGCGGGATTTCGGCGCGGTGCATCACGTCGACGGCGTGTCGCCGGCCTGGCCGCTCGGCTATGACGCGTTCGAGCCGTACTATTGCGAAGCGGAAGAGCTGTTCCAGGTGCATGGCCGGCGCGGCGAGGACCCGAACGAGCCGTGGTCGAGCAAGCCGTACGCCTATCCGCCGGTGCTGCACGAGCCGAAGATCCAGCAGCTCAGCGATCGTCTGGCGGGCGAGGGCCTGCACCCCTTCCACCTGCCGCTCGGCATCAAGCTCGATCAGAACCCTGACGGTTCGGCGACCACCTACAGCCCGTGCATCCGGTGCGACGCGTTCGACGGCTTTCCCTGCGCGATCAACGCCAAGGCCGACAGCCAGGTGATCTGCGTCGACCCGACATTGGCCGCGCATGCCAATTTCACGCTGCTGACCAACGCCTATGTCGAGCGGCTGGAGACCGACGCATCCGGCAAGACGGTGACCGGCGTGCACGTGCTGCGGCATGGCGAGCACGAGATGTACTCGGCGGACATCGTCGTCGTCGCTTGCGGGGCGCTGAGCTCGGCGCTGCTGCTGCTGCGCTCGGGCAGCGACGCGCATCCGGGCGGGCTCGCCAACGGCTCGAACCAGGTCGGGCGGAACTACATGCGGCACAACATGAGCGTGCTGATGGCGCTGCTCAAAGAGCCGAACCACACGGTGTTCCAGAAGACGCTGGCGGTCAGCGACTACTACTTCGACGCGCCCGGCCTCGATCACCCGCTCGGTTTGATCCAGATGTGCGCGACCTCGCATGGCGAGCAGATCCGCGCCGAAGCGCTGCCGGGCTTGCTGTCGTTCCTGCCCAACATGCCGTTCGACAAGATGGCGGAGCACTCGATCGACTTCTGGCTGCAGACCGAAGACCTGCCCAACCCGGACAACCGCATCGCCTATGACGGCGACCGGGTCGTGCTGTCGCTGACCGAGAGCAACGAGCGCGAGGCGCAAGGGCTCAAGCACAAGCTGGAGCAGCTGCTCGAGCCGATGGGCGCGCACAAGGTGTTGATGGAGCGGCGGCTGTATCTCGGCAAGGACATCCCGGAGAACGGCACCGCGCACCAGGCCGGCACCTGCCGCTTCGGCACCGATCCGAAATCCTCGGTGCTGAACCTCGACTGCCGGGCGCACGAGGTGGACAACCTGTACGTGACGGACGCGTCGTTCTTTCCCTCGATCGGCGCGGTGAACCCGACGCTGACGATCGTGGCCAATGCGCTGCGGGTCGGGGATCATTTGAAGGAGAGATTAGGATAAGGCGAGGGGCTTTGCCCCTCGACCCCATTAAAGGCGGAGCCTTTAAAATCCATTTGTTATCTTTGTTCCACCGTGAAGCCGGAGCTCTGGGGGGATCAGGTTCAAATGGCTTCGCCAAGGAAGAACGTCGCTACAGCCTAAACTGATGGGGTCTGGGGCCGCGGGCCCCGGCGGAGTCCCGAGGCAGAGCCTCTGGCCTTTCTTAAAGGTGCGCAATCGTGACCCTAGCCAATCTGATCATCCTGCTTGTCCGCTACGGCTTGGTCGTACTGTTCTTCCCGGCCAGCGCGCTCGACAAGATCCTCAACTTTCGCGGCGCGGTCGGGCAGGCGAGCGAGATCTTTCCCGGCTCGCTTGCCACCGCCTCGATCCTGATCGGGCTCGCGATCGAGATCCTGATGCCGATCGGCATCGTGACCGGCGTTGCCGACCGGCTCGCCGCGTTTATCATGGGCGGCTACTGCGCGATGACGGCGCTGCTGTTCAAGCGCTTCTGGACGCCGGGGGATTTCTGGAGGTCCGGGCAGAGTAAGGCGCGCGACCTGTTCTGGGACTTCCTGAAGAACTTTTCGCTGGCGTCGGGATTTCTGCTGATCACGGTGGGGCTCGATGGCCACGCGGCGCATGCTTTTCTGAGCGATCCGTTCGCGTCTTCGCATCCGTATGCGGCGTTTTCCCGTCTACGCGGCTAGGAGAGCGAGCATGAGCGACAAGTCTGGTCCGAAACCGAGCGTGCCGTACTGGCATCTGTGGACCGATGCGGCGGGGGTGAGCCACCAGGCGCGGTGCGCGCTGACCGGCTTCGAGCTGAAGGGCGTGGGGCCGGCGGATCCGCAGTGGAACGACAAGCAGGGCAACAACCCGTCGACGGTGGTGTTCACCGTCCAGCCGGTCGGCTGGGTGGGCGAGTGGCACGAGAACCCGGCGCCGCAATGGATCGTGGTGCTGTCGGGGCGCTGGTGGATCGAGAGCATGGACGGCACCCGGATCGAGCAGGGCGCGGGCGAGTTCTCGTTCGGCGAGGACCAGAATTGCAACGAGACGGAAGGGCGGCGCGGGCATCGGTCGGGGACCATTGGCGACCAGCCGGCGGTGCTGATGACGGTGCAGCTGCACGTCGATCCGCGGCATGAGCCCTGTCATATCACTTGAAGGGCGGGACGTGATGGACGGCTTCGAGGTCATCGACGAGCGGTTTGCCGGCTACGTGCTGGCGAACGCGCCGTTGGAGACGCTCGGCGAGGGGTATCGGTGGCTTGAGGGGCCGGTGTGGTTTGCTGACCAGCAATGCCTGCTCGTCAGCGACCTGCCGAACGACCGCATCCTGCGCTGGACGGAGAGCGGCGGCGTCTCGGTGTTTCGCCAGCCCTCGGGGTTCGCCAACGGCCACGCGCGCGACCGGCAGGGCCGGCTGATCGGCTGCTCGCACCGGCAGCGCTGCATCACGCGCACCGAGCTCGACGGCGAGGTGCGCGTGCTGGCCAGCCATTATCGCGGCAAGCGGCTCAACTCGCCAAACGACATCGTCTGCCGCTCGGACGGCTCGATCTGGTTTTCTGACCCGCATTACGGCATCAACACCGACTACGAGGGCGGCAAGCAGACGCCGGAGCTGCCGCCGCTGCTGTTCCGGCTGGATCCCGACGGAGAGCTGCAGGTAGTCGCGGACGATTTCGAGGGTCCGAATGGGCTCGCCTTTTCGCCCGACGAGCGCATCCTCTACGTCGCCGAGACCGGGCGGCAGTTCGCCGCCGAGCCGCGCCGCTGCATCCGCGCCTTCGACGTGAGCGAGGATGGCCGGCGGCTCGGCAATGGGCGCGACTTCCATGCCGTGTCGCCCGGCTTTGCGGACGGGTTCCGGCTCGACGAGCATGGCAACATCTGGAGCAGTGCCGCGGACGGCGTGCACTGCATCGACCCGTCGGGGGCGCTGCTCGGCAAGGTGCTGGCGCCCGGCACGGTGTCTAACGTGGCGTTCGGCGGGCGGGAGCGGTCGCGGCTGTTCCTGTGCGCGTCGCATACGCTGCGGGCGATCTATCTGAACGTGCGTGGCGCGGTCCGACCTTGAGGAGCATCCGGTGAGCGAGCAGCGGCTTTTGCGTCTGGTCGGCTTTCGCCTGGTCACCACTGACCTGGCAAGACTCTCGCAGTTCTACGGCGGCGTGCTCGGCTTCAGCCTGGACGGGCCGGTCAGCGCGATCTCGGTCTCCGAGGGGGCTCAGCTGGGGCTGTCCACCGGCGGCCGACGGCAACGCCTGGTGCTCGGCGAGCAGTCGGTGACGCTCGAGCAGTTCGACACGCCCGGCGCACCCTACCCTGAGGACGGCGACGCCTCGGCGCTCTGGTTCCAGCACCTAGCGATCGTGGTGGCCGATATCGGCGCGGCGGTGGAGCGGCTCGGCGACGTGGTTGCGATCTCGACCGGCGGGCCGCAGCGTCTGCCGCCGAGCTCGGGCGGCGTCACCGCCTTCAAGTTCCATGACCCGGACGGCCACCCGCTCGAGCTGCTGCAGTTCCCAGCGGGGCGCCGGCCGGCGCATTGGCGTGGCCGGCCGCTGACCGGGCGCCAGCTCGGCATCGGCATCGACCACTCGGCGATCGGCGTCGCCGACGTCGAGGCGAGCGTCGCGTTCTACGCCAAGCTGGGGCTGGCAGCCGGTCAGCGCACGACCAACCGCGGCCCCGAGCAAGGGCGTCTTGACGGCCTGACGGCGCCGGTCGTCGAGGTCGTGCCGCTCGAGCCTGTCGATCCGGCGCCGCATCTGGAGCTGCTGGGCTACCAGCCGGCGGGCCCGGCGGGTCCGCGGCGGCGGGCGAACGACGTCGCCGCCACGCGCCTGGTGTGGCAGGGCAGCGAGCCGGCGCTGTTTGACGATCTCGACGGGCATGTTCACCAAGTCGTGCTGGGATGACGCGACGTTGATGGAGGACCGACGTCCGTGACGAGTTTGCCGCAACCGTTGCCGTTCCGGCCTGACTACGAGGTTCCCGCTGCCGACGAGGCGGAGCCAATCGCGGCGCGTCGCCTGCTGGGTGGGATCATGCGGGCGCGGCGGCTGACCTACGAGATGTCGTCAGGTTCGTGAGACTCATGGGTGTCCGCTGCATGAGCCGCGGGTGGCGGAGAGCCTAGGCTGAAGGCCAGGGGCTCGCCCTTGGACCCGATTAAAGGCGGAGCCTTTAAAATCCATTCGTTCGTGACCTGCGGCGAGGCCGGTGCCGTGGTGACCAGGATTGAATGGTTTCGCCGAGCAAGGAAGAGCGCGTAGACCCTCATGGATGGGGCCTGGGGCCTCGGGCCCCAGCGGTGTCCAGAGGCAGAGCCTCCGGCCTTCTTGTTCCACAACTCCCGCGCTCGTATGTGTGCCGCATGCGTTTGCTGCTTCTCGTCGTCGCCGGGCTGACCGTTGCCGCTGCGCCGCAGCACCATGCCCGCCGCCTCAACGCCCCTGCGGCGATCGGCCATTTCGACGACTGGCGGGCGGCGACGCATCTCGAGGGTGGCCGCACGGTCTGCTTTGCCTACACCCGGGCGGCGACGTCGATGCCGCTGCTGCGCGGCCGGGGCGACGTGGTGCTGACGGTGACCGAGCGGCCGAGCTCCGAGGATGCGGTGGCGCTGTCCGCCGGCTTCGCCTATCCGCGCGACGCCTCGGTGCCGCTGCAGCTCGGCCGGGGGCGCTTTGATCTCTACACGGCGCAGCGCTCCGCGTTTGCCCGCGACGGCCACGCCGTGGTCGCCGCGTTCGGCCGACAGACGCGCGTGGTGGCGGTCTCGCCCGCTCCGCGCGGCGGCGACGTGACCGACACATTCAGCCTGAGGGGCTTTCCCGCCGCGCTCGAGGCGGTGCGGCGGGCCTGCGCCAAGACATGACCGTCGCACTGTCCCGCTCCAGCGTCGACGAGCTGAGCGCGGCCGAGCGCCAGCGCATCCTGGCCAAGGCGGCGCTGTTTGCCCCGCCCAGCCCGCTGACCGCGGATGGCCGGCGGGAGCTGGTCGGCCTGTCGCGCGAGGCGCTGGCGGAGGCGTTGGCGGAGGTCGGCGAGAAGCCGTTCCGCGCCAAGCAGCTGTGGCACTGGATCTACCACCAGGGCGTCACCGACTTCGCCGCGATGAGCAGCATCGCCAAGCCGCTGCGCCAGACGTTGGCCGAGCGCTTCGTCGTCGGCCGCCCGGACGTCGCGACCGAGCAGACCAGCGTCGACGAGACGCGCAAATGGCTGTTCCGCTTCCGCGACGGGCAGGAGGCGGAGACCGTCTATATCCCCGACCGCC
>CAXUCZ010000102.1:0-9147 GCA_964249675.1 uncultured Acetobacteraceae bacterium | reverse complement strand
GGCCCTGGATCAGCTCGCTGCGCTGCTCGGCGCGGGTCTCCTCCAGCACGGCGCGTCGGGAGACGACGATGTTGCCGCGGGCGCGGTCCATCTTGAGGATCTGGAAGGGCTGCGGCATGCCCATCAGCGGGCCGACGTCGCGCACCGGGCGGATGTCGACCTGCGAGCCGGGCAGGAAGGCGACGGCGCCGCCGAGGTCGACGGTGAAGCCGCCCTTGACGCGGCCGTAGATGGTGCCGTTGACGCGCTGGCTGCCCTCGAAGGCCTTCTCCAGGTTCGTCCAGGCCTCCTCGCGACGGGCCTTCTCGCGCGACAGGACGATCGAGCCGTCGCGGTCCTCGTAGCGCTCGACGTAGAGCTCGATCAGGTCGCCGGGCTTGACCTCGACGGGGGCGCCTGGAACGCCGAACTCCTTCAGCGCGACGCGGCCCTCGCTCTTGAGGCCGACGTCGACGACCGCGAACTCTTCGGTGAGGCGGACCACGCGGCCGGTGACGACGGAGCCGTCAAAGCCGCTGTCGCGGCCGAGGGTCTCGTCGAGCAGGGAGGCGAAGTCGAGGCCCTCCATGTGGTCGTTGGCGGAGGGGGTTTGAGCGTAGTCACGCTCGAGGACGCGGGCGGCGGCGCTGGAAGCCATAGGGCTGAACTGTTCCTGTCTCTGATCCAGCCGGCTGGCCGGTCAGTGGTTATGCGCCTCTCCGGATCCTGGAGACACGACGTGCGCCGGGGCGCCGATGGGACAAAGCACTCAAGCCGCGGGTGGATGCCCGCGGTGTGCCGGCGCAGAGATACGCCTGCAGGGTCGCGAGTCAAGGAAAAGCAAGGCCAGGGCTGTCTGCCCAAGACCCGATCAAAGGCGGAGCCTTTAAAATCCACTCGTTGGTAGAAGGGCCTGTTTACCGGCAAGTAACGAACGGGATCCAAGGGCCGCGGGCCCTTGGCGGGTCAAGGGCAGAGCCCTTGCCCTTCCACGATCGCCTTTGCCCGATCGAAGGCCTGGTCGGCGTTCAGATCCGTCGTGTCGACCAGGATCGCGTCCGCGGCCGGCTTGAGGGGGGCGGTGCTGCGGGCGGCGTCGGCGGCGTCGCGGGCGGCCATGGCGGCGCGGACGGTGTCGATGGGCTCGTGAATGCCGCGGGCGGCGAGCTCGAGGCGTCGGCGCTCGGCGCGGGCGTCCAGGCTGGCGGTGACGAACAGCTTCACCCGGGCATCGGGAAAGATGACGGTGCCGATGTCGCGGCCGTCGAGCACGGCGCCGCGTGCGTGGCCGAAATCGCGCTGGAAGGCCAGCAGGGCGGCGCGGATGGCGGGGTCGGCGGCGATGGCGGCGGCGGCGGCGTCGACGGCCGGGCGGCGTAGATCGGTGCGGGCGAGGTCGGCGGCGGTGAGGGTTCGGGCGATGCGGACGGGATCGTCGCCGGTGTCGAGGCGGCATGCATCAAGGTGGCGGGCGGCGACGCTGCGGTAGAGCAGGCCGGTGTCGAGATAGGGCAGGCCGAGATGGGCGGCGAGGCGGCGGGCCAGGGTGCCCTTGCCGGCGGCCGCGGGACCGTCGATGGCGACCACCGTCGGCATGGCGGACGGGGTGATAGCGGGCGGGCCGCGGCTCATGCGAGGGCGGCGCCGAGGCCGGTCATCAGGGCGATGAAGCCGGGAAAGCTGGTGTCGATGAAGCGGGTGTCGTCGGCGGTGACGGGACGGTCCGTGACGAGGCCGAGGATCAGGGCGCTCATGGCGAGGCGATGGTCCATGTGAGTGGCGACGATGGCGCCGCCGGTGGGCGGGCGGGCGGCGCCATGGACGAGGAGGTCGTCGGCCTCGATCGTGCAGGCGGCGCCGTTGGCCGTGAGCAGGGCCGCGGTGGCGGCGAGACGGTCGCTTTCCTTGTGGCGCAGCTCGGCCAGGCCGCGCAGGCGGGTGGCGCCGCGGGCGCAGGCGGCGGCGGCGGCGAGGATGGGATACTCGTCGATCATGGTGGGGGCTCGGCTGGCCGGCACGTCGACGCCGATCAGGGGGCGGTGCTCGGCGGTCAGGTCGCCGACGGGTTCGCCGCCTTCGAGGCGCTCGTTGGTGACCGCGAGGCTCGCGCCCATCTCGCGGAGGGTGGTGAACAGGCCGGTGCGCAGCGGATTGAGGCCGACGCCCTCGATCGTGACGGCGCTGCCGGGAACCAGCAGGGCGGCGACCAGCGGGAAGGCGGCGGAGGACGGGTCGCCGGGGATCTCGACATGACGGGCGAGAAGCTCTGGCTGGCCGTGCAGGCGGATCGTCGTCACGCCGCCGGCGCGCTCGACCTGCAAGGTGGCGCCGAAATGGCGGAGCATGTTTTCGGTGTGGTCGCGCGTTGCGGCGGGCTCGACGACGCGGGTGACGCCGCGGGCGTTGAGGCCGGCGAGCAGACAGGCGGATTTGACCTGCGCCGAGGCGATCGGCAGCGTGTAGTCGAGCGGCAGGGCGCGCTCGGCGCCCATGATGGTGAGCGGCAGCCGGCCGGCGCTGCGGCTGGTGAAACGGGCGCCGGTGGCGGCGAGCGGGGTGATGACGCGGGCCATCGGGCGGCGGCGCAGGCTGGCGTCGCCGGTCATCACCGAGACCATGTCGTGGCTGGCGAGGATGCCGGCGAGCAGGCGGGCGGCGGTGCCGGAGTTGCCCATGTCGAGCACGTCCTCGGGCTCGGCCAGGCCGCCGATGCCGACGCCGTCGACGTGCCACGCCGCGCCCTCCTGACGGATGCGGGCGCCGAGCGCGCGCATGGCGTGGGCGGTGCGCAGCACGTCCTCGCCCTCGAGCAGGCCGGCGATGCGGGTGCGGCCAACGGCGAGGGCGGCGAACATCAAGGCCCGATGGCTGATCGACTTGTCGCCGGGCACCGCGGCGCGGCCGCTGAGCGGAGCGTCCGGGCGACGGGCGGTGAGCGGGACCGGTACGGGCACGTCGCGGCGGGTAGCATGGCGGGTGCCGGCGCGGAAGCGCAGCGACGGTTTGACAATGCAACCTTGCGATGGCAAGGGGCGCGCCCTTCACGGCGTGCGCTTGTCAATCCGATTTTCGGCGCATGTCGGCATCAGACGCTTCCGGGGTCCTCCGCATGGTCAAGCCTGAACTCGGCACCAAGCGCGTCTGCGTGTCGTGCAGCGCGCGCTTCTACGACCTGACCAAGTCGCCGGCGGTCTGCCCCAAGTGCGGCACCGAGCAGCCGGTCGAGCAGCCGAAGCCGAAGCGCGGCGGCGGCAATGCGGTCGAGGAGAAGCGGCCCAAGAAGGTGGCGGTGGTCGAGGAGGAAGGCGAAGAGGCGGTGGTCGAGGACGCCGAGGAGGAGGACGTGCTCGAGGACGCCGCCGAGCTCGAGGACGATGCCGAGATCGACGGCGACCTGGTGGTCGAGCCGGACGCGGATACGGATGAGAGGTGAGGCAAGGCGAGAGGCTCTGCCTCTGGACTCCGCTGGGGCCTGAGGCCCCAGACCCCCATCCGTTTAGGGGCCGGCCGGGCACCTTCGAGGACTGGATTCTAAAGGCTCTGCCCTTGATGGGCCTTGCTTTTAAGTGCTTGCCTTCTGTCCGCCGCGCCTCATTGTGACGTCATGCACTTGCATGCCAGCTGCGTCGCGCGGGACGGGAGCGCTGTGCTGCTCACCGGGCCTTCAGGCGCCGGCAAGTCCGACCTTGCGCTGCGGCTGATCGACCGCGGTTTTATCCTCGTCGCCGACGACCAGGTGATCGTCGAGGACGGCTGTGCGCGGGCGCCGTTGGCGTTGGCCGGGCTGATCGAGCTGCGTGGGTTGGGGCTGCTGCGACTGGCGTATGTCGGCGGCGTGCGGCTGCGGCTGAGCGTGCGGCTGGGGGAGCAGCCGGGCGGGGGCGAGCGGCTGCCGTTGCCTTCGAGCGACGCGCTGGGCTTGCCGCTGATTGCGGTGGCGGCGCGAGCGGCCTCGGCGGCGATGGTGGTGGAGCGGGCGCTGGACTGCGTGCTGGGGGCGGCAAGCCTGGCGTCCGGAGCGATCCTGTGAGCCGGCGGCCGGTGGTGCTGGTCAGCGGGCTGTCCGGGGCGGGCAAGTCGTCGATCCTGCGCGCGCTGGAGGATCTCGGCTTCGAGGCGATCGACAACCCGCCGCTCGACCTGGTGGAGACGCTTGCTCAGCGCGGGGCCGATCGGGTGGAGCGGCCGCTGGCGGTGGGCGTGGACGCGCGGACCAGCGGCTTTGATGCCGGCGCGGTGCTGGCGAGCCTGGACCGGTTGCGCGCCAACCCGGCGCTGGAGCCGACATTGCTGTTCGCGCGCGCCGACGAGACGGTGCTGCTGCGGCGCTTCACCGAGACGCGGCGGCGGCATCCGCTGGCGCTGGACGGGTCGGTGGCGGACGGCATCGCCGAGGAGGTGCGGATGACGGCGGCGCTGGCGGCGGCGGCGGAACTCGTGCTCGACACCAGCGAGCTCACGCCGGCGGCGCTGCGCAGGGTGGTCGAGCAGCGTTTTGGCGGCTCGGCTCGGCTGGGCGCCGGCCTGACAATTTCGCTGGTCTCCTTTGCCTATCCGGAAGGGCTGCCGCGCGAGGCTGACCTGGTGCTGGACGCGCGCTTTCTGCGCAACCCGCATTACGACCTCAGGTTGAGGCCGATGACGGGGTTGGAACCGGCGGTCGCCGACTACGTGGAGCAGGATCCGGATTTCGGAAGATTTCTCGATTGTATCGTTGCTTTGCTGACTCTGCTCTTGCCGCGCTTCGTCGCCGAGGGCAAGAAATACGCGACGGTCGCGGTTGGCTGCACCGGCGGGCGTCATCGGTCGGTCCACGTGGTGGAGAAACTGGCCGCGGCGCTGGCGGTGTCGCATAGCTTGTGCGGGACGTGTCGCGGGGGTTTGGCGTTGTCCGTGACGCATCGCGAGCTTGCACGGCAGGCACTGGTGCGGACGGGACGGCATGCCGATCTGGAGTCTTCGGTCGATGACGGCGTATAAGCGGTTCCAGGCCATGCTGCCCGGTCGGGAACCTGGCTTGATCACACAGCGCGGCAGGGGGTTCGTCTCCGTTCCATGATAGGTCTTGTGCTGGTCACCCACGGCCGACTGGCCGAGGAGCTGCGGCTGGCGATGGAGCATGTGGTGGGACCGCAGCGCAACGTTGCAACCATCTGCATCGGCGCCGACGACGACGTGGAATGCCGGCGCGCCGACATCCTGCACTGCATCGAGCAGGTCGACACCGGCGACGGCGTCGTCATCATGACCGACATGTTCGGCGGCACGCCATCCAACCTCGCGATCTCGATGATGAGCCGGCGGCAGGTCGAGGTGATCGCCGGGGTGAACCTGCCGATGCTGGTCAAGTTCGCCAAGAGCCGGTCGCGCGAGACGCTGGGCGAATGCGTCGAGACGACCGAGACGGCTGGGCGGAAATACATCGCCGCCGCATCGCACGTGCTGTCCGGGTGTCGGACGACCAATCGTTGCGAGCAGACCGGGCGGATGAGCCCGATTGCGTCCCTGGAGGCGATCCGGCGGGCGCTCAGCGGCCAGGCGGCTGCCGGCAAGACGGAGGCGCCCCGGGCGACGCCGTTCGGCCAGTCGAGCGTGCAGGCCGGGCTGCAGGGCGGACGGCCTGGCGGCGTGGCGGCGATACCGCTGCCGGAGCCCGAGGCGGCGCTGCCGGGCGACACCAAGCGACAGAAGCAAGCCTAGCCTGCTAGGATGATGTTCGTAGCCGAGCATCATGAGGGCGGGATGAACGACGGACAGCCGGCAACGGTGCTGACGCGGCTGGTGCCGGTGGTCAATCTGCGTGGGCTGCACGCGCGGGCTGCCGCGAAGTTCGTCACCATGGCCGAGCGGTTCGACGCCTCCGTCGACGTGACGCGCGAGGGGCAGACGGTCTCGGCACGCTCGATCATGGGGTTGATGATGCTGGGCGCCGGCCAGGGAGCGGAGCTGGAGCTGCGCGCCGAGGGCTGGGAGGCCAAGGAGGCGCTGGACGCGCTGGCCGGGCTCGTGGAGTCAGGGTTCGACGAGCAGGAGTGACGGCTGAAGCGAGGCCAGGGCTCTGCCCTGGACCCGCTGGGGGCGGCGCCCCCAGACCCGCATCTGGAAGGTTTGGACCGCCTTCCCTTGCCTCTCTAGATCGCTACTCTCACCCCTAGCTCGACCACACGGTCGCTGGGAATGCGGAAGAATTCGGTTGCGGGCACGGCATTGCGGAACATCGCCAGGAACAGCCACAGGCGCCAGATCGGCAGCTTCGGCACCATGGCGCGGACCAGCACCTCGCGGTTGAGGAAGTAGCTTGCCTGCATCGGGTCGTAGTTGACGCCGAACGGCTTGAGGTCTTCCAACGAGCGCGGGATGTTCGGCGTCTCCATGAAGCCGTAGCGCAGGTTGACCTTGTGGATGCCGGGCGCGAGCTCCTCGACCGTCATGCGGCGAGGGCCGGCTTCGGGCTGATCCAGCGGGCTGACGGTCACGAACAGCACCCGCTCGTGCAGCACCTTGTTGTGCTTGAGGTTGTGCAGCAATGCGGCGGGGACGAAGTCGGGGTTCGAGGTGAGGAAGATCGCCATGCCGGGCACGCGGATGGTGCGCGACTGCGGCAGGCGATTGAGGAAGGAGGCGAGCGGCAGGCTGTCCTGCTTCCAGCGCGCCAGCACCAGGTCGCGGCCGCGCTTCCAGGAGGTCATCAGGGCGAGCAGCATGAGGCCGAGGGCGAGCGGCACCCAGCCGCCGTCGAAGAATTTTAGCAGGTTGGCGGCGAAGAACACGCTGTCGATCAGGAAGAAGCTGCCCCAGACGCCGAGCGCGAGCCAGCGCGGCCAGCCGTATTGGCGACGGAAGACGACGACGGCGAGCAGGCAGGTGCAGATGAAGGTGCCGGTGACGGCGATGCCGTAGGCCGAGGCGAGCGCGTCCGAGCTGCGGAACACCAGCACCAGCACGATCACGCCGATCGCCAGCATGGTGTTGACCTGCGGCAGGAAGATCTGACCCTCCTCGGTGTTCGAGGTGTGCAGCACCGTCATCCGCGGCAGGAAGCCCATGGCCATGCACTGGCGGGCGATCGAGAAGGCGCCGGAGATCAGCGCCTGGCTGGCGATCACGGTGGCGACGGCGGCCAGGCCGACCAGGGGCAGGCGCATCCACAGCGGGCTGAGCAGGAAGAACGGGTTGGCGGCGGCGGCCGGGTTGGCGATCACCAGGGCGCCCTGGCCGAAATAGTTCAGCACCAGGCAGGGCAGCACGTAGGTCAGCCAGGCGAGACGGATCGGCTTGGCGCCGAAATGACCCATGTCGGCGTACAGCGCCTCGGCGCCGGTGACCGACAGCACGACGGCGCCGAGCGCGATGAAGGCCAGAAAGCCGTGATGGAGTATGAAGATCACGGCGTGGTGCGGCAGCATGGCCTGCAGCACCATCGGGTTATGGGCGATGGCGAGCGCGCCCAGCACGCCGATCACCGCGAACCACACGACCATGATCGGGCCGAAGATGCGGCCGACCGAGCCGGTGCCGCGCCGCTGCACGGCGAACAGGGCGACGATGATGACGAGCGAGATCGGCACCACGACGGCGGCGGCCTCGGGCAGCGACACCTCGAGCCCTTCGACGGCGGAGAGCACCGAGATGGCCGGGGTGATCACGCCGTCGCCGAAGAACAGGCAGGCGCCGACGATGCCGGCCATGGTCAGGGCGGCGCGCAGGCGGGCATTGGCGCAGCAGCGTTGGGCGAGCGCCATCAGCGCGAGGATGCCGCCCTCGCCGTGATTGTCGGCGCGCATCACCAGCAGGACGTATTTGACGGTGACGATGAGGATCAGCGACCAGAAGATCAGCGACAGGCAGCCGAGGATCTCCCACGGCGTCGCGGCGGTGCGGCCGAACAGGGCCAGGGTGGCGCGGAAGGCGTAGAGCGGGCTGGTGCCGATGTCGCCGTAGACCACGCCGAGCACGGCGATGACGACGCCGAGGCCGAAGGAGGCGCCGTGCAGGCCGTCGGCGTCGGCCGACGAGGCGGCGGCCTCACGCCCGGCCGAGGCGCGGATCTCGCCTGGCAGCGACACCGCGGCGCGCAGCCCGCTCGCCAACTCGGATGTGGTCGGCTCGGGCGCCACCCGTCCGGGCCCGCCCGCCTGGCTGATGGGGGCGTCATCGGTCTGAGACACGAGCGGCGGTGGTCGGTCGTCCATGCGTCAGCTGCCTCAAGCCGCACGATGCGGCATAAGCCTGGAGGACACGGGCCGCGACGATCGGGCGCGGCCGGCGTTGTGCGCCACTCCTAGCGTGTTTGCTCGATGGGCTGAAAGGGCGCCGGTACGGGCTCGGGCTCGGCCTGAGGCTCTGGGCGGATGGGGCGGACGCCGAAGATGGCGCTGCCGACGCGCACGATCGTGGCGCCGGCGGCGATTGCGGCCTCGTAGTCGCCCGACATGCCCATCGACAGAGCGGGCAAGGCGTGGCGGCGGGCGAGGTCGGCGAGGCGATCAAAAAACGGGCGCGGGTCGGCCTCGGCGGGCGGGATCGCCATCAGCCCGATCAGGCCGGGGCCGAAGCGGCGGGCGCAGTCCTCGACGAAGCGGTCGGAGTCCGCGGTCCGGATGCCGGCCTTTTGCGGCTCGTCGCCGATGTTGACCTGGACCAGCAGCTCGGGGCGGCGGCCGTGACGCTCGATGGCGCGGGCCAGCGCGTCGGCGAGGCGGGGCCGGTCGAGGGAGTGGATGACGTCGAACAGGGCGACCGCCTCGTCGGCCTTGTTGGTCTGCAGGGCGCCGACCAGGTGCAGGCGCAGCGCCGGGTGGCGGGCGCGGAGCGGCGCGAACTTGGCGGCCGCCTCCTGGACGCGGTTCTCGCCGAACGCGAGCTGGCCGGCCTCGACAGCGGCGAGGATGCTTTCGGGCGGGTGGGTCTTGGACACGGCGAGCAGGCTGACCGCCGCGGCTGGACGGCCGGCGCAACGGGCGGCCTCGGCGATGCGGTCGCGGGTCGCAGTCAGCGCGGCGACGATCGAGGCTGGGTCGGACACCGTCGCGATATGGCCGCAGCGAGCGGTTCTGCCCAGGGTCGTTCGCCAAGCCGTTAGGCAAGCCATTCACCAAGCCGTTCGCCAAGCCGTTCGCCAAGCCGTCCGCTGGCTGGCTCGACGGCGCAGCGGTGTAGCACTTGGCG
>CAXUCZ010000101.1:0-9178 GCA_964249675.1 uncultured Acetobacteraceae bacterium | reverse complement strand
AGGTGATCGGCGTCCCCTTCATCAGCGCCTGCAGCTTGGCGAACGCGATCAGCGAGCCGGTGAAGGTGATGGCGCCGATCGCCAGGCCGATCGACATCTCGACCAGCGACTCGGTGTGGATCGCGCCGGGCAGCCCGATGCCGAAGCTCTGCGGCGCGTTGATCGCGCTGGCGGCGACGAAGACCGCCGCCAGTCCGACCAGCGAGTGGAAGGCGGCGACGAGCTGCGGCAGCGCCGTCATCTGGATGCGCCGCGCCAGCACGACGCCGATGCTGCCGCCGATCGCGATGCCGACCAGGATCAGCACGATGCCGCCGCCGTGCATGCCGTGATGGGCGAGCGTCGCCAGCACCGCGATCAGCATGCCGACCATGCCGAACTGGTTGCCGCGCCGCGACGTCACCGGGCTCGACAGCCCGCGCAACGCCAGGATGAACAGCACCGCGGCGACGAGATAGAAGAACGACGTCAGGCTCGAGGACATCGGCTCGGCCCTAACGCTGCTTGGACTTGAACATCGACAGCATCCGCTGCGTCACCACGAAGCCGCCGAAGATGTTGACGCTGGCCAGAATGACCGCGAGGAAGCCGAAGCTCCTCGCCCAGGCGCTGGCCGAGAGCCCCGCCGCCAGCATCGCGCCGACGATGATCACCGAGGAGATGGCGTTGGTCACCGCCATCAGCGGGCTGTGCAGCGCCGGCGTCACGTTCCACACGACGTAGTAGCCGACGAAGCAGGCGAGCAGGAAGATCGTCAGCAGCAGGATGAACGGCTCGGCCGCCGTCGCCGTGGCCGCCGTCGCCGGGCCGAAGCCGGCGACCGGAAAGGCCTGCGGCAGCACATGCAGCTGGGCCGCGAGGTTGGCCGCTTGGTCAGCGATGCGCTGGGCCTGGTCGGCGAGCGAGTTCGGGTTCATCGGGTGCTGCTCTCTGTGTCTCAGGCGAGGGAGGGTGGCGGGGCGGCGACCGGCGGCGCGATCTGCGGCGCCGACGCCTCGGCGGCCGCATCCGTCGCCGGCTCCTGCGTGGCGACCGGGGACGGCACAACCCATAGCGGCGACGCCGCCGACGCGGCCGAGGGCCCCGCCGCGGGCGCTGGCGTCTCGGCGGGTGCCGTCGTCGCTGCCGCAGGCGCGGTGGTGACGCCGGCGCCCGCGGAGATGGTCGTATTATCTACGGCCTGGCTCGGCGCCGCGGCGGCGAACTGCGCATGCACCACCTGGCCGCCACGGGTGATCATCACCCCGCGCACGATCTCGTCGCTGTCCGGCAGCTTGGGCGCAGAGGCTGCCTTGTCCCAGAAGCTGGTCAGGAAGGTGAGCAGGTTGCGGCTGTAGAGGTTGCTCGCCGCCACCGCGATCCGCGCCGGCCAGTTGCGATAGCCCAGGATGGTCACGCCATTGTCGGTGACGACGCGCTCGCCCGGCACCGTCGCCTCGCAATTGCCGCCGGCCTCCGCCGCGAGGTCGACGATCACGCTGCCCGGCCGCATCGCCGCCACCATCGCCGTCGTGACGATGGTCGGCGCCCGCCGGCCCATCACCAGCGCGGTGCAGATGACGATGTCGTTCTTGGCGACCGTCGCGCCCATCAGCTCGGCCTGCTTCTGGCGGAACGCGTCGGTCATCTCTTTCGCATAGCCGCCGGCGGTCTGCCCCGCCTCCTCGCTGTCCACGCCGACGAAGGTCGCCCCCAGGGACTTCACCTCCTCCTTGGAGGTCGGCCGCACGTCGGTCGCGCTCACGATGCCGCCGAGCCGCCGCGCCGTGGCGATCGCCTGCAGCCCGGCGACGCCGGCGCCGATGATGAACACTCGCGCCGGCGGCACCGTGCCGGCCGCCGTCATCATCATCGGAAAGCCGCGCTCGAACGCCGCCGCGGCCTCGACCACGGCGCGAAAGCCCGCCAGGTTCGCCTGGCTCGACAGCACGTCCATCGACTGCGCCCGGGTGATGCGCGGCAGCAGCTCCATCGCCGCGAGGTCCACCCCGGCCGCCGCCATCGCCGGCGCGAGCCCGGGATCGGCATGCGCCCCGGCGGTGCAGACCAGCAACGCCCCGCGCGGCAGGGCCGCCCGCGCCGCGCCGTCCGGCGCCTGCACGGCGAACACGATCCCGGCGCCCGCCAGCGCCATCTCGGCGTCGCCGACGACCTCGGCGCCGGCCGCGGCGTAGTCGGCGTCCGGCAACGCCGACCGCAGCCCCGCCCCCGCCTCGACCGCGACCTCAAGGCCGAGTGCGATCAGCTTCTTGACCGTCTCCGGCGTCGCCGCCACCCGCGTCTCGCCCTCACGCCGTTCCTTGAGCACCGCTAGGCGCATCATCGGGCTCCCTATGGACGTCCCTGACACCCCTGAAGGGTGCGGACGAGTGACGTAGCGCGCACCCCGGGGCGCGAGCAAGGGAGGCCAACTCGCCGCTGCCGCCTGGACGCGACGTTGCCGCCTTGGCACGGTCCTGCGCACGCGTCGGCGCGCGATCATCGCCCCGACAGCGCATCGAGAAAGGTCACGCATGACGACGAACCACCGGGCCTGGATGCTGCTCAGCCTCCTCGTCTCAGGCTGTGCCGCCACCCCACCCGACGCCGATCATCCAGCGGCCGCCGCCGCAAGCCCGCATGCGCCGATCCCGGCGACCGAGCCCGGCGACAGCACCCTGACCTGTCAGGCGATCGAAAGTCAGATCGGCGAGATGAACGGCCGCATCGACCAGGCCAACCAGCGCACCCGCGCGCTCGCCTTGTCCGGCGTCGCCGGGAGCGGTGTCAGCCTCAGCGGCGGCAACAGCGGCGGCGTCAGCGGCGCCAACGTCAACGAGAACAACCTGCCGGTGGTCGGAGCGACCGGCACCGGCGGAATCGGTGGCGGCGGCAGCTCCGCCAACGACGACGCAATGGCGGCGCAGCAGCGCTTCGCCAACTCGGCGATCGCCCGAGCCAACGAGCTTATCGGTCTTGGACGCGCCAAGAAGTGTTTCGCGTGAGGCTAGAGGCTCCGCCTCTGAACGCCGCCGGGGCCGCGAGGCGCCAAACCCCTTTAAGTCGGGGACACCGCCTCTCGCTCGGCGAAGCCGTCGCGTTCGAACATCGTCGACGACTCAATGGATTTTAAGGGCTCCGCCTTTGATGGGGTCGAGGGGCAAAGCCCCTCGCCTTCTAGGCCGTGACCGGCACGCCCGCCTCGGCCAAGGCGGCGGCTTGCCGCCTGGCCAAAGCCGCCTCGTCGAAATCATCGATCATCGAGTGGAACAGCCGGTGCCAGTTCAGCTCCGCGCCGAGCCGGAGAAAGACCGAGCCGAGCCCGATCGCCGAGCGATCCATCAGCACGAACTCGCGCGGCGGCCGCACGCCGCCGGTCTTCTGCAGGCCGGCATGCACCTTCTCGGCCACCGAGCGGCCGAATTGCGGGTCGCCGTTCTCCTGGATCTTGCGCACCCGGTCCTGCAGCAGCGGCTCGTGGATGAAGCGCGCCCACTCGTTCAGCACCAGCATCGTCTCGCGCGGCAGGTCGCGGAAACCCCAGTCCTGATAGGCCTGCTGCGCCGCATCGTCGTCGTTGTCGCGAATGGCGTGGTAGAGCGCGATCTGCCCGGTGACGAAGCGCGGGGGGAACACCCGGATGGCGCCGAAATCCAGCAGGTTCAGCCCCTGGTCGGCGCGCACCTGGTAGTTGCCCAGATGCGGGTCGCCATGGATCACGCCGTAGCGGTAGAGCGGCAGGTACCAGGCGTGGAACAGCGCCTCGGCGGTGCGGTTGCGGCTCTCCTGGCTCGGCTTGGTGTCGAGATAGGCCTGCATGCCCGTGCCCTCGAGCCAGTCCATGCTGAGCAGCCGCGAGGTGGACAGCGCCTCGACCGGCTTGGGGATCGAGACGAAGCTGTCTTGCGCGAGCATCAGCCCGTAGAGCCGCATCTGCGCCGCCTCGCGACGGTAGTCGACCTCCTCGCGCAGCCGCTCGGCCAGCTCCTTGTAGATCTCGTCGCTGTGGATGGCGCTGTCCATCCGCGCGTAGATCCCCATCGCCAGCTTGAGCTGCCTGAGGTCGCCCTCGACGATGTTCGGCATGTCCGGATACTGCAGCTTGCAGGCCAGCACCCGGCCATCGGCCAGCGTCGCGCGATGCACCTGGCCAAGCGAAGCGGCGGCGACCGCCTCCTGGGTGAAGCTGGTGAAGCTCTGCTGCCAGTCCGGTCCGAGCTCGGACGCCATGCGGCGGCGGACGAAGTTCCAGCCCATCGGCGGCGCGTTGGACTGCAGCTGGGCGAGCTCGGCGGCATACTCGTCAGGCAGCGCGTCGGGGATGGTGGACAGGAACTGCGCCACCTTCATCAGCGGACCCTTGAGCCCGCCCAGGATCTGCTTGAGGTCCTCCGCATGCGCCGCCTTGTCGGTCTTGAAGCCGAACACGCGCTGGCCGGCGACGCGCGCCGCGATGCCGCCCACCGCGCCGGAGGTGCGGGCGATCCGGCGCACCTCGCCGAACAGCGACCCCTCGCGCCTGGGGCGAACCGGCTCGAGCGCCACTCAGCCCTGCTCCAGCTCGTCGATGAACCCGGCGATGACGTCGAGCCCGCGCTTCCAGAAACCCGGATCCGACGCGTCCAGCCCGAACGGCGCCAGCAGCTCGCGGTGCCGGCGGGTGCCGCCGGCGGCGAGCATCGCCAGGTATTTCTTCTGAAAACCGGGATGGCCGTCCTGGAACACCGAGTAGAGCGCGTTCACCAGGCAGTCGCCGAAGGCATAGGCGTAGACGTAGAACGGCGTGTGGACGAAGTGCGGCACGTAGGCCCAGAACACGGCGTAGTCCGGGCTGAACTCGAAGGCCGGGCCAAGGCTTTCCCGCTGCACCGCCAGCCAGATCTCGCCGATCCGCTCCGGCAGCAGCTCGCCGGTGCGCCGCTCGGCATGCACGCGCTGCTCGAACTGGTAGAACGCCACCTGGCGGACCACCGTGTTCAGCATGTCCTCCACCTTGCCGGCGAGCATGATCCGCCGCCGCGACGGCTCGGTCTCGGCGTCGAGCAGGGCGCGGAAGGTCAGCATCTCGCCGAACACCGAAGCGGTCTCGGCGAGCGTCAGCGGCGTGCCGGACATGAAGTAGCCCTGCCCGGCGGCGAGCACCTGATGCACGCCGTGGCCGAGCTCGTGCGCCAGCGTCATCACGTCGCGGGTGCGGCCATGATAGTTCATCATGATGTAGGGATGCGCCGACGGCACCGTCGGGTGGGCGAAGGCGCCGCCCGACTTGCCCTCGCGCAGCTCGGCGTCGATCCAGGCATTGTCGAAGAAGCGCTGCCCGACCCGCCCGAGCTCCGGGTCAAAGCCGGCATACGCCTCGAGCACCCGCCGCCGCGCCTCGTTCCAGCCGACGACGCGGTCATCGTCGTTCGGCAGCGGCGCGTTGCGGTCCCAATGCTGCAGCTTCTCCAGCCCCAGCCACTTGGCCTTCAGCGTGTAGTAGCGGTGCGACAACCTCGGAAATCTGTCGGCGACCGCCGAGACCAGCGCGTCGACCACCTCGTCCTCGACCATGTTGGCGCGGTTGCGATAGCTCTCCGGGCGCGGGTAGTGGCGCCAGGTGTCGAGGATCTCCTTGTCCTTCGCGAGCGTGTTGGTGATCAGCGAGAACAGCTTCTCGCGCTCGCCGAAGGCCGCGCCGATCGCCCGCCCGGCCGCCTCGCGCTTGCCCCGGTCGCCATCCGAAAGCCGGTTCAGCACCGCGCTCACCGTCAGGCTCTCGCCGCCGCCCGGCCCTGGGAGCGGCACCCGCATGCCGGCGACCGTCTCGTCGAACAGCCGGCTCCAGGCGGCGCGCCCGGTCACCTCCTTCTCGTGCAGCAGCTTTTCAAGCTGCTCCTGCAGCTGGTGCGGACGGAAGGTGCGCAAATCGCGCAGATAGGGTTGCCAACGCGCCAGCGCCGGCTCGGCAAGCCGGCTCTCCAGCAACGCATCGTCGAGTTGGTTCAGCTCCAGCGAGAAGAACAGCATGTCGGCGCTGATCGTCGTCACCCGCTCGCTAATCGACTGGTAGAAGCGGCCGACCGCCGCCGCGCTGCTGTCGGCGCTGAACAGCAGCTGGGCATAGCTCATCAGCGCGCCCAAGCCCTCGTCGATGCGCTCGCATTCGGCGATGGCGGCGGCGAGCCCGGCGCCGTCCAGCTGGCCAAGCCGCCCGGCATAATGCTCGGAGAAGCGTTTGGCGTCGCCGGCCGCGCGGTCCAGGTCAGCCGCCACGCGCGGGCTGTCCGGCGCGTCGTAAAGATCGGCCAAATCCCAGCGCGGCAGCGCGGCGACAGCCTCCCCAGACCGCAGACCGTCCGGCATCGAGGATGGCAGGCGTGTCAGCCGGGTCAACGTCATGCGATGTCCTGCAATTTGCGCTCCGCCGGGCGGCGGCGTAGTGGCAAGAGCATGTAAGGCGGCGCGCACGGACGTCAAACGTCGCAGGCTTCAGGAAAATAAGGCCAGGGCTCTGCCCTGGACCCGCTGGGCCCGCGGCCCAGACCCCGTTCATTAAGAAACTAAACACCCTCTTCCTTGCTTGGCGAAGCCATTCGATCCTGTCGTCCCACGCCACCGCCCTCGCCCTGGAAACACGAACAACAAATGGATTTTAAAGGCTCCGCCTTTAATGGGGTCCAGGGGCAAGGCCCCTGGCCTGCCCTTGCCATGTCCGACTATCCACGTTGGCCGAACCTGGCGACGATGCTGTTCAGCTGCGCCCGGCTCTGGGGCGAACGGACAGCGTTCCGTCATCACCGCGACGGTGCCTGGCACAACCTGAGCTGGCGCGACTTCGCCGACCAGGCCGCCTCGCTCGCCCGGGCGCTGCGCCTCGGCGGCGTCGCCGCGGGAGACCGGGTGCTCATCGCCGGTTCGAGCCGCCCGGAGATCGCGATCGCCGAGCTCGCGCTGATGGCGATCCGCGCCGTGCCGGTCCCGGCCTACACCACCAACACGGTGGCCGACCACGCCCACCTGCTGCGCGACGCCGGCATCCGTGTCGCGATCGTCGGCGACCCGCAGCTGGCGGCCACCGTCGGCGCCGCCGGCCCGCTCGACCTGCTGCTGCTGATGGGCGGCCCCGAGTGGACGGCCGCGACCGGCGACGGCCTGGGCGTCGGCCTCATCGCGGCACAGGCGAGCGACATCAAGCCGGGCGCGATGGCCTGCCTGATCTACACCTCCGGCACCAGCGGCACGCCGCGCGGCGTCATGCAGCCGCACCGCGCCATCCTGGCGAACTGCCGCTCGCTATGGCAGGTGGTGCGTCGGCTGAACCTCGCGGGCGAGCGCTACCTGTCCTTCCTGCCGCTGTCGCACGGCTTCGAGCACACGGTGGGGCTGTTCTTCTTCCCGTCGCTCGGCATGGAGATCGTCTTCGCCCGCGGCGTCGAGCACCTCGCGGCCGACCTGGTGGACACCGCCCCCGGCGTCGTCATCGTCGTGCCGCGCATCCTGGAGGTGATCCGCAGCCGCATCCTCGCCCAGGCGGCGCGCTCGGGCCGCGTTTCGCGCGCCCTGTTCGACGCCGCGCTCGCCACCGGCCTGCGCCGCCTCGACGGCCGCGCGCGCAGGCTCGACCGCCTGCTGGACCCACTGCTCGACCGGCTGGTGAGGGCGAGGATCCAGGCCCGGTTCGGCGGCCGGCTGCGCGCCGCGGTCTGCGGCGGCGCCCGGCTCGACCCGGCCGTCGGGAGCTTTTTCACCGCTCTCGGCGTCAAGGTGATGCAGGGTTACGGCCAGACCGAGGCCGGCCCGGTGATCAGCGTCAACCCGTTCGACGAACCGCGCGCCGACACCGTCGGGCCGCCGCTGCAGGGGGTCGAGATCCGTATCGCCGAGGACGGCGAGGTGCTCGTACGGGGCGAGCTGGTCATGGACGGCTACTGGCGCCAGCCCGAGGCGACGGCCGCCACCATCGTCGGCGGCTGGCTGCACACCGGCGACGTCGGGGTGATCGAGCCGGACGGCCACCTGCGCATCACCGACCGCAAGCGCGACATCATCGTGCTGGCCGGCGGCGAGACGATCTCGCCGGCCAAGGTCGAGCACATGCTGATGGCGCAATCCGGCATCGCCCAGGCGGTGGTCGCCGGCGACGGGGTGGGCCTGGTGGCGCTGGTGGTCACCGAGAACGGGGACGCGGCGGCGGCGGCGGCCGGCGTCGCAGCGGCCAACCGCGCGCTGGCGACCCCGGAGCGCATCCGACGGCACGCCGTCGTCGACAGCTTCACCCTGGCCAACGCTCTGCTGACGCCGACCCAGAAGATCCGTCGCACCCTGGTGCTGGCAGCGCATTCGGACCAGATCAACCGACTGAAGCAACGACCGGGAGCGGCGGACGGTGGCTGAGCACACCCACGGGCACCACCACGACCATGGCCGCACCCACGGGCACGCCCACGCTCACGCGCTCGGAGATCACGCGCAGCACGGCCACGCGCCGGAAACCTTCGACCGCGCGTTCGGCGTCGGCGTGGCGCTGAACCTGCTGATCGTCGGGCTGCAGTTCGGCTACGGGCTGGTGGCGCACTCGATGGCGCTGCTGGCCGACGGCGTGCACAATCTCGGCGACGTGCTCGGCCTGCTCTTCGCGTGGGGCGCCGCCTGGGCGACCCGGCGCCGACCCTCGGCACGGCGAACCTATGGCTGGGGCCGCTCCACCATCCTCGCCTCGCTGCTCAACGCGGCGATCCTGCTCGTCTCCACCGGCGGCATTGCCGTCGAGGCGATCCGTCGGCTGATCGCCCCCGGCGCCGTCAATGGCGGCATCGTCATGTGGGTCGCCGCGGCGGCGATCTTGGCCAACGGTGCCACGGCGCTGATGTTCATGCGCGGCCGCCACGACCTCAACATCCGCGGCGCCTTCCTGCACATGGCGGGCGACGCCGCCGTCTCCGCCGCGGTGGTCGCCGCCGCCGCGGTGATCGCGCTTACCGGCTGGGTTCGGCTCGACCCGCTCGCCAGCCTGCTGATCGTCGCCGTCATCGCCTGGAGCAGCGTCGGCCTGCTGCGCGAGAGCGTGAACCTGGCGCTCGACGCCGTGCCGCGCGGTCTCGACCAGTCCGCCGTGCAGGCCTGCCTCGCCGCGCTGCCGCACGTCCACGAGGTGCACGACCTGCACATCTGGGGCATGAGCACCACCGAAGTCGCGGCCACCGCCCACCTGGTAGCC
>CAXUCZ010000100.1:0-9188 GCA_964249675.1 uncultured Acetobacteraceae bacterium | reverse complement strand
CCAGGCCGGGACGTGGCCAGCGGGCCTTGTAGAGGCGCCCGGTTGAGGAGGCGGTGATCCAGGCGTCGCGGTGGTCCGGGCCGCCGAAGGCGATGTTGGTGATCATCGGGTCGGGCAGGGGGACGTGTTCGAGCGCGCCTGCGGGTGTGCAGAGGGTGATGCCGCCGTTGATCAGGGTGCCGACGCAGAGCCGGCCGTCCGCCTCGACGGCGAGGCTGTCGACGAGCTGGTAGCCGGGCAGGCTGGCGAGGACGCGGCCGGGCAGGCCGGGGAGCATGCCGGGGCCGAGCTCGCCGGGTCCGGCGATGGCGCAGGCCCAGAGCCGGCCGGTCTGGGTGTCGGCGGCGTAGAGGGTCTGGCCGTCTGGGGAGAGGCCGATGCCGTTCGGGCTGGGCAGGCGGCCGGCGCGGCGGATGAGCGAGCCGTCGGCGCGGGCGTAGCAGAGGGCGCCGAAGCGGGCGCCGTCGAGGTCTGAGGTGCCGTAATCGGTGAACCAGAAGCCGCCGTGGCGGTCGAACACGAGGTCGTTCGGGGCCAGCAGCCGCCGGCCGTCGCAGCTGTCGTACAGGGTGGTGACGGCGCCGGTTGCGAGGTCGACGCGCTGGATCGAGCCGCCGGCGTGCTCGGGCGGGGTCGGGCCGGGGCGGATGGAGCCGTCCTGCTCGCGCCAGGTGAAGCGGCCGCCGTTGTTGCAGACATAGGCGGCGCCGTCGGGGCCGATGGCGGCGCCGTTCGGGCCGCCGCCGAGCTCGGCGACCACCTCGATGGCGCCGTCGGGGCGCACCCGCGACAAGGTCCCGCGGGGGATCTCGACCAGCAGGACGGAGCCGTCGGCCATGGCGATCGGGCCCTCCGGGAAGCGCAGGCCCTCAGCGACGAGGGTTGGTTCGGTCGGCATGGCGTCCTCCTGGTGTGTCTTGTGGCTTGAGAGCCGGCGGGGCGTCTGGTTTCGGGGCGTTCAGGCGAGCAGGCGGGCGCGGAGGCGTTGTCGCCGGGCGGCGTCGACGCCGAGGGTTGCGAGGTAGGCGTCGAGGCTGCCGGCCTCGCTGTCGATGGCGGCGAAGGCGATGTCGAGATGGGCGGCGGTGACGCCCATGAAGCCGAGCAGGATGGCCTCGCTCGGGGCCTGGCCGATGATCGGCTGCAGGCTGGCGCCGACGCGGCGGCGGCGCTCGGGTGTCATCATCGTCGCGTTGGTCTGCATGAAGTCGGCCAGCATGTCGGCGCGGGCGACGCCGAGGGCGCTGAGGACGAGGGCGGCGAGGAGCCCGGTGCGGTCCTTGCCGGCGGCGCAGTGGATGAGCATGGCGCCATCGCTCTCATCGAGGGCGGCAAAGGCGTCGGCGAACAAAGCGAGGTGGCGGGGCTCGAACGGGGCGCGGCGATAGTAGCCGCTCAGGTAGGCCTCCACGCCGGCGTCGCTGAGGTCGCCGGTGTGGAGGAACTCGACATGCGGTCCCTCGGCGCGGTCGCCGGCGTCGGAGACGATGACGCGGCCGGCGAAGGTGGTCCAGCGCGAGGGTTGCTGGGCCCGCTCGGTGGGGCGGCGCAGGTCGACGATGGTGGCGATGCGGAGCTGCTCGAGGGCGGCGAGGTCGGCCGGGGTGGCGGCGCCGAGATGGCCTGCGCGGTACAGCCGGCTGGTCCGGACGCGGCCGCCGAGGGTGGAGGCGGCGCCGCCGAAATCGCGGAAATTCTCGATGCCGTCGAAGCGGTGGCACTCGATCTCGGGGTCTTGCCGCATCCTGTTCTCCCTGAAGGGTGGCCTGCAACCCGGCGGGCTTGCGTGGCTGGGTGCTGGCCGAGGTATGTACCGATCAAGGATGGCTGAACATTGGAGGGATCGCATGGCCGGCATCGATGACGAGCTGCTGGACGGGCAGCGCATGGCCGGGAAGTGCGAGCCGGAGTTTGGCGCCGTGGCCGACGCGTTCCGGGCCAACTTCGCCGAGCGGCGGGAGGTCGGCGCCAGTGTCTGCGTAACCTATCGCGGGCGGACGGTGGTCGATCTGTGGGGCGGCGTGGCCGAGCGCAAGACCGAGCGCAAGACCGAGCGCAAGGCCGGGCGGGCCTGGCAGCGCGACACGATCTCGACCGTGTTCTCCTGCACCAAGGGTGCGACTGCGCTGTGCGCCCACAGGCTCGCCGAGCAGGGGCGATTGCGGCTGCACGACGACGTCGCGGCGCTGTGGCCGGGCTTCGCGCAGGGCGGCAAGGCGGGCACGACGACGGCGATGATGCTCGGCCACACCGCGCCGGTGCCGCATCTGCGCGAGCCGATCCGGCCGGGCGGGATGGCCGACTGGGACTACATGGTGGAGCGCGTCGCGGCCGAGCCGGCGTGGTGGGAGCCGGGCACGCGGCAAGGCTATCACGGGCTGACCTTCGCCTGGACGGTCGGCGCCATGGTGCGGCTCGCGGCGGGGCAGCCGCTCGGCGAGCTGTTTCGCGAGACGGTGGCCGAGCCGCTCGGGCTCGACTTCCATATCGGGCTGCCGGAGAGCGAGGAGCATCGGGTGGCGCCGATGATCGGCTCGGACCGGGCCGAGGCGGACTCGTCCTCGCGCTTCGCGCAGGCGGTGGCCGGCCGGCCGGGCAGCCTGTCGCAGCTGTTCGCGACCAATCATGGCGGGGCGGACTTCAACACGCGGGCGATTCACGCGGCCGAGATCGGCAGCGCCAACGGCATCACCAACGCGCGCGGGCTTGCTCAGATGTATGCGCCGCTGGCGGCCGGCGGCGGCGGGCTGCTCAGCGAAGAGAGCGTGGCAAGGATGGGTCGCGTCGTCGCGGCGACGCAGATGGACGCGACGCTGCTGCAGCCGATGCGGTTCGCCATGGGGTTCATGGTCAGCATGGACAACCGCGCCGCCGGCGGGCACAGCGTGCTGCTCGGCGAGCAGGCGTTCGGCCATGTCGGCATGGGCGGCAGCATCGGGTTCGCCGATCCCGGGACGGGGCTGTCGTTCGGCTACACGATGAACCGGATGGGCGCGGGAATACTGCTCAACGAGCGTGGTCAGTCGCTGGTGGACGCGGCTTATCGGTCGGCTGGGCTGTCGAGCAATGCGAGTGGGGCTTGGCGGTGAGGTGAAGCTTAAGGGTAGGAAGGAAGCGGTTCTTTTTTGAAAAAAGAACGAAAAAACTTCTACTCGTTCGATCGGCAACAATCGAACGGCTAACGAATGGATTTTAAAGGCTTCGCCTTTAATGGGGTCCAGGGGCAAAGCCCCTGGCCTTTCCTTCTGTAATCTCAGCGTAAGGTTGCCAGTAGAACCTGGACCGGGTGCGGCAGGGTGACGCCGCTGAAGCGGGCGGCCTGGGCGCGGCAGGAGAAGCCGGTGGCCATGAGGGTGGGCTTGGCGGCCTCGACGTGGCGGGCCCAGCTGGCGTCGTAGATCTGGCGCGACAGGCCGAGGTGTTCCGTTTCGTGGCCGTAATTGCCGGCCATGCCGCAGCAGCCGACCGGAACGATGCTGAGGTCGAGGCCGCAGCGTTTGAACACCGCCGTCCAGTCGGCGAGCGAAGCCAGGGCGGTGGCGCGCTCGGTGCAGTGCGGCAGCAGCTGCGCGGCGCCGGCGGGCGGGCGTTGCGGCAGCTCGTCGAGTCGGGTGGCGAGCCACTCCTGCAGCAGGTACACCTTGGGCGCGCCGTCCGGGAGCACGTGCTGGTACTCGGACCGGTAGGGCAACGTCATGGCCGGGTCGATGCCGACGAGCTCGACGCCGGTTTGAGCAAGGGCTTGCAGATGGCGCGTGTTCCGCTCGACGGCTTTGCCGAATTGGCCGAGGAAGCCGAGGACGTGCAGCGGCGTGCCGACGGGGCGGTAGGGTGCGACCCACGGGGTGAAGCCGAGGGCCTGCAGGAGGTCGACGACGTCGAGCACGAGGGCGGCCTCGAGGTGGCTGGTGAACGCGTCCTGGACGATGACGACGCTGTTGCGGCGGGCGTGGCGGTCGAGTGCGGCCAGCCGCTCCGGGGTTGCCCAGGCGATGCCGCGACGGGCCAGGGCGCGGCCGAGATCGATGCCGCTGAGGCGGGGCATGTCGACCAGGCCGAGGCGGGCGGCGGCGCGGCGTGCCAGCGGGTTGTGCAGGGCCGCATTGGCGAGGCGCGGCGCGCGGGCGAGCAGCGGCAGCGCGGGCTCGATCCAGCCGACGAGATAGTCGCGCAGCGGGCGGCGGTAGCGGTCATAGTACAGCTCGAAGAACTTTGCCCGGAAGGTCGGGATGCTGACCTTGACCGGGCACTGGCCGGAGCAGGCGTTGCAGGCGAGGCAGCCGTCGAGGGACGCCTTCACCTCGTGGGCGAAATCCGCGTCGTCGCGAGTGGCCGGGGCGGTGCGGAGGCGGCGGCGCAGCTCGCCGAGCCAGCTTGAGGAGCGGCGGATTTGCGCGGCCTCGGCGAGCGGGTCGACGCCGGCCTGGACGAGCAGCCGCAGCCACTCGCGGATCAGGCTGGCGCGGCCCTTGGGCGAGTGCCGGCGCTCGCGCGTCGCCTTCCAGGACGGGCACATCGGGTCGTCGACATCGTAGTTGAAGCAGGCGCCGTTGCCGTTGCACGACAGGACGCCATCGTAATGGGGCCGCACCGCGTCCGGAATGGCGCGGTCGTAGTGGCCGCGCAGGCGCAGACTGTCGACCTTGAGAAGATCTTGGCCGCGGCTGGAGGCGATCTTGCCGGGGTTGAGCTGGTCGTGCGGGTCGAAGGCGCGTTTGATGTCGACCAGGCACGGGTAGAGCGGGCCGAACACGGCCGGGACGAACTCGGAGCGCACCCCCTTGCCGTGCTCGCCCCAGAGCAGGCCGCCATATTTGCCGGCGAGTGCGACCGCCGCCTCGGAGAGCTCGCGGATGAGCGGCTCGTGGGCGGGATCGACGAGGTCGAGCGCCGGGCGAACGTGCAGCACGCCGGCATCGACATGGCCGTACATGCCGTAGTCCAGCCGATGGCTGTCGAGCAGGGCGCGGAACTCGGCGACGAAGTCGGCCAGCCGCTCGGGCGGCACCGCGCAATCCTCGATGAAGGGGATCGGGCGGGCGCGGCCGGGGCCGTTGCCGAGCAGGCCGACGGCGCGCTTGCGCATCTCCCAGATCTGCGTGACGCCGTCGCCGGTCGCGACGGTGTAGCCAAGGCGGGTCGCCTGGCCGTCAGGGTCCGCATCGAGGGCGGTGGTCATGTGCCGTACGTCCGCGTCGACCGCTGCCGGCGCGTCGCCGACGAACTGCACCAGGTTGATGCCGTGCAGCGGCGCCGCGGCGTCCTCGGGGAAGTAGGCGCCGACGGCGGTCCAGATGTTGTCGTTCTTGGCCAGGTTCAGGACCATGGTGTCGACGGTCTCGATCGAGGCGGGATGGAACGATTTGAGCGCCTGGGCATCGCGCAGCGCGGCGTCGAAGCTGGCGTAGCGCACCGCGACCAGCACCGAGGCGGCCGGGATCGGCAGCACCTGGATCTTGGCCCCGGCGATCAGGGCCAGCGTGCCCTCCGAGCCGCACAGCACCGCGTTGAGGTCGAAGCGGCCTTCGGCGTCGCGGATGTGGGCGAGGTCGTAACCGGTCAGGCTGCGGTTAAGCCTTGGGAAACGCTCGTCGATCAGGGCGGCGTTGTCGCGCTGCACCCGGTCGACCACGCGGTGCACCTCGCCGACGATGTCCGGCCGGGCTTGGACGGCGGCGAGCTCGGCGGCGGCGAGCGGGCGCGACGACCACTCGGCGCCGTCGGACAGCACGATGTCGAGCTCGAGCACGTGGTTGCTGGTCTTGCCGTACAGCACCGAGCCCTGGCCGCAGGCGTCGGTGGAGATCATGCCGCCGAGGGTGGCGCGGTTCGAGGGCGCGAGCTCGGGGGCGAAGAAGCGGCCGTGCGGGCGCAGCGCCGCGTTCAGCTGGTCCTTGACGACGCCGGGCTCGACCCGCGCCCAGCCCTCGGCGGCGTTGATCTCCAGGATGGCGTTCATGAAGCGCGACAGGTCGACGCTGATGCCGGCGCCGAGCGAGGCGCCGGTGGTGCCGGTGCCGCCGCCGCGCGGGCGTAGCGCGACGTCGTGGAAGGCGGGCTCGGACAGCGTGCGGGCGATGCGCACGAGGTCGGCACGGCTGCGCGGGAACAGGATGGCCTCGGGCGCCACCTGGTAGACGGAATTGTCGGTCGCCATCACGATCCGGTCGGATGCGGCCTGGCTGACCTCGCCGCTGAAGCCGGCGTCCTGCACCGCCTGGACGAAGCGCGCCGTCAGTGGAGGGGGCGCCGAGAGGCTGCGGGTCGACGGCATCATCGGCTTGGCGTTGCCTTTCGTCAGTAGGAAGGCCAGGGCTCTGCCCTGGACCTGCTGGGGCCTGAGGCCCCAGACCCCGTTCGTCAGGAGTCTAGATGGGTTCTGGCTTGGCGAAGCCACTCCTCTTGCTGTGCCACCACATCAAGTCGGCCGTCGAGACATCGACTATAAAAGGATTTTAAAGGCTTAGCCTTTAATGGGGTCGAGGGGCAAAGCCCCTGGCCTTTCTTGCCGTGCCGCAGTCAGCACTCACCATTGCATAGCTGTGATGCGACAGAGTTGCTGTGACGATAGTACTTGTTGCTTGTCGCTTAGTTACTGGCGTCAATCCGGCATCAACGAAACGTGTCATTCGCAAGGGAGGTTATGCGGCGTATCGCCCCTACTTAGGCAGCCTGGCATTAAGACTAGCAGGGAACGTCACCAATGTTGCTGCCTCAAGGCAGTGCAGACCATTGTCTGGTCCAGCGCTTCGAGACCTTCATTCGGGACTCGGGTTTTCCGTGCATCGGCGCCAAGTCCGCCTTGGGCCGGCAGCAGCTGCGGGTGGTTGTCGCGCGCGACATCGCTTCGGCCTGGAACGACTGCGACATCCATCCTGAGCTGCTGCAGCTGGTGGGGGATTATCGCGCCGACCCGCGTCCGTTCCAGAGCCTGGCGGTGCTGTTCCGTGGGCCGCTCGACCTGCCGGGAGCGGTGTTCGAGCGGCATTTGTGGGCGCGGCTGCAATCGTTGTCGGACAAGGATGATTGGGCCGGGCAGGATCACGATCCGCGGGTCAGCGCCGACCCCGCGAGCCCGCACTTCTCGATGAGCTTCGGCGGCGAGGGGTTTTTCGTCGTCGGGCTGCATCCGCGCGCGGAGCGGCCGGCGCGGCGGTTCGAGGTGCCCGTGATGGTGTTCAACCTGCATGCTCAATTTGAGCAGCTGCGCGCCGCCGGCACCTACGAGAAGCTGCGCCGCACCATTCTGGAGCGCGACCTGTCGTTGGCCGGCTCGGCCAATCCGATGCTGGCGCGCTTCGGCGAGGTGTCCGAAGCGCGGCAGTATAGCGGGCGGGCGGTGAACGAGGACTGGGTTTGCCCGTTCCGCGGCCGCGAGGCGAGACGCGGTGCTTGAAGGAGTGGGTGCTTGAAGGAGTGGGCGCTTGAGGCATGAGATCGCGCCACGCTCGGGCGTCGCGTTCACCCTGAATCGCGGCGAGCGGCTGACCGTGATCGACCCGGGCGGCGAGCAGGTGGCGGACCTGCTGGCGTTCCGGCGCGACGACCTCGACGAGGTGATCTCCTCCGGCCGGACCCTCGACTATGCCTCGCGGATCTTTCTGACCACCGGCGACCCACTCTATTCCAATCGCAGCAACGTCATGCTGCGCATCGTGGCGGACACGGTCGGGCGGCACGACTTCCTGCTGACGCCGTGCTCGGCCGACACCTTCCGCATCATCTATGGCGACGAGCACCCGCATCGCGGCTGCTTTGGCAACCTGGCGGCGGCGCTCGCCCCGTTTGGCATCGGGCCGGACCGTATCCCGACGGCCTTCAACGTGTTCATGAACGTCGCCGTCGACGGCGCGACCGGGGTGCTGCGGGTCGATCCGCCGCTGAGCCGGGCCGGCGACCACGTGGTGTTCGAGGCCGAGCAGGACCTGGTGATCGGGCTGACCGCCTGCTCGGCGCTGCAGTCCAACAACTACGCGTTCAAGCCGATCCACTATCAGGTCGACCCGCGGCCGGGTGACGCGTAGCCGCAGGACGCACCGGCCCACGGCTGACGAAGGGCGAGCCGGCGAGAGCAAAACGCCAGGGCGTGTCGCGGCCGCGGCTGATGCCGACGCGCGGGCCGGCGAGCGCCGGCGCTGCCGCCTTGCCGGCCGTGAGCAGGAAAGGCGGCGCGTCGAGCGGCTGGCGGTCGAGCGCGCCGGTGATCGCCAGCGCCTGGCAGACGCAGCCGGGTCCGCGGCAAAGCGCGGTGGCGAGCGTGGTGCGGCGGCGCTGGCGCATCGTCTCGAGGCCATGGAGCGGCTCGAGGGCGCGGACCAGCACGGCGCCGCCCGGTGCGTCGCCGCAGACGATGTTCAGGCACCAGTGCAGGCCGTAGGAGCGATAGACATAGGCGTGGCCGGTCGGGCCGAACATCGCGGCGTTGCGCGGCGTCTTGCCGCGGACGCTGTGCGAGGCCGGATCGTCGCCGTCGTAGGCCTCGCACTCGACGACGGCGCCGCCGATGCCGTCGACCAGCAGCACGGCGCCGAGCAGCGCCACGGCGACATCGGCGACCGGGCGACGGAAGAAGGCGGCGGGCAGCGGCGGCGCGATCATTTAGGCTCCAGCACTTGATTTGCAGGGCGGCACCGCACGTGCACAGGGATGGACGAAGCCAATGTCGCCCGCTGGCGACGTCTGCGAAAGGCCGCGCCTGATGCCGACACGAGACCGCGACGAGGCGCATCGGCACGAGCTGACCTGGCGCGGCCTGGTGCTGGGTGCGGCGATCACCGTCATCTTCATGGCGGCCAACCTTTACATGGGGCTCAAGACGGGGGTGACCTTCGCCTCCTCGATCCCGGCGGCGGTGATCTCGATGGGGGTGCTGCGCCTGCTCGGCGGCGGCAACATCCTCGAGAACAACATGGTGCAGACCCAGGCCTCGGCGGCCGGGACGCTGTGCAACGTCATCCTCGTGCTGCCGGCGCTGGTGATCGTCGGCCACTGGCATGGCTTTCCGTTCGTCGAGACCACGTCGCTCTGCCTGCTCGGCGGCCGGCTTGGGGTGCTGTTCTCGATCCCGTTGCGCCGCGCCATGGTGGTGGAGAGCGATCTGCCGTTTCCCGAGGGCGTCGCGGCCGCGGAGGTGCTGCGCGCCGGCAATGGCGACGCGGCGGCGCGCGGCGGCCTGCGCGACCTGGCGG
>CAXUCZ010000099.1:0-9191 GCA_964249675.1 uncultured Acetobacteraceae bacterium | reverse complement strand
CTGCTGACCGGCACGATGGTCGACAACTGGTATCTCTGGGGCGTGAAGCACGGCATCGCGCCGATGTATCCGCCGGTCTACCCGCCGATCGCGGACCCCGGCCAGCTGCGCGGCGTGCTGCGATGATCGGCGACGTTCTCGTCGCCCCGTTTCGGCTGGTCGGGCTGCTGCTGTCCGGCGCCGTCAGGGCGGTCTATGATCACCCCTGGAGAACGGCCTTCTCGATCGGCGGCTGCGTCGGCGCGGTGCTGCTCGTGCTGCTGGCGATGACCTTCAACTTCTTCCCGGTGGTCAGCGTGCAGCGCGGCTTCCGCGGCGTCGGCATGCTCGTGCAATACAATCCGCGCAGCGTCGCGCGCGAGGCGGGCTATCAGCAGATCATCGCCGCCTACCCGCCGGTGCAGCCGGCCGGCGTTCCCGCCGAGGTCGCCTACAAGAACATCCAGGTGCTGAAGGGCGTCGACGCGAACGAGTTCCTACGCCTGATGGCGACGATGGCGAACTGGCTGCAGCCCAGCGTCGGCTGCGCGTTCTGCCACTCGGCGGTGAATATGGCCGAGGACAAGGTCTACACCAAGACCGTCGCGCGCAAGATGATCGAGATGACGCGCTACATCAACACCAACTGGCGCGCCCATGTCGGCGCCGGCGGCGTCGTCTGCAACACGTGCCACCGGGGTGCGGCGGTGCCCGGCAGCATCTGGTTCATCACGCCGCCGCCGGGCGGGCGGCACAATTTCGCCGAGACGCTGTCCGGCGAGAACTCGCCCTCGACCGTCGCCGGCCTCACCGCCCTGCCGAACGACCCGTTCACGCCCTTCCTGCTCAACGCGGCGCCGATCCGCGACCAGGGCAAGACGGCGCTGCCGGACGGCAACCGGATGTCGACCGAGCAGACCAACTGGACCTACTCGCTGATGATCCACTTCGCCCAGTCGCTCGGCGTCAGCTGCAACTTCTGTCATAACACGCGCGCCTTCGGCGAGTGGGACCAGAGCTCGCCGCAGCGCCTCGTCGCCTGGACCGCGATCGAGATGGTGCGCGACATCAACCGTGGCTACATGCTGCCGCTCACCGACGTGTTCCCGGTCGCCAGCCGTGGCCCGATCGGCGACGTGCCGAAGATCAATTGCGGCACCTGCCACGCCGGCGCCTACAAGCCGTTCTACGGCGCCAGCACGCTGGCCGCCTATCCCGAGCTCGAAGGCAGCCCGGACACGCCGGCGCACAGCCGGGTGTCGGTCGCCGGGCAGCGTCAGGCCGCGATCGGCGATCCGTCGCCACACGCTGCGATTGACGCCGCGCCGGCCGCCGCCACATCGACTGCGGCAGGCAACACAGCTGTGGCGGACACACGATGAACGGTTGGATCAAGGGCGCCGTCGGCATCGCCTGCGCGGGCGTCCTCGCGACGGTTGGGATGGTGATCGCCGATGCGGGCGCGATCACGGTGGTGCCGGAGCAGCGGCCCGGCCATGGCCCGACCGGCTACGTGCAGCCCAGCGGCGAGATCCTCGCGCGCGGCAAATACCTCACCGATATGGGCGACTGCGTCGGCTGCCATAAGGCGGAGGGCGGCATCCCGTATGCCGGCGGCCAGTATATGGGCATGCCGTTCGGCGCCCTCTCGGTGCCCAACATCACGCCCGACGTCGACACCGGCATCGGCAACTGGAGCGATGCCGACTTCCTCAAGCTGATGCATCACGGCATCACCAAGGGCGGCCAGTACATCTACCCGGCGATGCCCTACATCTGGTATGCGACCGTGTCGGACGAGGACACGCTCGCCATCAAGGCCTACCTGTTCTCGCTCCATCCGGTCTATGCGCCGCGGCCGCCCAGCAAGATCTGGTTCCCCTTCAACCTGCGTCCGGTGCTGGCACTCTACGATGCGGCGTTCGTGCCGACCGAGAAGTTCAAGCCCGATCCGCATCTGACGGCCGAGCAGAACCATGGCGCCTGGATCGTCAACGGCCTCGAGCACTGCGGCGAATGCCACAACAACCGCAACTTTCTCGGCAACGGGGCGCTCGCCGCCAAGGTCGAGGGCGGCCCGATCACGCTCTGGTACGCGCTCAACCTGCACAACAACAAGGTCGACGGCATCGGCGGATGGTCGGACGACGGGGTGGCGCAGTGGCTGCACGACGGCGCCAGCGAACACATGGGCACGGTCGCCGGGCCGATGGCGGAGACCATCGAGTACAGCCTGAGCAAGATGACCCCGGCTGACCTGCACGCCATGGTCGCCTATCTGCGCACCTATCCGGCGGAGCCGGGCTACACCGAGCGGGCCGGTATTCCGCCCGGCACGCGTGCGGCCGGGCAGACGGTCTACCTGGCGCATTGCGCGATGTGCCACCAAGTCGATGGCCGCGGCATCACCAACAAGATCCCGGCGCTGGACGGCAACGGCATGGTGCGCGCCTACGGGCCGCAGAGCGCCACCCGCGTCATCCTCGGCGGGCTGGAGGCGCACGGCTCCTACGCGATGATGCCCGGCGTCGGCACCGCCATGACCGACCAGGAGATCTCCGACGTCACCAACTACATCCGGCAGGCCTGGAGCAACCGCGCACCGGCCAACGCGACGCGCTTCCTGGTCTACTACCTGCGCGGCGACACCAAGACGCTGCTGAACGGCCTGCGTCCGGATGGCTGCCCGCCGGTGGAGGACGAAACGCTGAAGGCGGCGTTGGCCGACCAGAGCAACGGCATCGCCGCGCTGCTGCAGCAGACGGCACTGCCGAATATGCTGCAGAGCGTGAACGCGATCATTCCGAAGCTGCATGCGGCCGCCCCCGGCCTGCAGCAGGCGGACATCGTCAACGGGCTGACCCAGGCCTACTGCCCGGTCGCCTACGCCGACAAGTCGGTGCAGCCCGACAAGCATGTCTGGCTGATGACCCACTTCTCCGAGCGTCTCTACGTGCAGCTCAGCAATAATGGGACGTATTGACGATGTATTTCGGCTTCGTCGTCGCCGTTCTCGTCGTCTGGCTGTGGCTTGCCGGCGGCTCGCTCTACGCGTGGCGCCGGCAGGGGCTGCGCAGCTCGCTGGCGGTGCTCACCGGCCTGACCTGGACCGGTATCGCCGGGCTGGTGCTGCTGTTCGTCGGGCCATACTGGCACGCGGTCTACCAAATTCTTGGGCAGCCGGGCTAAGGGAAGCGAAGCGCTTCTTTTTTGAAAAAAAGAAGCAAAAAACTTTTATCTGATTGCGGTTGAGGGCGATGCTTTGGGTGGGGTCACGGGGCTAGTCCCCTTGCCTGTCTTTCGAAGGCAATGACGGGTCCTTGCACGATTACACCGACTAGCGCGCCGAGCATTGGTGCCGTGTGACCTGCCACTCGCGCCGTCAGCACCTGTTCTCCAAGTAGCAATCGCACGCTCGCGTCGTGGCCGTAGAACGTCACCTGCTGCACCGTCGCCGCCCCCCCGCTCACCAAGCGCAGTTGCTCCGGTCGCACCAGCACGTCCACCGCTCCGCTCGGCTGCGCCTCGGCGAGCGGCAGCCGGCCGAGTGCGCACTGCACGATCCCCGCGGCGGCCTCGCCCGGCAGCACCACCGCCTCGCCGACGAAGCGGGCCAGCGCCAAATCCGCCGGGTGGCGATACAGCCGCTCGGGTGCCGCCACCTGCACCAGCCGGCCGGCGCGCAGCACCGCCACCTCGTCGGCCATCGACAACGCCTCGGACTGGTCGTGGGTCACCAGCATCGCGGTGGCGCCGGTGGCGGCGAGCGCTGCGGCGACCGCCTGGCGCGTCTCTGACCGTAGCGCCGCGTCCAGCGCCGAGAACGGCTCGTCGAGCAGCACCAGCAGCGGCTTGGGCGCCAGCGCCCGGGCCAGCGCCACGCGCTGCTGCTCGCCGCCGGAGAGCTGATGCGGCCCACGCCCGGCATAGCTCGCCGGCAGCCCGACCTGCTCCAGCAACGCGCCGGCGCGCGACAGCTCCCGCCGCTCCGCACGCGGCAGCCCGAACAGGATGTTCTGGGCGACGGAGAGGTGCGGAAACAGCGCACCCTCCTGCGCAACGTAGCCGATGCGCCGCCGCTCCGGCGCCACGTGCCGGCCGCGCTCCGCGACCGGGCGGTCGGCGAGCACGATGCGGCCGCGCTCCAGCCGCTCGAAACCGCAGATCAGCCGCAGCAACGTCGTCTTGCCGCTGCCCGAAGCACCGAGGATCGCCACCAGCGCGCCGCTCGGCACCACAAGGTCGATCCCCTCCAGCACCGGCTCGCCGCCGAACGACTTGCCGACTCGCTCTAGGGTCAGCATGAGGCAAGCAGTCCTTTTTTGAAAAAAAGGACCAAAAAACTTTCGTCCGATTTGGGGTGGGACGACGGGGCGGTTGTGCTAGCACGATCGCCGGCGATGCGATCCAGGCAGTGCGGGCGGAAATCTTGCCTATAGGCAAGATTTCCGTAAAACACTGAAGTTAATGAGTTTTGCTTCTTGCGGTGCCCTGTAGCCGATGGCTGAGGCGACGCATCCCGACTAACCCGATCTTGCGGTATTTCATCGAATAGAAGTTTTTTGCTTCTTTTTTTCAAAAAAGAAGCCCTGCCTGCCTGCCGTCTGGCGCCACGGCGCGGACACGGCGCACCAGCAGCCAGGTGGACGCCATTGAGAGCCCGACCATGCAGGCCGCATAGGGCGCCGCCGCCGCGTAGGCCAGGGTCGAACTGTTCGCCCACACTTGCGTCGCCAGCGTTTCGGTGCCGATGGGCGACAGCAGCAGCGTCGTGGTCAGCTCGGTGACGACGGAGACGAACACCAGGGCGGCGGCGGCGGCCAGCCCGGGCGCGGCCAGCGGCAGCGTCACTCGCCAGGCGGCGGCGGCCCATCCGAGGCCGAGCGACCGGCCCGCCTCCTCGAGCCCGCGGCGGGACTGCAGCAGCGCCGCCCGCACGCTGACCAGGGCGAGCGGCAGGAACAGGATGGCGTAGGCCAGCACCAGCAGCAGCGACGTCTGATAGAGCGGCTGCGCCAGCGTTAGCGTCGCCGAGACCAGCGCCAGGGCGACGACGATGCCCGGCACGCCCTGCGCCAGCCACGCCAGCCGCTCGAGCGCCGCCACCAGCCGCCCCTCGTGGCGCGAGGCCAGCACGCCGAGCGGCAGCGCCAGCAGCAGCGTCAGCGCCGCCCCGGCGAGCCCGAGGCCGACCGAGTTCGCCGCGGCGTCGAGCACGAGCGGCCAGGATGCTCCAGCCGTCGTGACCGCCGCCGCGTTGTGCCGGGTGAGCCAATACAGCGTCATGCCAAGCGGCACGCCGAGGCACGCCGTCGCGTTAAGCGCGAGCAAGGCGAGCACCGGCCAGCGCCAGGAGCCGAGCGGCAGCACCCCCATCCGCCGTCCGGCGACGCGCCCGACCGCGGCGTAGCGCATCCGACCCCGCAGCCTCAGCTCGGCGCCCAGGCAGCCAAGGCACAGCAGGATCAGCACGCACGCCAGCAGCGCCGTCTGCGACCCGTCCATGCCGACCCGATATTCGGCATAGAGCTCGGTGGTGAAGGTGCGGAACCGCATCAGCGCAAAGGCGCCGAACTCCACCAGCGTGTTCAGGCAGACCAGCAGCGCCCCGCCCATCAGCGCCGGCCGCAATTGCGGCAGCACCACCCGCCAGAAGCATCCGACTCCGCCGCAGCCTAGCGCCCGCGCGCTCTCCTCCAGCGCCGGGTCCATGCCGCGCAACGCCGCCGCCACCGGCAGCACCACCAGCGGCGTGTAGGCGCAGCCCACCACGATCGCCGCGCCCCAGAACCCCTGGAACACGGTCGACAGCGACACCCAGCCATAGGAGCTGATGAACGGCGGGATCGCCAACGGCGCCGCCGCCAGCAACGCCCAGGCGCGCCGGCCCGGCAGGTCGGTGCGCTCGATGCACCAGGCGGTCAGGGTGCCGATCACGGCGGACACCGCCGTCGTGGTCAGCACCAGCAGCAAAGTGTTGAGCAGCAGCTCGCCAACCAGCGGCCGAAGCAGCATGTCGCGTGCTTCGGCCAAGGATGATCCAAAGGCCTGCGCGACCGTCCAGACGATCGGCAGCAGCACCAGGCTTGTCGCCAAAGCGCCGGCAAGCAAGAGAGGCAAGGAAGGCCAGGGCTCCGCCCGGGACGGGACCCCATCGCACTTGTGCGAAGGGACCCCGCCGCTGGGGCCGGGAGGCCCCAGACCCCGATCGTTAGGGTTTAGGCCCACACTTTCTTGTTTGGCGAAGCCCATCATTCCTCATCCCACACAGACGGGCGGACCCGTGAGGACTCCAAGGAGTGGATTTTAAAGGCTTTGCCTTTAATGGGATCCAGGGGCAAAGCCCCTGGCCTTCTCTTAGATCAGCCCCGCTTCGCGCAACAATCCGGCTGCGTTCTGATCGTCGCCCAGCTGGGCCACGGAGAGCGACGGCGGTTGCAACTGGTCCATCGGGCGCAGTAGTGGGTTGGCGGCAACGGCGGCCACTGGATACTCGAAATCGACGTCGCTGCTGGCGATCATCTGCTGCACCGGCTTGCTGACCAGGAAGGCGAGGAACGTCTCGGCGGCGCTCTTGTGCTTGGAGGATTTCAGGATGCCGGCGCCGGAGATGTTGAGCAGCGCGCCGACGTCGCCGCCGGTGAAGTGGTGGATCTGGCTGACCGTCTTGTCGGCGCCGGTTTCGGCCCGCGCGCGGGCCCAATAGTAGCTGTTGATCACGCCGGTGGCGACGCCGCCATGCTCCACGGCGGCGACCACGCCCTCGTCGTCATCAAAGACCTGGGCGTTGGCCTTCAGGCCGCGCAGCCAGGCGAGGGCGGCGCCGTGACCTTTGAGAGCAACGACGGCTTGGACAAGGGGCAGGAAATCAGCGTCCGACGGCGCGATGGCGATGCGTCCTTTCCATTCGGGCTTGGCGAGGTCGAGCAGGGAGGCGGGCAGGGCGGACTCGGCGATCAGCTTGGGGTCGAAGGCGAGCACGTTCTCGCGCACCAGCACGCCGAGCCACTTGCCGTCGCCAGCGCTGTCCTTGGCCGGCGCGTCGGCCAGCGTGGCGGCGTCGACGGGCGCGAGCAAGCCTTTCTCGTCGAGCAGGGTGAGCTCGGGGGAGTTCTCGGTGAAGTAGATGTCGGCGGGGCTTGCCGCACCCTCGCGGATGATCTGGGCGGCGAGCTCCGGCGCCTCGCCGAAGCGGGCGCGCACCGCGACGCCGGTCTGCTTGGTGAAGGCGGCGGTCACCATGTCGACCACCTGCTGATGCTGGGCGGCGTAGAGCGTCAGCGTCTCCGCAGCGGCGGCGCCGCTCGTAATGGCGCTCGCGACCAGCAGGCCGGTGCCGAGCAGGGCGGATCGAAGCTGGCGCATCATGGCTCCTGTTGCGAGTGGTTCGCATCTGTCGGTGCCTAGCCCACCAAATGCGGGTGGTCAACGCGACGGCGGGTGGATGGGCTGGCGCTTTCCCCACATGGGTCAAGCCTCTATATCCGACAGGTGCCGAACGATCTTGCCCCAGGAACACAGGCGTCGCCGCCGGACGACTACCTGGCGCGGCTGAACCCCGAGCAGCGCGCCGCCGTGGAGACCGTGGACGGCCCGCTGCTCGTGCTGGCGGGCGCCGGCACCGGCAAGACGCGGGTGCTGACCACCCGCTTTGCCCACATCCTGCTGACCCGGCGGGCGTTCCCCAACCAGGTGCTCGCCGTCACCTTCACCAACAAGGCGGCGCGCGAGATGCGCGAGCGGGTCACCGCCATCCTCGGCGGGCCGGCCGAGGGACTGTGGCTCGGCACCTTTCATGCGCTGTGCGCGCGCATGCTGAGGCGCCATGCGGCGCTGGTGGGCTTGACCAGCTCGTTCACCATCCTGGACACCGACGACCAGCTCCGCCTGCTCAAGCAGATCATGGAGGCCAACAAGATCGACCCGAAGCGCTGGCCCGCACCGGCGATCATGGGCGCGATCCAGCGCTGGAAGGACCGCGCCTACACGCCCGACCGGGTGCCGGCCGAGGAGACGGGCGAGCTCGCCGATGGCCGCGGCGTCACCCTGTATGCCGCCTACCAGGCCCGCCTCGCGCAGCTGAACTCCGCCGATTTCGGCGACCTGATGCTGCACGTGACCGAGATCCTGCGGAACCACCCGGACGTGCTGGCGCAGTATCACCGCAGCTTCCGCTACATCCTGGTGGACGAATACCAGGACACCAACCTGGTGCAGTATCTCTGGCTGCGGCTGCTGGCGCAGAGCCATCGCAACATCTGCTGCGTCGGCGACGATGACCAGTCGATCTACTCCTGGCGCGGCGCGGAGGTGGAGAACATCCTGCGCTTCGAGCAGGATTTTCCGGGTGCGACCATCGTCAAGCTGGAGAGCAACTACCGCTCCACCGCACCCATCCTGGCGGCCGCCTCCGGGCTGATTGCCCATAACGAGGGCCGGCTCGGCAAGACGCTGCGGCCTGGCCGCAACGATGCGAGCGGCGAGAAGGTCGCGATCGTCGGGCTGTGGGACAGCGACGAGGAGGCGCGCATGGTCGGCGAGCGCGTCGAGCAGCTGCAGCGCGAGCGGCACGCTTTGGCCGAGATCGCGATCCTGGTGCGCACCGGCGCCCAAACCCGCTCCTTCGAGGAGCGGATGATCACGCTCGGCATCCCGTATCGCATCGTCGGCGGCCTGCGGTTCTATGAGCGCGCCGAGATCCGCGACGCGATCGCCTATTGCCGGGTGCTCAGCCAGCCGGCCGACGACCTTGCCTTCGAGCGCATCGTCAACGTGCCCAAGCGCGGCGTCGGCGATGGCGGGATCCGGCTGATGTACGAGACGTCGCGCGCCCGCGGCGTGCCGCTCAGCGTCGCCGCCGGGCTGCTGGTGGCCGAAGGCGGCTTGCGCGGCCGGATGCGCGAGGCGATGGCGGTCCTGCTCGACGGTTTTGCACGCTGGCGCGGGATGCTGGAGGACGAGGGCCACATCCGGACCGTCGCCGCCCTGCTCGACGAGACCGGCTACATGGCGATGTGGCAGCAGGACAAGTCGCCCGACGCGCCCGGGCGGATCGAGAACCTCAAGGAGCTGGTGCGCGCGCTCAGCGACTTCGAGACGCTGGGCGGCTTCCTTGAGCACGTCGCGCTGGTGATGGAGAACGAGCAGGACCAGAGCGCCGACCGGCTGTCGATGATGACGCTGCACGGCGCCAAGGGGCTGGAGTTCGACAC
>CAXUCZ010000098.1:5734-9249 GCA_964249675.1 uncultured Acetobacteraceae bacterium | reverse complement strand
TGCTCGAGAAGGCCAAGCGGCTGGTCGAGCACAAGCGGGACGTGGTGATCCTGCTCGACAGCATCACCCGGCTGGCGCGCGCCTACAACACCGTCGTGCCGTCCTCGGGCAAGGTGCTGACGGGCGGCGTGGACGCGAACGCGTTGCAGCGGCCGAAGCGGTTCTTCGGCGCGGCGCGCAACATCGAGGAGGGCGGGTCGCTCACCATCATCGCCACCGCGCTGATCGATACCGGCTCGCGGATGGACGAGGTGATCTTCGAGGAGTTCAAGGGCACCGGCAACTCGGAGATCATCCTGGACCGGAAGATCTCGGACAAGCGCACCTTCCCGGCGATCGACATCACCAAGAGTGGCACCCGCAAGGAAGAGCTGCTGGTGGAGAAGGCGATGCTGAGCAAGATGTGGGTGCTGCGGCGGATCCTGAACCCGATGGGGCCGACGGACGCGATCGACTTCCTGCTCGACAAGCTGAAATACAGCAAGACGAACCAGGATTTCTTCGATGCGATGAATACGTAGGAAGGAAGCGGTTCTTTTTTGAAAAAAAGAACCAAAAAACTTTCGCCCGATAGGATGGCCGGTCGGGCAGCGCAGTAATCCGGTAGAAGTTTTTTGCTTCTTTTTTTCAAAAAAGAAGTTTCTTTCTACGCTTCTGCCGGTCCCGCCATTTTATTTAAAAGCTCCGCGAGAGCCGCGAGCACTTCCGGGCGATTGCGGGTGCCGGCGATGGGGAGGGTGACGACCAGGCTGCCGACGTGGTTGCGGCGGCCTTGGGCGAGGATGAAGCCGTGGCGGTCGCGGATGGCGATCAGCGGCGAGGGGCGGCGGGCGATTTCGCGGCCGATCTCGGCGAGCCGGCCGGCCATCGCGGCCGGCGGCAGGGCCTGGCCGATGGTGCGGAGCGCGGCCTGCTCCGGCGTGAAGGCGATGGCGGCGGCGACCATGTGGTCGCGGGCGAGCGGCAGGCGCAGCAGCGGGGCGAGCAGGGCGGCGTGCTGGACGCGGACGCTCGACGGGCCGCCCAGGCAATCGATGATCGCGTCGGGCAGGCGGGCGAGGGCGAGATAGCGGCTGAGGCGGCCTTGCGAGAGGCCGAGGCTCTGGGCCATGCGCCACTGGCTGCCGGCGTAGTAACGGGTGAGCGCGTGGGCGTAGCCGGCGGCGCGGAGATGGTCGGGCGAGCCGCGGCGAAGGCGGTTCTCGATGTCGGCGAGGCGGAAGGCCTGCTCGTCGGTGAGCCGGCGCGGCTCGACCAGGAAGCCGAACTGCGGCAGGTCGTAGGCGCGCAGGTGGGTGGCGGCCCAGTGGCGGCGGGCGCCACAGACCACCTCGAACTCGTGCGCGTCGCCCTCGGGCAGGCGGCGGACGATGGCCGGCACCTCCTGTCGGCCCTGGCGGCGGAGGCTCCGCAGCAGGTCGCGGCAGGTCTCGTGATCCGGCGGCCAGGTGAGGGCGGCGTGGCCGGACCACAGGCGGCAACGCGCCGGGTCGACCAGGAGCGGTGGCTCGATTGTCTCCGTCATTGCAATGATGTCAATGGGTTACTCGGATCTTGCCCATAGGCAAGATCGGCTGCGTCGGCGTCCGCCTTCAGGACCTCGCCGGCCAGATAGAGGCTGCCGCAGATCAGCACGCGGGCCGGGGCCTTGGCGGCGAGGCGCCGCAGGGCGTCGGCGACGGTGGGGCCGGGAACGGCGCGGCCGGCGGAGGCGGCGAGGATCGCCTCGACCGGGACGGCGAGGTGCTGGCCGGGCTCGGCGACGGCGTGGACGCTGGCGGCGAGCGGCAGCAGCGGGCGCAGGAAGCCGGCGACGTCCTTCGATTGCTTCATGCCGACGACGAGGTGGAGCGGGCGGTCCGACCAGGCGGCGGCGATGTGGGCGGCGAGCGCGGCGCCGGCGGCCGGGTTGTGGCCGCCGTCGAGCCACAGCTCGGTTCGCGCCGGCAGGCTGGCGGCGAGGCGGCCGCGCAGGCGCTGCAGCCGGGCGGGCCACTCGGCCCTAGCGATGGCGGACCAGGCCTCGGGCGGGATCGGCACCTGGGCGCGGCGGAGGGTGGCGATGGCGAGGCCGGCATTCTCGAGCTGGTGCGGGCCGGGCAGTGCGGGCAGCGGCAGCTCGAGCAGGCCGTAGCGGTCCTGGTAGAGCATCGCGCCGGCGAGCTCGGGGTCGAGGGCGACGGCCCAGTCCAGGCCGCGGATCAGCAGCGGAGCGGCCTGGCGGCCGGCCTCGGCGCGCAGGACCTGGAGGATCGCCGGGTCGGTGCAGGCGGTGATGCAGGGGGTTTTCGGCTTGATGATGCCGGCCTTTTCGCTGGCGATGGCGGCCAGGGTGTCGCCGAGGAACTCCTGATGGTCCATCGAGATGGCGCTGATGGCGCAGGCGATCGGCTGGACGACGTTGGTGGCGTCGAAGCGGCCGCCGAGGCCGACCTCGACGATGGCGATGTCGGCCGGGACGCGGGCGAACAGCAGCAGGGCGGCGGCGACCAGCACCTCGAAGACGGTGATCGGGGCGCCGGCGTTGACCGCCTCGACCTCCTCCAGGGTGGCGGCCAGCGTCGTGTCGTCGACCAGGGCGCCGGCGAGACGGATGCGCTCGTTGAAGCGGACGAGGTGGGGCGAGGTGTAGACGTGGGTGCGCAGGCCGGCGGCCTCGCAGATGGCGCGCAGATTGGCGCAGGTGGAGCCCTTGCCGTTGGTGCCGGCGACGTGGAGCACCGGGGGGAGACGGCGCTCGGGGTGATCGAGGGCTGCGAGCAGGCGCTGCAGGCGGTCGAGGCGCAGGTCGATCAGCACCGGGTAGAGGGCGTGCAGGCGCTCGATCGCGGCCTCGGCGCGGCCGGACAGGTTGGTGGGCTCACGCATGGCGGGAGAAAGGCCGGGGGCTCATGGGCGGCAATCTGCCTTTGCGCCTGCAAAGTGCCAATGCCGGCATGGCCGGCCGTGGCTTTGCCGGCCGGCGGCGGTCAGTCCGGGTTGCCGACGGGTTGGACGTAGAGGCGGCGGAATGGATAGGAGATCCAGACGCGGTTTCGCTTGAGGAAGTCGTCGCCGAGGACGTTGAGCGGGCCGTTGTAGATGGCGAGGACTGGGCTGACGGGGATTTCGACCGGCAGCTGGAAAGACTTGAAGTGATGCAGGCGGGCCAGGCGCCGCCCCTTGCCGATGCCGCCGAGGGCGATCGCCGGGTCGCCGCCGAGGGCTGGGGCTCGGAGGCCGGCGCGGACGGCCCAGGGAATGCTGACGAAGCTGAGCTCGGCGCCGGTGTCCAGGATGAACGGCATGGCGACGCCGTCGAGCTCGGCCAGGAAGGCGATGCGGGTGTCGAACCGGACGCTGCGGCCCGGCGTGCCGAACGGCATGCTCGGCACGCCGGCGCCGAGCGGGGCGAAGGTGGCGGCGGCGCAGCCTTCGGTCTCGTAGAGGCCGACGCGGTGGGCGGGCAGGTCGACCAGCAGGTCGTGATTGACGAGGAAGTCGCCGCCGAACAGGCCGTCGATCGGCTTGCGGTC
>CAXUCZ010000098.1:3731-5688 GCA_964249675.1 uncultured Acetobacteraceae bacterium | reverse complement strand
GAAGAAGTTGACGTCGTGAGCGGTGGCGTAGCCGATCGTCAGGGTTGGGGCGGTGGCGATCGTGCTCGAACCGCCGCCGACGCCGGCGATGATGACGTCCGACTGGTGCGTCGTCATGCCGGCGGCTTCGACGATCGACGTGCTCAGGACCGAGCGGGGCGTGCCGGTGTCGACCAGGAGCGTGGCGGGTTGGTTTTGGACCAGGACCGGGACGAAGGGCTGCTTGCCGAGGGTGGGGAGTTGGGCGAGGGGGTGGATGACGCATTGCGTGGGCGTGGTGGCGCAGGCGGCGAGGGCGAGAAGGGTGGCGAGGGCGAACGGCAGGCGCATCACTCTACTCGGCGGGCGCTGGTTCGGAGCAGATGGCGCGGACGAGGTCGGGCAGGTGGCCCATTTGCACCTCCATGCCGAACTGGATGTCGGCCGGGCAGGACAGGCCCATGTCGCATTGGAAATGGATTTCCTTGTGGATGGCGGCGTGTTGGGCGGGGGTGAGGCTGTTGAAGACCTTGTCCCATGGGCCCGACTCGGACCGGGCGATGATGTGGAAGGTCCAGCCTTGCCGGGGGCATTGGCGATCGATGGCGTCAAGAAGGTTGTTCGTGGCGATGCCAGGCGGGTAGGTCGCGTCAGCTTCGGTGGGCGGGTGCGGGCCGGCGGCGTCGATAAAGTCGATGTTGGGGGCGATATACTGCGCGGTCGGAGCTTGACCTTCCTTGTAGGTGACGATGCTGGTGTTCTTGCGGGCGGTGAGCAGGGTGACGGTCATGCCGCTCATGATGTCGACGCAGCCGCCGGCCATGTCGATGGCGGTGTCCTCGGGGCGGGGGTTCGCGACCCCGGCGCGGCTGCTGCCGTCGGGCAGGGTGAGTTTGGCGAGCGCGTCGGCGCTCTTGCACATCTCGCCGGGGCGGGCGGCGAGGAGGGTTGTGGCGCAGGCGGGGGCGGAGAGCAGGAGCGGCAGGGCCAGGGCGATCGCGCGCATTCGGTGGTTCCTCTGCCGGTGGCGGGAGGAAAGGCGACCGGGCGTGCGTTTACAATCGTAACCTTGAGGTTGTTGCACCATCGCCGCGAAGAGATCGCGTGGACGACGTCGTTCAGGCGGGCGCCGGCGATCGCGGCGGGAGGGTCTGGTTGCGCCAGAGACCGTAGATCAGGGTGAGGAGCACGACGCCCGAGGCTATGTCTTCGCCCAGCCGGGGGGTGATCGTGTTCTGGACGTGATTGAACGCGTAGACCGAGAGGTACAGGACGAGGGCGTAGACGGGCAGCATCGCCGGGGATTGTTGCCAATGGGTCCGGAGCCATCGCCTCGACGGTGATTGGGCGGAGGGCCAGTTGACGAGGAACATGCTGATGAGGGCGGCGTCATGCAGCGGCGCGTGCCAGAGCGGATCTTGGTGCTTGGCGTAGACATAGGCGTCTGCGGCGAGGTCGGTTGCGATGAGCGCGATGGTGACGAGGACGGCGACGAGGGCTGTGGGTGTCAGCTTGGTGTCGAACAACATGTCGTTGCGCCCCTTGGCTGGTGCGTCGCTGGTTCTGCATACCATGACGGGCGGCGCGCTGATGGCCTTCGAGTTGGGCCTTAACGGTTCTATTGAGACGATGTGGCGGCGGTCGAGGATGGGTCTATTCCGATAGCTCGGTGACCTGCGGGCTTGATGTTGGCGGGTTGCGCGGCGTGCGGCGCTCGCGCCGGTAGCCGGCGAGCATGATTGCGCCGGCGGCGACGTAGGCGACGTCGCTGGCGATGCGCAGGGCGAATTGGACCTGGCTTTGACCTAGCGCGGGGCCGAGGTCGGTGTGTCGGGCGAGCCAGAACAGAGCGACGAACAGCATTAGCAGGCCGGCAAAGATTTTCATTGCGGTCGGCCAGAAGCCGCTCGCCGGCGCGCGCTGGTTGCGTTCAACGGGATTGATCAGCACGGTTGCGAACAGCCAGAGGGTCATGGCC
>CAXUCZ010000098.1:0-3721 GCA_964249675.1 uncultured Acetobacteraceae bacterium | reverse complement strand
GCGGCGGCGATCAGCGCGAGCAGGGAAGTCAGGATGATTGTCGTGCGCAGGGTCATTGGTTTGGGTGATTGGGGCCTGGTGGTGGGCGGGTGGTGTTAGGCGGCTCTTGGGTTCGGTAGTAGCGGGGTGCGCGGGAGGGTGTGGCTACGCCAGAGGCTGTAGAGCAGCAGGATTAGCAGGATGCCGTTGCCGACGTCGCTGATGATTCTGGGCGACATTCAGGTCTCGCAGTCCGAAAGCGCGGCGATCAGGACGATTGCGGCCAGAAGAAACAAGGCGGTGCCGAGCAGGGTCTTTTTCCCGACGCGCCGGCACAGCAAGCCTCTCGACGGCGTTGAACAGCAGTTACTTCAACTTGTCAATAAAGTATGAACTTACTCTGGATCAAACCTTGCAATACGAACGCCGACACCAAAGCGAACCATCAACCTTGTAAGTTCATCGCCGTTAATCAGAACCAAACGAAGATGTCCAGGTTGATTTGCAACTTGAAGTGCCGATTTTGAGAAGTTAGAAGTTGTTATGAACACGCCTTTCTGTGCGCCCTTGCTTAGTAAGGCGCCCATGAACGCGTGAACTGCCTCGCTGCTGATGGTATTACTTGCCTGGTAGCGTTTTGCCTGTAGGTAAATTCGATCAAGACCAAGTTGGTCTTCGCGGATCACACCGTCTACTCCGCCATCGCCTGTTCCGCCTAGTTGCTCTCCGGCATCCGCTCGTGATCCGCCGTAACCCATGCTGAGTAGAAGATCCACAATTAATTTTTCGAAGAAAGCTGGTGTTCCCTCGGCGATCCTTGCCAAAAGAGCATCTCGTAGAGCCTCATCTAAGGTGAGCGAAGCGGATGCAATCTGCTCTTCCGGCGTACTAGAAGCCTCCGCCAGCGCCGTTGCCATCGCTTCTGCTGTAGACGTGGTTACGGCGGGAACCGTAACGCTTGTCGATTTAGTTCTACTTAAAAAATCGCGAAACTCTTCGAAGCTTTGTAATAAACGATTATGGATGTTTGGCGGGTTGCTAGCGAGAACAGCTTCGCCTCGCTGGCTTATCCGGACGTTTCCTCGTTTTGGTTGTTCAAGCAAGCCGGCCTGTTTTAAATACGTCTTTGCCCAATGAACACGGCTAGTAATGGCGGTCACACTGCCGCTTGCTGTTCTCTGGTCGCGCTCAGCTTGAGTGAGGTGCAGGTCGTCAGCTACTCGAGCGACAAGGGCGTTCATCACCCATTCCTGCTCGGCACATAGCTTCAAAACAGGCAGCATTAATGTGTCATAGGTAGGAATTGCCATTGCGTCTCGACTTACCTCACCAGCGACCAAACTCAGAGTGGCAGTCCCTTTGGTTGGGTTCCAAGGGCCTCGCGGCCCTTGGTGGGTCCAGGGCAACGCCCTGGCCTTGCCGCTTGCCTTACTCTGCCGCTTCGGCCGGCGCGGCGACAGGATTGAACTCTAGCAATCCAAGCAGGCGGCTGAGGATTTCGCGGAGGTCGGTGCGTTTGACGACCATGTCGAGGATGCCGTGTTCGTACAGGTATTCGGCGCGCTGGAAGCCTTCGGGGAGGGTTTCGCGCATGGTGGATTCGATCACGCGGGCGCCGGCGAAGCCGATGAGGGCGTTGGGCTCGGCGATCTGGACGTCGCCGAGCATGGCGAAGCTGGCGGTGACGCCGCCCGTCGTCGGGTCGGTCAGCACGGTGAGGAAGGGGAGGCCGGCTTCCTTGACCAGGCGCGTCGCGATGGTGGTGCGGGGCATCTGCATGAGGCTGATGGCGCCCTCCTGCATGCGGGCGCTGCCGGAGGCGGTGAAGACGATGAGTGGGGCATGCTGCATCAGGGCGAGGCGGGCGGCGGCGACGATGCCTTCACCGACGGCGGCGCCCATGGAGCCGCCCATGAACTCGAAGGCCATGACGGCGACGACGGCACGGTGGCCGCCGATGGTGCCGTGGGCGGCGACGATGGCGTCGTCGAGGTGGGTCTTGGCGCGGTTTTCGCGGAGGCGGTCGGCGTAGCGTTTCTGGTCGCGGAAGGCGAGCGGGTCGGTGGGGGCGCGGGGGAGCTCGATGCGGGTGTAGCCGCCCTCGTCGAAGGTCCAGTCAAGGCGCTCGAGGACGCCGGCGCGCATGTGGTGGCCGCAGTGGGGGCAGACGCGCAGGTTGGCGACTAACTCCTTGGTGAAGGTCATCTGCTGGCAGGCGGGGCACTGGGTCCAGAGGTCGTCGGGGATCTCCGGGCGGCCGAGGATGCTGCGGATCTTGGGGCGGACGTAGCGGGTGAGCCAGCTCATCAGACGGTCTCCGGCTGGGCCTGGGTGACGATCTCGGGCTCGGCCGGCGTGACGACCTCCGCCGCGACCGAAGGAGGGGCGCGCAGGCCGTCGGCGAGGGCGCGGACCTGGGCGAGAACGGCGGGGGCGGTCTCGGCGGTGGCGCGGCCGTCGGGGTCAAGGCTGGCGGCCAGGGTGTCGATCAGGGCGGAGGCGACGACGGCGGCGTCGGCGTGGCGGGTGGCGGCATGGGCCTGCTCGGGGGTGCGGACGCCGAAGCCGACGGCGATGGGCAGGGCGGTGGCGCGGCGGAGGCGGGGGATGGCGGCCTCGAGATCGGCGGACGAGGCGGTGCGGGTGCCGGTGATGCCGGCGATCGAGACGTAGTAGACGAAGCCCGATGAGCCGGTGAGCACGACCGGCAGGCGGGCGTCGTCGGTGGTGGGGGCGACGAGGCGGATGATGTCGAGGCCGTGGGCGGCGGCGTGGGGGAGCAGCAGGGCGAGCTCCTCGGTGGGCAGGTCGACGACGATGAGGCCGTCGACGCCGGCGGCCGCGGCGTCGGCGCAGAACGGTTCGACCTGGTAGGCGAGGATGGGGTTCAGGTAGCCCATCAGGATGATCGGCGTTGCGGCGTCGTGGCGGCGGAAGCTCGTGACCATGGCGAGGGTGTTGCGCATGGTGGCGCCGGCAGCGAGGCCGCGGAGGGCGGCGCGCTGGATGGTGGGGCCGTCGGCCATCGGGTCGGTGAAAGGGCAGCCGATCTCGATCAGGTCGGCGCCGGCGGCGGGCATGCCGTCGAGGATGGCCTGGGCGGTGGTTGGGTCCGGGTCGTAGGCCTCTAGGAAGGTGATCAAGGCGCCGCGGCGCTCGCGCGCGAGAGCCTCGAAGCGGGCGGCGATGCGGCTCATGAAGGAAGGCCAGGGCGCTGCCCTGGACCCGCTGGGGGCGGCGCCCCCAGGCCCGCATCCGATTGGAGGATTACTGGGCTCTTTCTTGCTTGGCGAAGCCGATCAATGCCGTTTCCCACGTCACTGAGCTCGCCGCGGGACCATGATTGATAAATGGATTTTAAAGGCTTCGCCTTTAATGGGGTCCAGGGGCAAAGCCCCTGGCCTTGCCTTCCTTGACTCACAGTCGGGCCCCGAGATGCTCCGCGACGGTGAAGATGTCTTTGTCGCCGCGGCCGGAGAGATTCATCAGGATGATCTGGTCGGGGCGCATCGTGGGGGCGAGCTTGGCGACGTGGGCGAGGGCGTGGGCGCATTCCAGGGCGGGGATGATGCCTTCGAGGCGGGAGCAGAGCTGGAAGGCGTCGAGCGCCTCGTCGTCGGTGATGGCGACGTACTCGGCGCGGCCGAGCTCGTGCAGCCAGGCGTGCTCGGGGCCGATGCCGGGGTAGTCGAGGCCGGCGGAGATGGAGTGGGCCTCGTTGATCTGGCCGTCATCGTCCTGC
>CAXUCZ010000097.1:4880-9268 GCA_964249675.1 uncultured Acetobacteraceae bacterium | reverse complement strand
GCCCGCGGGCGATGACCCGCGCGGCGGCCGGCCGGCCGGCACGCCGGTGGCGCTGGCCGCCGCTGACGTGCCGCCGCTGCCGGCCGCACCGTCGGGCTGGTACCGATGCGGTGCGCCGGATGGCTATTACCCCGGCGAGCCGGCCTGCGGCCCGGGCTGGCAGCTGGTGCAAACGCCGCCGCTGCCGGGCGAATGATGTGAGCGGAAAGGGAGCGAGCGTGGCACGTGGAACAGACAGCCGCCTGAGGCGGTGGTCGGCGCTCGCGGCGATCGCGGCGTTGGCCAGCTGCAGCAGCCAAGTCCAGACGCTGACGCCAGAGGTGGAGGCCTCGATGATGGCCAACCTGCAGGCCGGACGGCAGACGCTGACCTGCACCTTCAATTGTCTGCTGACCTGGACCACCCAGGCGTCGAGCATCCACGGTCTTGACCTGGCGGAGCAATGGCCGGACCTGACCTATCGGGTGATGCAGATCGGCTTCGGCGGCGACCTCGCCTACTACTATCTGGGCCAGGCGGCGCAGGGGCTCGGATACCATCGCGCGGCTATCAATTATTACCAATATTCACTGGCGCTGGCGACGGGCAGCAACTCGTTGCTGAAATGCACGGCCGGGCAGAACGCCACCAGCGATCCCTGCCAGGGCGTCGACTTGGTGCATGCCGAGCCGCAGCTGATCGCCGCCTCGCAGGCGGTGCTGGCGCAGCAGGCGGCGGCCGAGGCTGATGCCGACACGCCGGCGCCGGTGCATCACCGCCACCACAGGACGGCGGGCTTCGTCACGCCGCCGGCGGCGACGCCGGCCGCGTCGGCGAGCGACGGCGGGTTCGCCACGCCGCCGCCGCCGCCGGCACAGTAGCGAGCGGCGCGGCATGGCGGCCTCGACAGCCACTCGCCTGACGCTGGTCGGCGGCCTCGTGGTCGCCGCGGCGCTCGGCGGGCTCTATGCGGCGCGTCTGACCCAGCCGGTCGCGCCGCCCCCGTCGCCGATCGCTCCGGCTCCGATCGTGCCGGCGCCAGCCGTCGCGCCCCCAATGCCGGCGCCTGCCGCGCCGGTCGCCGCCTCGGCCCCGCCACCGACAAGCCCGTCGCCGGACGTGCCGACGCTCGGCTTCGAGTCTCACATCGACCGCTACAGCCTGGCGCGGGACGACGCGGCCTACGTCGCCGCCAGCCTGCAGGCGCCGCAGCTCTACCCGCTGGCGCGCGGCACGCCGGTGATCTCGGCGGCGCGGTCCGCCGATGGCGCCTGGATCATCGTGCTGACCCAGGATGGCCAGGCGGCCTACGTGCCGACGGCAGCGCTTGGTCCGTTCGAGCCGGCGGCCAACCCGCTGGCGGCCGGCGCGGCGGCAACGTCGGTCTCGGGCGACGCCGAGGTGCTCGACACGGCGACGCTCTCGGTCGCCGGGCAGCAGCTGGCGCTGGCCGGGATCGCCGGCGTGGCGGGCGAGCTCGCGGGCAAGCTGCAGCAGAGCATCCGCTCGCATGGCGGCGCCGTGCAATGCGTCGCGAGCCCGAGCGGCGGCTACCTGTGCACGCTGCCGGACGGGGTCGACGTGGCGCGGCTGGCGCTGTTCAACGGCGCGGCGCGGCCGGGCGAGGATGCGAGCGCGGACTACCGGGCGCAGGCGGAGGCGGCGCGCGCGGCGCGGCGCGGGCTGTGGGAGTGAGGTAAGCAAGAGCTTCTTTTTTTAAAAGAAGCAAAAACCTTTTGTCGGCGCTGTCGCGTGCCTCGCCGGCGAGAGTTCTTATGGATCGAAGTTTTAGGTTATTTTCTAGAAGAACCGCTTGCCTATCGATCGTAGGTCGAACTGATCACCGTCTTCGACTTTTGGCTCGGGCGCAGGAAGAAGCGCGACACGGTGCGATAGGTCGCCGGCACGCCGGTGTCGATCCAGGAGGCGACCTGGGCGGTACCGCCTTCGCCCATGGCGGCGCAGCCGTCCCAGACGCAGATAAGGTGATGGGCGCGCTCGGCGATGTAGGCGCCGGCGAGCGCGTATTGCGCGTCGCGGCGCGGCTTGTTGGCCGCGCGCGTCGGCTCGTGCGCGCTGGTCAGCGCGCTGGCGCGGCCGAAGCGCAGCGGCAGCTCGATATAATACTCTGCCTGCGCGATCAGCTCGCGGAACTGGCGGCGTTCGTCCTCGGTGCGGAAGTCCTCCGTGTAGAGCTCGTAGGGCAGCGGCAGCGGCACCTGGTAGGGAATGCCCAGGGCGAGCGCCGCCTCCGCCGCCCAGCGATCGGTGCCGGTGGCGAGTGCGGTCAGCAACAGCGGCGCACGGCCGGGTTGGGCGGCGACGAGCGCCTCGAGGGTCTGATGCAGCCGGCGCTTCACGTGGTCGGCATCAAGCCCGGGACGATCGGCGCGGTGGCCGGTGACGCCGATGACCAGCGCTTCGGCCAGGCATTTGCCGGCGGCCGAAGCGATGTGCGGCAGGGCGTCGATCTGTCCGGCGTCGAGACGAAGCTCCTCGGCCGGCATCTCGTTCCAGGCGACCAGGTCGGGGTGCACGCCGACGGCGTCGCAGCGGCTGGCCGCATAGCGCCAGCCGCCGGCGCCGCGCTCGGCGAGGTAGCGCAGGTGCTCGAGGCGCATCAGGTCCTCACGGCGGTCCTCCTCGCCCGGCCAATGCGCGTGGCCCCGCACCGTGTTCGTCGGCACGATGCGAAAGCCGACGGCGCGCGCCTTGATGGCCAAGTGGTCGTAGACCTGGAAGTTCGACTCGCGGAAGCGCGGCTGCAGCCACGTCCAATCCGCCAGCGCGGCGCGTCCGGCCAGAGGCAGCCGATGCTGCATGGCGTAGTAGGTTTCGTGCACGGCGCGCGCGCCGGCCTCGCGCTCCGGCGCCAGAATGGCCTGCGTCGTCCAGAGCTGCTCGCGCGCGGCGAAGCCGAAGATGCCGTCGGGCAGCGCCATGTCGGCGCCGTCGGCGTGCTCGGCAGTGGTGCGGATCAGCTGGCCGGAGCCGCTCCAATCGCGGGTGCGCACGAAGATCGGCGCCAGCGGGTGCAGCGACGACCAGCGGCGGCCAAGCTCGTCCGGCGGTTCGAGCAGCCAGCGGCGCAGCGATACGGCGCAGGCGAACGCGGCTTCGGCGTCGCCGACCGTCATGACATGGGCGGTCACGTCCTCGGGCACCAGCGCGCCGACCTGCGCCAGTGCGAAGCCGGAGGCGTCCAGCGCCGCCTCCTGGGCCTGCAGCTCGACGATGTTCTCGATGCCGGGGCTCTCGGCGAGCAGCGCCAGCCGGGCTGCGGCCACCTGCCGATCGACAATGGTAATGCGCAGCCGAGCGTGCTGCAGGGCCGGACGGGTGACGTAGAGCCTGGCCGCCTCGCGGGCGACCGCGCGCCCGAGCCGGCCGAAGCCGTAGATGGCGATGTGGATGCGCTGCTGGTCGAGCGCATCCGCGAGCAGGTCGAGCGGATGGCGGGTGAGCAGGGCGCGCGCGGCAATGGTCTCTGGGTCGATCAGGCGCGGCGGCGGCCCGCTGGCCGTCTTCGTCGCCAGGTAATCCTCCAGGCGCTGCGCGAAGCCGCGGTTCTGCGCCAGCAGCCATAGCCGTGGCGGCTGGCCGCGTGCGGGCGACGGCACCCCTTGGGCAAGCGTCACCTGCGCATCCGCCGCGGGCAGGAAGGAGACCACGTCGGTGACGCGGGAGGGCAGGCGACGCACGCCGCCGAGCCAGCGGCGATGCGCCGGGTAGACCGGTATCCAGGCCGAGCAGGCGAGCTCGACGAACTGCTCGTCGGCGAGGTCGACGTAGATGCGAGGCTGGTAGCCGTCGGCCTTGAGGGCCTGCGCGAAGGTGAGGCTGTTCGCATCCAGGCCGAACAGGGCGACCGAACGACGGCCGCGGTGGAGCAGGGCGTTGGCGCGCACCACGGCCGGGTCGAACCAGCCGATCGCCAGCTCGCCCACGCCGAGTGCGGTGACGATCGGCGCAAGGGTGGCGAAGAGGCGCACCAGCAGTCCGGCCGCGCCCTTGCCGGTGCTCTTGTCGAACGCCCAGGCGCCGTTGCCGCTGAAGATGACGACGCTGCGGTAGCAATCCTCCATCGTCGGCCAGCCGCCGTGCTGCGCCCTCAGCGCCATCAGCACGCTTGACGAAATCACCAGGAAGAAGACGAGGGGCAGCCGCGAGCGATGGCGCGAGACCCTGATGCCGCTTGCGGAGGCGCGCGACGTCATTGCGGTGGCGTCGATCGCCGAGACTGCAACGACATCGCGGGCCGCTCCCTTTGCGGAGCGGCAGTCTCACCTAAGCGGCAGGGAGGAACAAGATGCGCGCGACCGTTCCGCTGAACCGGCTATGTCGCCGCGACGCGACGCTCGATCGCTTCCCAGATGCCGCGCTCAAGGTTGACGCCGTCGAAACGATCG
>CAXUCZ010000097.1:1938-4870 GCA_964249675.1 uncultured Acetobacteraceae bacterium | reverse complement strand
GTGACGACCCGCGCGACCATCGCCCATCCCTGCAACTCTCGCGAACTTTGATGCAAGCACACGCTGGGCGTCAAGAACGAACATCGAACTTGATCTATTTAAGAGATGGTTAATTGTGGAACACAACGGAGACAGAGCGGCCTCAGGTCCTTAGCGCCTCTATGCGGTCCCACATGAGAGCGGTGGCGTCCACGCCGGTGAAGCGCTTCAGCTGCTGGGCGCCTGTAGGCGAGGTGACGTTGATCTCGGTGAGGTAGTCGCCGATGACGTCGATGCCGACGAAGATCATGCCTTGCTCGCGCAGGGTCGGGCCGATGGCGACGCAGATCTCGCGGTCGCGGGGGGTGAGGGTGCTGGCTTCGGCGCGGCCGCCGACATGCATGTTGGAGCGGGCTTCGCCGGTGGCGGGCACGCGGTTGATGGCGCCGACGGGCTCGCCGTCGATTAGGATGATGCGCTTGTCGCCGACCCGTACGGCGGGCTCGTAGCGCTGGATCATCAGCGGCTCGCGTGAGCGGGCGAAGTGCATCTCGAGCAGCGAGGCGAGGTTTTCGTCATCCTCGCGGATGCGGAAGACGCCGGCGCCGCCATTGCCGAACAGCGGCTTGACGATGATGTCGCGGTGCTCCTCTCGGAAGTCGCGGATCGCCTGGCTGTCCCAGGTGATGAGGGTGGGGGGCATCAGTTCGGGGAAGCGGGTGACGAGGATTTTCTCCGGCGCGTTGCGCACGGCGGCCGGGTCGTTGACCACCAGGGTGCCGGGTTGGATGTGCTCCAGCATGTGGGTGGCGGTGATGTAGGCCATGTCGAAGGGCGGGTCCTGGCGCATCAGCACCACGTCCATGGTGGCGAGGTCGAGCGTCACGAGGGGGCCGAACTGCCAGTGGGCGCCGCGGGCGCGCTCCACGGTGACCGGCTGGGCGCGGGCGGTGAGGCGCTCGCGCCGCCCACTGGCCGATCGACCGTCGGGCGAGGGCTTGCCTTCGCGCAGCGCGAGGTGGCGAACCTCGTAGTGCCACAGGCTGTGGCCGCGGCTTTGCGCCTCCAGCATCAGCGCGAACGTGCTGTCGCCGTCGATGTTGACGTGCTCGATCGGGTCCATCTGCACGGCGATCTTCAGGGGGGTGGGCATCAGCGCGCTGTCCTCTCCGTCGGCCGCGCTTGCGGCGGCAATCGTCGGGGAACACTGTAATGACGACTGAGGTTCGAGTCGCCCGGGCCGGGAGCCGTTGATGCCGCTGGACGTGTCGGGAGGGTCGGGCACGCAGGTCGGGCGGCACGCGGTGTATGCCGGGGACTGCCTGACGGTGCTGGCGGGCGTGGCCGACGGGTCGGTGGACGCCATCGTCACCTCGCCGCCGTACAATATCGGCGTCGCCTATCGCAGCTATGACGACCGGCAGCCGCGGGCGGAGTATCTCGCCTGGCTCGGGCGGGTCAGCCGGGAGCTCGCCCGGGTGCTGGCGCCGGGCGGCTCGCTGTTCCTCAACATCGGCAGCACCAACACCGATCCGTGGCTGCCGCTCGAGGCGGCGGGCGCGTTCCGCCAGGATTTCGTGCTGCAGAACCATATCGCCTGGGTGAAGTCGCTGTCGATCGGCGACGACACGGTGGGGCATTTCAAGCCGATCACCTCGCGACGCTACCTCAACCACAACCACGAGCAGCTGTTCCACTTCAGCCTGGACGGCGACGTGGCGATCGACCGGCTCGCGGTCGGGGTGCCGTTCAAGGACAAGTCGAACATCGCGCGCTGGGGGCATGCGCGCGACCGGCGCTGCGGCGGCAACGTGTGGTTCATTCCGTATCGGACGGTGCGCTCCAAGGCGCAGAAGTTCGACCATCCGGCCGGGTTTCCGGTGGCGCTGCCCGAGCGCTGCCTGCGGCTGCGGGGCGGGGCGGACTTGGCGGTGCTCGACCCGTTCGCCGGCGCCGGGACGACGCTGGTGGCCGCACACCGGCTGGGGCACCGCGCGATCGGGATCGAGCTCGATCCGCACTACGCCGCGACCGCTATCGCCCGGCTGCGCGCCGAGGGGGCCGAGGATGGACCTGTTCACGACAATCCAGGATCGGCCGACCCCGGTGCTGAAGGACCGGCTGACGATCGTGCAGGCGGAGCTGTCGCTCGAGGCGATCTGCGGCGCGCTGCGGATCAGCCGCGACGAGGCGCTCGAAAAGTTCCGTGACCCGCGCATCACCTCGTGGTTCGCCGAGATCTGGGGCGAGCGGCTGTTCGGCTACCGCAAGCACCTGAACTCGAACCATCCGGGCTCGGACGGGGCGATCGCGCTTGGCGCCATCGGGCGGTTCGACATCTCGGTGCGCTGCTTCAATCGCGGCGCGATCAAGTTCCAGAAGAGCAAGCATATCGGCTCGGGGCGGAGCGCGACCGCCGAGGATTTGGTGGCGGCGGTGGAGAGCGTCGAGCGCGTCGTGGTGGTGGACCTCAGGGCGTTCCCGCGGCTGCGGTTTTTCCCGATCGATTCGAAGTCGCTGCTGAAGCTGATCCGGATGGGCCGGCTGACGACAAGCGGGATCACGCCGGGACGGTTCGACGCGTGGATCGCGGAGGCTTTTGGGGTCGACACGGTCACGATCAGCTTGGGAACCGGCTGAAGGAAGGCCGGGGGCTTTGCCCCTGGACCCGATTAAAGGCGGAGCCTTCAAAATCCATGTCTCATTCGAGTCCCTGCCTCGATGTTGGTGGCGCGGGAGGCAGGATTGGATGCCGGTCTGGGGGCGTCGCCCCCAGCGGGTCCAGGGCAGAGACTGGCCTTTCCTAATGCCTGCCGACGCTGCTGTCCCAGACCGTCGTGCCGGCCGAGGTTTGCAGGGAGACATATGGCTGGCTGACCGAGAGGGTCAGCTTGGTGGCGCCGGTGGCTGAGGTGGCGCTGTTCCAGTAGCCGGTCTGGCTGTTGTACAACAC
>CAXUCZ010000097.1:0-1928 GCA_964249675.1 uncultured Acetobacteraceae bacterium | reverse complement strand
GGGCGAAGCAGCCCTGGTTCCAGGCGGCGGAGACCGGGCAGGTCTGGGTCGGGGCGGCGGCCTGCCATAGGACTTGCGCGCCGTTGGTGACGCTGAGCTGGCCAGAGGTGGACAGGCAGAGCTGGGTGGCGGGCGCGGTGGCGCTCGGGGCTGAGGCGTCGACGCAGGCGTTCTGGACGAGGGCGAAGTTGGGGTCGAGGGCGAGGGTGGCGCGCGGGGCGTCGCGGCCGGCGGCGATGGCGGACTCCATGGCGGCGGCGGCCGGCAGGGCTGGGCCGGCGGTGACGTTGTCGGCGGCGAACAGGGCGCTGCCGTAGAGATAGTCGAAGCCGTCGAGGTCGACGGCGAGCGCCTCGGTGGTGAACTCGGCGGCGGCGGCGGCGGCACCGAGATTGCCGACGTTCTCGGCCGAGAGACGCATGCCGGCGGTGTCGTAGCCGCGGCCGTGAATGTAGCCGCGGATGAACTCGAGCTCGGGCAGGTCCGGCATGCCGGTGAAGTGCACCGAGGCGTGATTGATGGCGGCCATGTCGAGCACGAACTCGGTGTCGTCCATCTGCACGATGGCCGGGTCGCTGCTGCTCTGGCTGGTCAGCGCGGCGGTGAGCTCCTCGCCGGCGACGTGGTCGCCGCCGACCGGGACAGACAGCACCGGGGTGGCTCCGGGCGCCCATCTGGCGAGCTCGGCGGCGGTGTCGGCGATCTGCCAGGCGATGAAGGCGCGCTTGGCGTTGCGATACCAGGCGATGACGTCGGCCCACTCCGCGGCCGGCGCGGCGCCGGGGTGGGGGACGCTCAGCGTTGCGAAGCTGGCGTAGCTGGTGCCCCAGGCGGCGTTGGCGGCGGCGATGGTGTGGTATTTGGCGGTCATCTGGACGACGAAATCGGCCTGGGCGTGAACGTCGTAGCACCAGAAGCCGGGCGCCACCGAGCCAACGCCGATCGTCCATTGCGGCGGGTAAAGCGGCTCGTCGGCGGGACCGAGCGAGACGGTGACGCTGTTGGCCGCCGAGAGCATGCCGGCGGCGGCGAGCATGCCCAGCATGGCGTCGGTCTTGGCGTGGATCAGGGCGGGCAGGCCGGGCCACCAGTAGCTGATCGTCTGGTACTGGGTGGTGAGGCCGTTCTGGTCGACCAGGCGGGCGTCAGGGTTGGCGTCGATGAACCAAGCGGGCGGGGCGGCGATCGTTTCAAGGTCGATCGACAGGCGCAGGCCGTGGGCGACGGCGGACTGCATGTAGGGCAGCTCGGTGGAGTCGCGCCACGTGCCGTCGGGGAACTGCTGGTCGGACCAGCCGGTCTGGGCGCGCACGGTGGCGATGCCCAGATCGTCGTAGACGCTGAAATGGCGGTTCCACACGGCGGCGGCGTCGCTGCCGTTCAGGGTCTGGATGGCCTGGCTGTCCACCATGCCGAGGTCGATATCGCCGGCGGCGGCAGGGGTGGCGAGCAGGGCGGCGGCCAGGCAGAGCAAGGACGGCGGGAGGCGGCAGCTCATTCGAGCAATGTCCAATCCTGCGACATGATCAGAAGGCGAATGAGCGCCGGGCGGGAGACCGCTCCGGGTTATAACCTCATCAAAATCGGTTCGTCACCAGCAAATCGTGCCTGGATGGTGTGAGAAGGACAGTAAGGCAACGGGCTCGGCCCTTTGACCCCGGTAAAGGCGGAGCCTTTACAATCCATTACTTAAGGATGGTCCCGTTTGCATCCAGTTGGAACGTTTTAGCTTCGAGATGGATTTTAAAGGATCCGCCTTTAATGGGGTCGAGGGGCGACGCCCCTCGCCTTTCTCGTCATTACTGGTGCCGACCCGCCGTGCTGTCCCAGGTGGCGGCGCCGACGGCCGTGGTCAGAGTGAGGTAGGGCTTGCTGGCCGAGAGGGTCAGCTTGGTGGCGAGCGCGGCGCCGGCGCCGGTGGCCCAGTA
>CAXUCZ010000096.1:0-9276 GCA_964249675.1 uncultured Acetobacteraceae bacterium | reverse complement strand
GGGCCTCCCAGGCGCACACGCGGATCCCCTCGCCGCCCCCCCCCCACTCCTGCTTCTACGGCATCGACCCGCCCGAGCGCGCCAAGCTGCTCGCCGCCCGCAACGACGTCGCCGCCATGGCCGCCCTGATCGGCGCCGACAGCCTCGCCTTCATCTCGCTCGACGGCCTGTATCGCGCCCTCGGCAAGTCCGGCCGCAACGCCGCCCGTCCGCAATTCTGCGACGCCTGCTTCACCGGCGAATACCCCGTCCCGCTGCCCGACTTCGACGACAAGTCGGATCACTCCGAACGCCAATTGTCGCTGCTGAACGTGCATTGACCACCCGGCCGCTGACGGGCGACGTCGCGCTGCCGCTCGGCGGCCGCGTCGCCCTCGTCACCGGCGCCTCCCGCGGCATCGGCCAGGCCACCGCTATCGAGCTCGCCCGCCTCGGCGCCCACATCGTCGCCACCGGCCGCAGCCAGGGCGGCCTGGAGGAAACCGACGACCTCGCCCGCCAAGCCGGCGGCGCCCCGCTCACCCTGCTGCCGCTCGACCTCAAGACCGAGACCGGCATCGACGCCCTCGGCCCCTCCATCGCCACCCGCTTCGGCCGCCTCGACATCCTGGTCCACGCCGCCGCCACCCTCGGCAAGCTCACCCCCGTCGCCCACATCCAACCCCGCGACATGGCCGACGCCCTCGCCGTCAACCTCACCGCCACCTGGCGCCTGATCCGCACCTGCGCCCCGCTGCTCATCGTCGCCGAGGCCGGCCGCGCCGTGTTCCTGACCAGCCGGATCGCGCAGGCGCCCACCGCCTACTGGGGCATCTACGGCGCCACCAAGGCGGCGCTGGAGAACATCGTCCAAGCCTGGGCCCAAGAGGTCGAGAACACGAGCCTGCGGGTCAACCTGTTCGATCCCGGCCGCACCGCGACGCGCCTGCGCGCCATGGCGTTCCCCGCCGAGGACCCACGAACGCTGAAATCGCCGACGGCAGTGGCGCCTGACATCGCGGCGTTATGCCTGCCCGATTTCTCGCAACATGGATCGTGTATTGTAGCAAGCAAGTAAGCGGTTCTTTTTTGTAAAAAAGAACCAAAAAACTTTTATCCATGTAACAGCGCACGTCCCGATCCGGGCCGCGACAGCGGACGCAAAAGTTTTTGCTTCTTTTTTCAAAAAGAAGCGCTTGCTTACGCCTTCTTCAACGGATCGTGCCCCCAGTTCATCAGCGAATGCCGCCACCGTGTATCGCTGACGTCGCCGGACGGACGCTGTTTGGAATGGCGGTGAACATAGCCGACCACCTTGCGCATGTCGGCGAAGTCGTTGTCGTCCAGCGCGGCTTGTTTCTTATGGCCGATCTCGACGATGCGCTCGCCCATATGATGCCCGACCGCCTCGCCGCCGCCCGCCTTCGTCACCTTTTCGCCCTCGCTGGTCATGCCGACACTGCGGCTCTCCTCGCTCTCCAGCCATTTCGTGAGCGCCGCCGGCGTCATGTTGACGACAGCCCGATACTCCTCCCGGATCGAACGGCGCTCGTCCTCCGAAAACGCCTCGCTCATGCGCGCAGCGCCTGCAGAAGTTGCTGCTTGTTCATCCCCGAGCGTCCCTTGACGCCTGTCTGCCGGGCCCGCTGCATCAGCTCCTGTCGCGTCATCGCCGACAGATCGTTCGGCGTGCGGTCGGCAGCCGTCTTCTTGGCGACATCCTCGGGCTGAGCGGAGAACTGCTTGCCCTTCCGGGTGTCGGCCCGCTTCTTCTCCGTCGTGCGCTTGTAGTCGGCATCGCTGAGTTTTTCACGCGACGCCTTCGGCAGATAGCGCTCGCCGGTCTGGCCGCTGGCCTCGCCCGACTTGGTGCCCCACTCCTCCTCACCCCATTTCGACAGCGAATTGTCGGCGCTCTTCGCACCCTGGTAGCCACCGCCCTCTTGCTTGTACTCGCCGACCGCGAGCTGCGCCTTGCGCGCCGACCACTGGCCAGGCTTGCCGCCCTTGTCGCCCTCGGTAACCTCCTGCTTGACCTTGTCCCAGAGCTTCGGGTCTGTCTTCTTCGCCGTCTTGGCCACGTGCCTGCCTCCAATGCGCATCCGTTAGGTAAAGGCAACGTGCGTGGCGCGGTTCCCCAGAAGCAAAGCCAGCGTCCGGGCACCGACACCGCCACCGAATGGAAATGGATTTTAAAGGCTCCGCCTTTAATGGGGTCCAGGGGCAAGGCCCCTGGCCTTCCTCTCCGCTAGGCATCCACCCTGGCGCTGTCCGTCGCCGAGTCGGTCGCAAAGCAGCAAACCGCCGCGAGGACCGGGCAGCGTCGGCGCGATGACCAAGGCGTCGTCATCGATCCGCATACGGGTTGGTCGTGCCCCGAAACTGCAGCCGGATCGGCGTCCCCGGCAGCTTGAACGTCTCGCGCAACCCGTTCACCAGATAGCGCTGGTAATCCTCCGGCGTCTGCTCCGCCCGCGTGCCGAACACGATAAACGTCGGCGGCCGCGCCTTCGCCTGGGTGATGTAGCGCAGCTTCAGCCTGCGCCCCTCCACCAGCGGCGCCTGGTGGCGCTCCAGCGCGCCCTCGAACCACCGGTTCAGCTCGCCGGTCGCCACCCGCGTGTTCCAGATCGTCGCCGCCCGGCGCACCACCGGCAGCAGCTTGCTCACGTTGGCGCCGGTGAGCGCCGAGAAGCTCACCACCGGGATCCCCTTCATCTGCGCCAGCGACGTCTCCAGCCGGTCGGCGATCCCCCCGCGCCGCTTCTCCCGGTCCTCGACTGCATCCCACTTGTTCAGCGCCAGGATGCAGGCCCGCCCCTCCCGTTCGATCAGCCGCGCGATCTGCAAGTCCTGCTCATGCAGCCCGAGCGCGGCGTCGACGCAGAGCACCACCACCTCCGCCATCTTCAGCGCCTCGATGGTCGCGCTCACCGACATCTTCTCCAGCCCGACCTCGACGCGCGCCCGCCGCCGCAATCCGGCCGTGTCGACGATCTCGATCTCGCCCTCCGCATCGCGCAGCCGCACCGCGACGGCATCCCGCGTCAGCCCCGGCTCCGGGCCGGTGATCATCCGCTCCTCGCCGAGCAGCCGGTTCAGCAGCGTCGACTTGCCGGCATTCGGCCGCCCGACGATCGCCAGGTGCAGCGGCCGCCTGGCGTCCCCGTCGGCCTCGACGGTCTCCTCCGGCAGCCGGTCGGCGATCTCGCCCATCAGGTCGGCGATCCCCTCGGCGTGCTCGGCCGAGACGGCGAGCGGCTCGCCCAGGCCGAGCGCGAACGCCTCCATCGCCGCCGCCGCGCCGCCGCGCCCCTCGGCCTTGTTGGCGACCAGCAGCACCGGCCGCCCTTGCTTGCGCAACCAAGCGGCGAAATGGCGATCCGCCGGCGTGATCCCGGCGCGCGCGTCGACGACGAAGACCACCAGGTCGGCGTCCTGCACCGCCGCCTCCGATGAGGCCCGCATCCGCCCATACAGGCTGTCGGGTGCCGACTCCTCGAGGCCGGCGGTGTCGATCAGCCGCACCGCCCGCCCGCGCAGCATCGCCTCGGCGTCCTTGCGGTCGCGCGTCACGCCGGGCGTGTCGGAGACGATGGCGTGCCGCCGGCCGGCCAGCCGATTGAACAGCGTGCTCTTGCCGACATTCGGCCGCCCCGCAATGACCACCACCGGCAAGGTCATCCGCACGCCCTCACTCTGGAGCGAGCCCGTTCGAGAATGCGCTGGGATGAGTCAGCTGGCCTGTCTTTCGAGAACCGGATCGGAGCCGCCGTGCGGCCGTAAGGGACGGACGCGCAAACGGCGCCGGGCACCGAGCCTACTAGCATTGCCGGACGCGCTCTAGTGGTACGCCGTCAGCATGCCGTCATCGCCAAGCACCAGCATCTTGCTGGCGGCAGCGATCGGAGAGACCGAGACCGGCGCCTTGAGCTTGAGCGAGCTGACCTGCTTGCCCGTCGTCGGATCGAGCACAAGCATCTGCTTGTGATCGGACACGACGAACAGCTTGCTGCCGGCGAGCAACGGCCCGGCCCAGTAGATCGGGTCCTTCTGCTTCGCCGCGTTGCCGTAGCGCGGCAGGTCGGAAATCCAGCGCGCTCGTCCGTCGGCGGCGCGAAAGCAGACGAGCTTCTGCTCGTCGTTGATCATGAACACCCAGCCGCCGACCACCCACGGCGTGCGGCTGCCGGAGGTGTCATCCTCCCAGACGCGTCGGCCCGAACGCAGATCGAGAGCCACGAACAGCCCGCCGAGGCCGACCGCGTAGACCGTCCCGTCCTGGATCACCGGCGCCGCGACGATCGAGGAGAAGTCCGTCAGCCCGTTCTGATTGCGCACCGCGGCCAGGTTGTCGCTCCAGTCGACCGCGCCCGTGCGCGCATCGAGCGCCACGATGTCGCCCGAGGCGAAGCCGGCCACGACGGCGCCGTTCGCGGCCGCCGGCGGCGGCTGCTCCAGCACCGCCTTGTCGGTCGGGCTGGCCTGATACTCCCAAATCTGATGTCCGTCGGCGAGCGACAGCGCCCGCAGCTTCTGGTCGATGGTGCCGAAATACAGGATGCCGCCCTCGACCGTCGGCGCGCCCATCGCCGGCATCGTGGTCGACACGCGCCACAGCGTCGCGCCCGAGCCGGCCTCGAGCGCCAGCGCGTCAGCCCGCCCGGTGACGACGTAGAGACGGCCGTCGGCATAGGCGATGCCGCCGCCGGTCGCCGTCGCGCCCCGATCGTCCTTGGAACGGGTGTCGACCCGCCAGACCCGCGCCCCGCTCGCCAGGTCGAACGCGGTGACGGTCGCGCGGCTGTCCATCACCCAGACGCGATCGGCGAACACGACCGGCTGGGCGATCAGCTTGTCGCGGTAGCCGCCGGGATGCCCGATCGAGGCCTGCCAGGCCTGGTTGATGGCGGGAAGAGCGGGGTTGCCGATCAGGTGCGACGCGGTGCCTCCGGTCTGCAGCCAGGAATTGTTAAAGTTCGGCGGCGGCACCGTCACCGCCTCGGTCAGGCTGTCGTCGATGCTCAAGCCGCGCATCGGCGCCAGGACGCTCTCGCGATGGCCGGGCAGGATCTTCTTGTCGTCCTCGAAGATGTTGTCGAAGGCGCTGCATCCGGCCAGCGCCAGCGGCAGCAGCGCTGCGGCGCACGCGCTCCCGCGCAGCAGGCCGCGGCGGGTGGTGCGCAGCGCCGCGGCGCGCGCCTCGTCGTCTCGTCCGGCCACCATCAGTTCCCTTGCTCGCCACCGGCGCCATCGGCTACCAGGCCTGCCGCCGGCTCGGCGCCAAGCGCCTGCAGCAGCGCTCGCGCCCGTCCGCGTACGCCCTCCTGCGCCCGCGGATCGGCCTGCAACTGCCGCAGCAGGTCGGTCGCCTGCCGCTGCTGGCCGGCGCGCAGCTCGATCAATGCCTGGGTCTCCTCGGCCAGCGGCCGCCATGGATCCGCCTGCCCCTCGAGCCCGCCAAGCCGGGCGATCAGCAGGTTCGGCTCGCCCTGCCCGACCTGGTGCTGCACCGACAGCAGGGTCGCCAGGCCGCGCAGCAGCCGGGGCGCGGCGCCGTCGGCGGCCACCTGGTCCCAGCGCGCAACCGCCGTCTTGACGTCGCCCGTCTCGGCCCGGATCGACGCCGCGCGCAGCGTCGCCAGCACCCGGTAGACGACCGGCGCGCCGCCGGCGATCGCCGCCAGGCCCGGCAACACGCCCGCATGCGGCCCGCCCGGCGCGTCGGCAAGCTGCATCTGCTGCAGCAGCTCAGCCGCCGCCGCCGCTGCCGCCTGGCCCTGCCGCCAGCGGCGGTATTGCCAACCGCCGACGCCCAGCAGCACGACCAGCACCAGCACCGCCGCCATCCAGCCATATCGCCTGACCAGGATGCGGGCCTGATCCGCGCGATACTCGCCGCGGATCTCGTCGTAGAGTTCGGCCACCTGCCTGCAGTCCCTTCAGCCGAGGCGGACAATAGACAAAGGAGAGCAGGCAAGAAAGGCCAGAGGCTCTGCCTCTGAACTCCGCTAGGGCCCGCGGCCCCAGACCCCATCTTCGATGAGACGATGCGCCGGCTGTGCTAAGCATCTCCTCAGGTTGCCCTCCGGCAAAGACCCTGAAAATCTTGCCTATAGGCAAGATTTTCGTAAGTCTTTGAAATAACACATCTATTTTGCCGAGAGTGGGGCGTCGGGCCAAGACGCCCTGATACCAACCACTCCCTAATCTTGCGGTATTTCGCCCTCCACAGCGCTCAGCTTTGTAGAAGATGCTCGCTTAATAAAGCGAGGTTTGGGGCCTCCCGGGCCCGTCGGGCGAATGCACGCTAGCGCGTGACGGGTCCAGGGCAGAGCCCTAGCCTTCCTCCGCCTCAACCAAACCGAGCCAGCCGACCGACCGGCTCCCCCAGCACCTCGTCGTCCCGCATCACCACCTGGCCGCGCACCACCGTCATCACCGGCCAGCCGGTGACCTCGTGCCCTTCGAACGGGCTCCACTGCACCGGCGAGGCGAGCCAGGCGCGCTCGATCCGCCGCCGCCGTTTCAGGTCCACCAGCGTCAGGTCGCCGTCATAGCCGCTCGCCAGCCGGCCCTTGCACAGCAGCCCGTAGACCCGCGCCGGCCCGGCGCTCATCAGGTCGACCATCCGGCCCAGCGACAACCGTCCGGCCGCGACGTGATCGAGCATCAGCGGCGCCAGCGTCTGCACGCCGGTGAGCCCGGCGGCGCAGTCCGGCCACGGCCGCTCCTTGGCGGCGCGGGAGTGCGGCGCGTGATCCGAGCCGATGGTGTCGACCCGGCCGTCGCGCACCGCCTCCCAGGCCGCCTCGTAGTGGCGTTGATCGCGGATCGGCGGGTTCATTACGGCGTAGCCGCCCAGCGCGTCGTAGCACTCCGGCCCGACCTGCGTCAGGTGGTTGACCAGCACCTCGACGGTCGCGACGTCGCGGAACGCCTGCAGGTACTCGAACTCCTCGGCGGTGGAGACGTGCAGGATGTGCGTCGGCCGACCGGTGATCCGGGTCAGGGCCATGATCCGCCGGGTGCCGAGAAAGGCGCATTCGGGGTCGCGCCACGCCATGTGGCAGCGATACGGGTCGCCGGTCCTGAACAGCTCGCGCCTGGCCCGCAGCCGGTATTCGTCCTCGCTGTGAAAGGCGACGCGCCGGCGTCCCGACCTCAGCACCGCCTCGATCGAGGCGTCGTCCTCGACCAGCAGGTCGCCGGTCGAGCTGCCGGCGAACACCTTGACGGCCGCCACCCCGTCCATCAGCTCGAGCGCGGCGAGCTCGTCGATATTGGCCTTGGTCGCGCCGACATAGAGACCGACATCGCACCACGCCTCACGCTCGGCGTAGGCCTGCTTCCAGCCGATCCGGGCCGCATCGGTGATCGCCGGCATCGTGTTGGGCATGTCGAACACGCAGGTGAGGCCGCCGAGCGCGGCCGCCCGGGTGCCGCTGCCGAGGCTTTCGACATCGCGGTCGCCGGGATCGCGGAGGTGAACATGCGGGTCGATCAGGCCGGGCAGCACATGCAGCCCGTGCGCATCCACCGTGCTGTCCGCGCTACCCCCCCGGCCGGCCGCGCCGATCCAGGCGATCCGCCCGTCGCTGATGCCGATATCGGCCTCCGCCTCGCCCCACGGCAGCATGCAGGTGCCGCCGGTGATCAGCAGGTCATGATGCACGGACACGATCTCCTCCGATGGCGGACGGGGCGTCGCAGCGGCCGCGTGACGACGGACGCTTGCGGGGGCAAACCGCGCAGGCGCACGCTGCCGGCCGTGACGGCGCGTTTCGGGTCGTGACGGCATGGGATAGCAGGGAGGCAGGCAATGTCGAGTGGAAGCGCGCCTCCGCCGGGCGCCGATCGACCGGCGGGCTGGCCGAGCCTTGCCGACGCCGCGGGCGCGATGGCGATCTGGGCCAGCTGGGCGAGTTCGCTGGCAGCGCGCGGCCAGCCGCCGGCCGCCGACGCGAGCGGGCCACCGGCCGCCGCGGACCAGGCGGCAGCGACCGACCTGGCGGTCGGGGCCATGCTGGCGGGCAGCGTGCAGCAGCTGCGCCAAAGCCTGGAGCGCGACCCCCTCCTGCGCGCGCTCGACCAGGCCTGGAACGCCAACCCGCTGCGCGAGATCGTTCCCGTCGACTGGGCCGAGATCGCGCGCAGCTTGCGCCTCGTCTGGCTCGGCACGCTGGAGCGCCCGGCGGACGCGATCGCCTCGCTGTCGCGCCTGCAGGCCAGCATGTGGAGCAGCGTGATGGACGCCTGGGGCGAGGCCGGGCGCCGCTTGATGGGCCTGCCCGAGGGTGCCGCGCCAACGGCGGCCGCACGGCCGGACAAGCGCTTCGTCGCGCCCGAATGGCAGTCCAACCCTGCCTTCCGCACCCTGCGCGACTTGTATTTCCTCGCCGCCGACTGGCTGGCCGAGCCCGAGCGCCTGGCCGCGGTGCCGGCCGCCGAGCGCCAGCGCGTCGGCTTCCACCTGCGCCAGTTCATCGACGCCACCAGCCCCTCGCTGGCGCTGCTCGCCAACCCGGCGGCGATGAAGCGCGCGGTCGAGACCGGCGGCGGCAGCCTCGCCGACGGCCTGCGTCACCTGCTCGCCGACCTGAACGAGGGCCGGCTGTCGATCACCGATGCGGACGCCTTCGCCCCCGGCCGCAACCTGGCTCTCACCCCCGGCCGCGTCGTCCACCGCGACGCGCTGATCGAGCTGATCCAATACGCCCCGAGCACGCCGGCGGTGCACGCCCTGCCGCTGCTGGTGCTGCCGCCCTGGATCAACAAGTTCTACATCCTCGACCTGCAGGCCAAGAACAGCATGATCCGCTGGCTCGTCGCGCAGGGTTTCACCGTGTTCGTCGTCTCGTGGCGCAACCCCGACGCGTCGATGGAGGCCACCCGCTTCGAGGACTATGTCCGGCTCGGCTGCCTGGCCGCCAGCGACATCGTGCGCGAAGTCACCGGCGCGCCGCGGCTCAACGTCATGGGCTACTGCATCGGCGGCACCATGCTCTCGATGGCGCTGGCCTGGCTTGCCAAGCGCGGCGACGACCGCTTCGCCTCGGCCACGCTGATGGTCTCGCTGCAGGACTTCGCCCAGGTCGGCGACACCGCGATGTTCCTCGGCGAGGACGGCATGGACGTGGTCGAGCGCCAGATGCTCGAGCGCGGCTACCTCGACGGCCGGCAGATGTCCAACATGTTCAGCCTGCTGCGCTCGAACGACCTGATCTGGGCGAACGTCGTCAACAACTACCTGATGGGCGAGAAGCCGGCGGCCTTCGACATCCTGTCCTGGAACGC